>NZ_SOPU01000011.1:0-116312 GCF_004402115.1 Pseudomonas sp. F01002 | reverse complement strand
CAGACGCGGGATGGAGCAGTCTGGTAGCTCGTCGGGCTCATAACCCGAAGGTCGTCGGTTCAAATCCGGCTCCCGCAACCAAACATCAAAAAAGGCTACTCGAAAGAGTGGCCTTTTTTGTATCTGTTGAAAAATTCCTTTCGCAACAATGATCTGCCACTGTGTAGCGAGCCGTTCAGGATCACCGATGCTCTGAGCCCAGACTTTGCTGAGCCACAGACAGAACCCTCTACGACTGATGACGTACCATCGCCGATAGCCGGTGAGAGGCGTTAATATTTGTGATTATTTTTTTCTACAGGGATTGGTAACTTGGCTGGATACCCCCATCCTGTCGCGCACAATCCAAGAGGTGATTGATGCGCGCCAACTCGTCTGATCCACAAGACACCGTCACAGCGACACAACCGATCAAGGCCGAGCGTCTGCGCTTGCTGGATCTGGTCAGCAAATATCGTCAGCCTATCGGCCTGGCGGTCACTTTGCTGTTGTTCGCTATCGCGCTGATTGCCTGTCGTCATCTGCTGAGCGAACTCGACCTGTACGCTTTGCATGACTCGATTCTCGAAGTTCCGAAACCGGCACTGCTGGGCGCACTGGCGGCGACCGTGATCGGCTTCATCATTCTGCTCGGGTACGAATGGTCCGCCAGCCGCTACGCAGGTGTGACACTGGCACCGCGAATCCTGGCGCTGGGCGGCTTCACCGCCTTTGCCATTGGCAATGCCATCGGCCTGTCGATGCTCTCGGGGGGCTCGGTCCGCTACCGTTTATATGCACGTCATGGTTTGGGGGCTTCGGACGTCGCCCATATGACGCTGTTCGCCAGCCTTTCGCTCGGCTGCGCCCTGCCCCCACTGGCCGCCCTCGCGACCCTCAGCAACCTGCCGGCCGCCTCGGCTGCCCTGGGACTGTCCGAAGGTTTGCTGGGCATCGTTGCCGCGGCCGTCTTGCTGCTCTTCAGCGTATTGGCCATCGGCATCTACCGCCGTCGCCTTCCGGACCAGCCTTCCCCGGACAACCTGCTGGTCAAGGTCGGACGCCGCACCTTGCGTCTCCCCGGCCGCCGCCTGACCTTCCTGCAATTGATCATCACCGCCCTGGACGTGGCCGCCGCCGCGACCGTGCTTTATCTGTTGCTGCCGGAAGCACCGCCCTTCGGTGCGTTCCTGCTGGTGTACCTGCTGGCCCTGGCCGCAGGCGTACTCAGCCATGTGCCCGGCGGTGTCGGCGTATTTGAAGCCATCCTGCTGGCCGCCTTCGCCGACACACTCGGCGCCGCACCACTGGCCGCCGCGCTTCTGCTCTATCGCCTGATCTATGTCGTGCTGCCCTTGCTGGTGGCCTGTGTGTTCTTGTTGATCAATGAAGGCCAGCGCCTGTTTCAGACACGTCAGACACTGCGCGCAGCCTCTGGTCTGGCCGCACCGATCCTCGCGGTACTGGTGTTTCTGTCCGGTGTCGTTTTGCTGTTCTCCGGTGTGACCCCGGAAATCGACACCCGCCTGGAACACATCGGTTTTCTGATTCCGCACCGACTGGTCGACGCCTCGCACTTCGGCGCCAGCCTGGCCGGCGTCCTCTGCCTGCTGCTCGCTCAAGGCTTGCGCCGTCGGCTGTCCGCCGCGTGGATGCTGACCACCATTCTGTTGCTGGTCGGCGCTTTGCTCTCTCTGCTCAAGGGTTTCGACTGGGAAGAAGCCTGCCTACTGACCCTGACTGCGAGCCTGCTGGGGGTTTTCCGCAGCTCGTTCTATCGCCCGAGCCGTCTGACCGAGGTGCCGTTCTCGCCGCTGTATCTGGTGGCCAGCCTGTGCGTACTCGGTGCGTCGATCTGGCTGCTGCTGTTCGCCTATCAGGACGTCCCGTATAGCCATCAGCTCTGGTGGCAGTTCACCCTCGACGCCGATGCCCCGCGTGGCTTGCGCTCGCTGCTCGGCGCCGCCGTGCTGCTGGTGGTGGTGTCCCTGACCTGGCTGCTGCGCACCGCGCGCCCGATTATTCATTTGCCAACACCCGATGAACTGGGTCGCGCGGTAAAGATCCTCATGGCCTCCGCACAACCGGATGGCGGCCTCGCCCTGACCGGTGACAAGGCGCTGTTGTTTCACCCCAACGACCAGGCGTTCCTGATGTACGCACGCCGTGGTCGCAGCCTGGTGGCCTTGTATGACCCGATCGGTCCGACCCAGCAACGGGCGGAAATGATCTGGCAGTTCCGCGACCTCTGCGACATCCACCACGCCCGTCCTGTGTTCTATCAAGTGCGCGCCGAGAACCTGCCGTACTACATGGACATCGGCCTGACCGCGATCAAGCTCGGCGAAGAAGCCCGGGTCGATCTGCTTCGCTTTGATCTCGAGGCCAAAGGCAAAGAGATGAAAGACCTGCGCTACACCTGGAACCGCGGCACTCGCGATGGCCTGTCGCTGGAGATCTTTGATCCAGGGCAAGCACCGATGGATGAGCTCAAGGTAATTTCCGATGCCTGGCTGACCGGCAAGAACGTGCGCGAGAAAGGCTTCTCGCTCGGCCGTTTCAGCGATGATTACCTCAAACATTTCCGCGTCGCGGTGATTCGTTTCGAAGGGCGCCCGGTGGCATTCGCCAACCTGCTCGAGACTTACGGCCATGAACTGGCCAGCCTCGACCTGATGCGCGCGCACCCGGATGCCCCCAAGCTGACCATGGAGTTCATGATGGTCGGCCTGATTCAACATTATAAAAATCATGGATACGCGCGCTTCAGCCTGGGCATGGTGCCGCTGTCGGGGTTGCAACCCCGTCGTGGTGCACCCCTGACCCAGCGTCTGGGCTCGATGGTTTTCCGCCGTGGTGAGCAGCTCTACAACTTTCAAGGCTTGCGCCGTTTCAAAGACAAATTCCAGCCTGACTGGGAACCCCGTTATATGGCCGTGCCCGCCGGACTCGATCCGCTGGTTGCCCTGGCCGACACTGCTGCCCTGATTGCGGGTGGCTTGACTGGATTGGTGAAACGCTGATGATTCAACGCTCCTTGCGGTACGTACTGGCCACACTGGTAGTGCTGGCCCTGATTCTCGGTGGCGGTTACTGGTACCTGAAACGCCCGGCACCCGAACCGACCCTCGAACAGCTGACGCCGGCCGATGGCGCCGCGATGACCCGCGTCATCCCCGGCAACACGCCACGCGCGCAGGTGCTGGTGGCGGTAAATGAAGAGCAGAAGCTCAGCAACAAACAGTTGATGACCCTGAGCCGCGCCGGCTCGGCGCAGATTGTTCAGGTGATCCTGCCCAAAGACTGCCTGCTGCAAAGTCGCGCCCTGCAATCGGCCCTGAGAGAACTCAAAGGCCCGGCAACCCTGGTCAGCGGCATCGGCCCTGGCGCCGTGCTGGCATGGCGCTGGTTGTCCGAGCAGAAGAGTGACAAGGCCCAGGCCGTTTCGGTGGACCTGGCCCTGGAAAGACCCGGTTGCACTCACCTGCTACCGAAAAGCGCCGCTCACGGGCACTGGCTGGTGGCCTGGAACGACAACCCGGACGACACCAGCGCCGGCTTCGTACGCGACCAACCCAATGCCGAAACCAGCATCAGTGACTACGACATCAACCTGCCGCAAGTGCTGAACAACGAACTGCGCAAGATCCTCGTTGGCGGCGATAAAGCCGCTGGCGGCTTGCAGATCCCGGTGGTCGAAGTGCCCGCCGGCCAAGCCAAGGACACCGTGACCCTGTTCCTGTCCGGTGACGGCGGCTGGCGCGACCTGGACCGCGACGTAGCGGGCGAGATGGCGAAGATCGGCTACCCGGTGGTCGGCATCGACACCCTGCGCTACTACTGGCAGCACAAGAGCCCCGAGCAAAGCGCCCTGGACCTCGCCGAGCTGATGCAGCACTACCGGCAGAAATGGGGCTCCAAGCGCTTCATCCTGACCGGTTACTCGTTCGGCGCCGACGTCCTGCCAGCGATCTACAACCGCCTGGAGGCATCGGAACAGCAGCGTGTCGACGCAATCATCCTGCTGGCCTTCGCCCGCACCGGCAGCTTCGAAATCGAAGTCGAGGGTTGGCTCGGCAACGCCGGCAAAGAAGCCGCCACCGGCCCGGAAATGGCCAAACTGCCGCCGGAGAAAGTGGTATGCATCTACGGCGAAGAGGAAGTCGACGAGAGCGGCTGTACCGACAAGACCGCGGTTGGCGAGGCGATGAAACTGCCGGGTGGTCACC
The DNA here is from genome assembly GCF_004402115.1 of Pseudomonas sp. F01002. Lineage (NCBI taxonomy): Bacteria > Pseudomonadati > Pseudomonadota > Gammaproteobacteria > Pseudomonadales > Pseudomonadaceae > Pseudomonas > Pseudomonas sp. F01002. Next base: position 112,104 of record NZ_SOPU01000011.1, on the reverse strand, counting down.
ACTTCGACGAGAACTATCCGGCGCTGGCTCAGCGGTTGGTTGATGTGATCGAGAAGCGTCAAGCGAAGGAGACGGCGGCTCAGGAGTGATCTGAGTCCTGCTGAAAAAGCCCTCGTTACCTTACGGTAGCGGGGGCTTTTTGGTTAGAGACGACGCTCTGCCGCGCCGTAGACCTCTTCGTCACGTCGAGCACCAACGGCAACGATCAATACCTGAATCGCCTTGCCATCGACTCGATAAACAATTCGCGTGTCGCCTATTCGGATCCGTCTACAGCCTGCAAGACTGGCTCTTAGGGGTTTGCCGCTCTTGTCCGGCTCACCATTGATAATCCGCTCTTCGATGACATCAAGAATGCGGTTCGCTGCCACAGCTCCCAACAGATCCAGATCCTTCTGAACCTCCGGATGATAGATAACGCCCCAAACCATCCACAGCTCCTTTAGTCTTTCCTGGCGTACCGCGCCCGCAAATCGTCGTGGCTGACTGCCTTGCTCTGATCAAAACCGATCAGTCGCTCCCGAGCGGCCGCTTCAACCCTCAGATCTTCAAGTTCATCGAGCATTTCCTGATACGCATCGACATTGATAATGACCGCTGCGGGCTGATTGTCCTTGAAAATGACCAGCCGCTCGGTGGCTCGGCTGGAAATCTCTTTGAGCCTTGCGCTGAACCCCCTGACCATTGCAGTCACCGATATCGCTTGGTCAGCACGTTCCAGTAATGCCGTCATACTCACCTCTCTACACAATCATGCAAATTTGAACACACAGTTCTACGCAGAGTATTGCGTCGAATTCGACATACGGCAAGCTGCAAAAAACGCGAACTGATCAACCTGCGTGTTTCACGCCTACAAAAAAAGCGAACCGAACAATTTCTAAATCCTCTCGCCATGTTTAACTTCGTTTACTTAAGGTGTCGCAATATCGGATGACGCCCGCAGACCTTGTAGGCAAACTCCGAATCTCGCGTTTGGGCACTTTGATGCCTTGTTGCGCTTTTCTTCGACGGGATACTCTCCGGACGTCGCTGACCATTCAGCGATCGGGTGTGGTAACCCGGTTAGGCAAAGTGCAACACCGCTCCCATCACGATTTCGTGCGTTTTTACGTCTGTAATCCTGTGTTATGGCGGCTGTGCGTGGGAGACCTTCGGGTCTGCCGGCTCCTTTGCTCCTCCGGTTTACCACCCTGCGTACAGCTGCCACCCATTCGTGTGGTAACGAATGCGGCAGCTCCTCGTTTTAAGGAGCGAAACAATGAGCAAAACAAATCCGTCCACACCCACAGATCTGAAAACCATCGGCCTCACCCCCTTCATCTACTGCTCGAACCAGGCACTGTTCCGTGTCAGTCGAGACGTACCCCTCGGCGATGCGCTAGCCATGGCCTCTGATTTTCTGTTCCTTGCCAAGGAGCTGACTAAAGATGCTGCCTACGCCCGCGACACCGACCGACACGCCTGGGCCGCGCATTACCTGACGGCAATGAGTAAGGCCGTGATTGATGATGTGGTGAAGGTACTGACGCCGCTAGCGCCACCTGCCCGGACAAAAGCCGAATCTAAAAAATAGCTGCCCGAAAGCAAGTAAAGGAGCAGAGACGGAATACGTGCAAACACCGCACATCCCCTGTGGGAGCGAGCTTGCTCGCGATGACGGACTAGCAATCACAATCGATGTCGACTGACAGATCGCCATCGCGAGCAAGCTCGCTCCCACAAGGGATCTTCATTGCCTTCAGGGAAATGCGCCGCCCACAAAAAAGCCCCCGCTACCTCAATGGCACGGGGGCTTTTTGTTGTGGCTTACATCTCTACCTGCGTCCCCAGCTCAATCACCCGGTTCAACGGCAAATTGAAGAAGCGCAGATTACCGTTGGCGTTCTGCAACATGAAGGCGAACAGCCCCTCGCGCCAGCGCGCCATGCCTTCGAGTTTGGAGGCGATAACCGTCTCGCGGCTAAGGAAGTAGGTGGTGCGCATCGGGCTGAAGTCCAGGTCATCGAGATGACACAGCTTCAGCGCTTGCGGCACGTCCGGCTCGTCGACGAAGCCAAAGTGCAGGATCACCCGGAAGAAACCTTCGCCGTAGGCATCCACCTCAAAACGCCGGGATGCAGGCACACGCGGGATGTCTTCGTACACCACCGTCAGCAGCACCACTTGCTCGTGCAGCACCTGGTTATGCAGCAGGTTGTGCAACAGGGCATGAGGCACGGCATCCGGGCGAGCGGTCAGGAACACGGCAGTGCCCTGAACGCGATGCGGTGGTTGCACGGCGATGCTGCTGATGAAGATCGGCAGCGGCAAGCCACCCTCGTCGAGACGATCGACCAGCAGTTGCTTGCCGCGTTTCCAGGTGGTCATCAGCACAAATAGCACGATACCGGCGATCACCGGGAACGCCCCGCCCTGAATGATTTTCGGCACGTTGGCAGCGAAGTACAGACCGTCCACAAACAGGAAACCAAGCAACAGCGGAACCGCGAGGACCGGAGGCCATTTCCACAGCAGCAATATCACCGCCGATACCAGAATGCTGGTCATCAGCATGGTGCCAGTCACCGCCACGCCATAGGCCGAGGCCAGCGCGCCGGAGGATTCGAAACCCAACACCAGAAGAATCACGCCGACCATCAGCGCCCAGTTCACCGCGCCAATGTAGATCTGGCCTTGTTCGGCGCTGGAGGTGTGTCGAATGTGCATGCGCGGAATGTAGCCGAGCTGGATCGCCTGACGGGTCAGGGAGAACGCACCGGAAATCACCGCTTGGGAGGCAATCACCGTGGCCATGGTCGACAATCCCACCAATGGAATCAGCGCCCAGCTCGGTGCTAACAGATAGAACGGGTTGCGCGCGGCTTCCGGATCACCGAGCAGCAGCGCCCCCTGGCCGAAGTAGTTCAGCACCAGTGCCGGCAGCACAAGGATGAACCATGCACGGGCGATCGGCTTGCGACCGAAGTGGCCCATGTCGGCGTACAGCGCTTCGGCACCGGTCAACGCCAGCACCACCGCGCCGAGGATCGTCACGCCCATGCCCGGGTGGTCCATGAAGAAGCGCACGCCCCACATAGGGTTCATCGCGTGCAACACTTCCGGGTGCTGCAGAATGCCATAGACACCCAGCGCCCCCAGCACCACAAACCAGGTGACCATGATCGGCCCGAACAGAATGCCGATCCGCGCGGTACCGTGACTCTGAATCAGGAACAGCGCCACCAGCACGACCAACGACAGCGGCACCACCCAATGGTCGATGCCGTCGAATGCCAGCCCCAGGCCTTCAATCGCCGAGAGCACGGAAATCGCCGGGGTGATCATGCTGTCGCCGTAGAACAACGCCGCGCCGATCAGCCCGCAGACCACCAGCAAACTACGCAACTTCGGATGCCCCGCTGCGGCCCGTCGAGCCAAAGCGGTCAAGGCCATGATCCCGCCTTCGCCCTGGTTGTCGGCGCGCAGTACGAACATCATGTACTTGATCGACACGACCCAGATCAGCGACCAGAAGATCAGCGCCAGAATCCCCAGCACGCCGTCATGATTGACGGGCACGCCATAGGCACTGGAAAACACTTCTTTGAGGGTGTATAGCGGGCTCGTGCCGATATCGCCATAAACCACCCCGACCGCCGCGACCAGCATGCCGATCGGCTTTGCCGCCGAATGCTCAGAGCCCGCCGTCTGACTACTTGCCTGCCCCATCCAAAACTCCTACTACTCAGACCCGGACTTCTTATAAGAAGCACTATGCTTTGCCGTGCAGCATGCGCTGTTTTACTTAAGGTTACAGACGTTTTGTTGGCTGTAAAAAATCGGTAAAGCGTAACGGCGCGAAGCATAGCGCAGCACTCGTCGTATTTCCCTGCATAAAGCTGGTCAAGTGCGCCTCTCATCGCTAGAATTGCGCACTTTTTGATCAGAGGCGCAGCAAAGCGCCCGTCTGTCGCCTTGCCGTCTTCGGCTGGAGGCGTCACAAATACCGAGGTTAGACATGTCCACCACTTCTGCGCCGGCCAATCCAAAGGTTGGCTTCGTATCCCTGGGTTGCCCCAAAGCACTGGTCGACTCCGAGCGCATCCTTACCCAGCTGCGCATGGAAGGCTATGACGTTGTGTCCACTTATCAGGACGCTGACGTCGTGGTGGTCAATACCTGCGGCTTCATCGACTCGGCCAAGGCTGAATCTTTGGAAGTGATCGGCGAAGCCATCAAGGAAAACGGCAAGGTCATCGTGACCGGCTGCATGGGCGTCGAAGAAGGCAACATTCGCAAGGTGCACCCAAGTGTGCTGGCCGTGACCGGCCCGCAGCAATACGAGCAAGTGGTCAACGCCGTGCACGACGCCGTGCCACCGCGTCAGGATCACAACCCGCTGATCGACCTGGTGCCGCCGCAAGGCATCAAGCTGACCCCGCGCCACTACGCCTACCTGAAAATTTCCGAAGGCTGCAACCACAGCTGCAGCTTCTGCATCATCCCGTCGATGCGCGGCAAACTGGTCAGCCGTCCAGTCGGTGATGTATTGGACGAAGCCCAGCGCCTGGTCAAGGCCGGCGTCAAAGAGCTGTTGGTGATCTCGCAAGACACCAGCGCTTACGGTGTTGACGTGAAGTACCGCACCGGTTTCTGGAACGGCGCGCCGGTGAAAACCCGCATGACCGAACTCTGTGAAGCCCTGAGCACCCTCGGCGTCTGGGTTCGTCTGCACTATGTTTACCCGTACCCGCACGTCGACGAGCTGATTCCGCTGATGGCCGCCGGGAAAATCCTGCCGTACCTGGACATCCCCTTCCAGCACGCCAGCCCGAAAGTCCTGAAAGCGATGAAACGCCCGGCCTTCGAAGACAAGACCCTGGCGCGCATCAAGAACTGGCGCGAAATCTGCCCGGACCTGATCATCCGTTCGACCTTCATCGTCGGCTTCCCTGGCGAAACCGAAGAAGACTTCCAGTACCTGCTGAACTGGCTGACCGAAGCGCAACTCGATCGCGTCGGCTGCTTCCAGTATTCGCCGGTCGAAGGCGCACCGGCCAACCTGCTGGACGCGGCCATCGTGCCGGACGACGTCAAGCAAGACCGCTGGGATCGCTTCATGGCGCACCAGCAAGCGATCAGTTCGGCTCGTCTGCAAATGCGCGTCGGCCGTGAAATCGAAGTATTGGTCGACGAAGTCGACGAGCAAGGTGCAGTCGGCCGCTGCTTCTTCGATGCCCCGGAAATCGACGGCAATGTGTTCATCGACAACGGCAGCAACCTCAAACCAGGCGATAAAGTCTGGTGCAAAGTGACCGACGCCGACGAATACGACCTGTGGGCTGAACAGATCTAAACGCAAAAAATACGAAAAGCCCTGCTCTCTTGACGAGATGCGGGGCTTTTTTACGTCTATCGTTTTGTAGGAGAAAGGATTCGCATCATCAACTGCAAAAGGGGCAGCCGGCCATGCGCCAACATTCGGTCATCCACACGCCGAAACAGAGCGACTACGAAGAACTCACTCAGGTCTGGGAAGCCTCGGTGCGCGCCACCCATGACTTTCTGCCGGACAGCTACATTGAACTGCTGAAGAACCTGGTGCTGACGCGCTACCTCGATGCGGTGATGCTGATCTGCACCAAAGACCCGCGCCAGCGCATCACCGGGTTCGCCGGGATCGCAGCGGGCAAGATCGAAATGCTTTTCATCGACCCTGCTCACCGTGGTCAGGGCCTGGGCAAGCAGTTGCTACGCTATGCGATGGAACACCTGAATGCCGATGAACTGGACGTCAACGAACAGAACCCGCAGGCGCTGGGGTTCTACTTCAAGCAAGGCTTTGAGGTGATCGGTCGCTCGGAAGTCGATGGCATGGGCCAGCCTTATCCGCTGCTGCATATGCGTTTGCGTCGGGCACAACAATTGACACGCAATGGCTGACACAACATCGAACAATGTGGGAGCGGGCTTGCTCGCGAATGCAGTGTGCCATTCAACAGATAAATTGACTGATCTACCGCATTCGCGAGCAAGCCCGCTCCCACATTAAAAGCAAATGCGGCAAATGGAGCCGGGATTAACCGGCGCCACGCAGGTACAATGCCCACCCCTTTTTTGTTACGGCCCTGTCATGACTGACCCGATTCGTCTCTCCAAACGCCTCATCGAACTCGTCGGCTGTTCCCGTCGGGAGGCTGAGCTGTTCATCGAGGGCGGCTGGGTCACCGTGGACGGTGAAGTCATCGACGAGCCGCAGTTCAAGGTCGAGAACCAGAAAGTCGAGCTTGATCCAGAAGCCAAGGCCACGGCGCCGGAACCGGTGACCATCCTGCTGAACGTGCCCGTGGGCATGGATGCGGAAACGGCCATGGCAACGATCAGCGCCGAGACCTTGAGCGAAGAACACCGCTTCAGCAAACGTCCGCTCAAGGGCCACTTCCTGCGGCTGACCGCCAGCACCGACCTGCAGGCCAACGCCAGCGGTCTTTTGGTGTTCACCCAGGACTGGAAGATCCTGCGCAAACTCACTGCCGACTCCGCCAAGATCGAGCAAGAGTATGTGGTCGAAGTTGAAGGTGACATGGTGGCTCACGGCCTCAACCGCCTGAACCACGGCCTGACCTACAAGGGCAAGGAACTGCCGCCGGTCAAAGCCAGCTGGCAGAACGAAAACCGCCTGCGTTTTGCGATGAAGAACCCACAACCGGGCGTCATCGCCCTGTTCTGCCAGGCCGTAGGCCTGAAGGTCGTCGCCATCCGCCGCATCCGCATTGGCGGCGTGTCCATCGGCAAAGTGCCGTTGGGGCAATGGCGCTACCTGTCCGGCAAAGAGAAGTTCTAAGACTTTTCACGCCGCCATACATTTTGGCGCCGCTGTTTATGCGGCGCCCACTGCTGAATATCAGGACTGCACACCATGATTCATAACGACGTACTGCGCAGCGTGCGCTACATGCTCGACATCAGCGACAAGAAAGTCATCGAGATCATCAAGCTCGGCGGCATGGACGTGGCCCTGGAAGACCTGGTGACGTACCTCGACAAGAAAGAGGAAGACGAGGAAGGCTTCGTACGCTGCCCGGATGAAGTCATTGCGCATTTCCTCGATGGCCTGGTGATCTTCAAGCGCGGCAAGGACGAAAGCCGTCCGCCACAGCCGATCGAAGTGCCGGTGACCAACAACATCATCCTGAAGAAACTGCGTGTGGCTTTCGAACTGAAAGAAGACGACATGCACGCCATCCTCAAGGCCTCCGAGTTCCCGGTGTCCAAGCCTGAGCTGAGCGCGCTGTTCCGCAAGTTCGGCCACACCAACTACCGTCCGTGCGGCGACCAGTTGCTGCGCAACTTCCTCAAGGGCCTGACCCTGCGCGTTCGCCCGCAATAACGTGCGAGACGGATCTACTGTGTAGGAGCTGTCGAGAGCAACGAGGCTGCGATCTTTTGACTTTGATTTTAAAAAACAAGATCAAAAGATCGCAGCCTCGTTGCACTCGACAGCACCTACAAGACCGTATAGACCCTCATTCCTCGCAAAAATAGTGGCTCCGCTTCCCGCGGCTGACGACTAGGGTGTATTGACCCTCAGCTCTCAGGATTCGCCATGCACCCGTATTTTTCCCTGCAAGGCCGCACCGCTCTGGTGACCGGCGGCACCCGCGGTATCGGCAAAATGATCGCCAAGGCTTTTGTCGAGGCTGGCGCCACCGTATACGTCTGCGCCCGGGATGCCGAAGCCTGTCAGCAAACGGCCGATGAATTGAGCGCATTCGGTCGTTGCCACGGAGTGACGGCCAACCTGGCCACCGAAGAAGGCGTACTTGAGCTGGCTACGCGACTGGGCGAGCTGATCACTCATCTGGATATTCTGGTGAACAACGCCGGCACTACGTGGGGTGCGCCGCTGGAGAGCTACCCGGTCAAGGGCTGGGAAAAGGTCATGCAGCTGAACGTGGCCTCGGTGTTCAACTGCATTCAGCAGTTTTTGCCGCTGCTGCGCAAGGCCGGTTCGGCAGCGAATCCGGCGCGAATTATCAATATCGGTTCAGTGGCGGGAATTTCATCTTTTGGCGAGCAGGCATATGCCTATGGACCGAGTAAGGCGGCCCTGCATTAACTGTCGCGGATTCTGGCGCGGGAGCTGGTGAGCCAGCACATCAATGTCAACGTCATCGCACCGGGGCGTTTTCCGAGCAAGATGACTCAGCACATTGGCAATGATGAGCAGGCGTTGGCCGACGACACGGCGTTGATTCCAATGAAACGCTGGGGCCGGGAGGAAGAGATGGCGGCGCTGGCGATCAGTCTGGCGAGTACGGCCGGCGCCTACATGACCGGCAATATCATCCCTTTGGATGGCGGGTTCAGTCTCTAAAGTCGGCGGTGCGGCCATCGCGAGCAAGCTCGCTCCCACATTTGACCGCGTTTCCCTGTGGGAGCGAGCTTGCTCGCGATGACGGATAGACAGGCACCACCGGTCCGACGGTCGCTCGGGTTATCATGCCCGCCCTCACCCCGCCTCGACCCCAGACCATGACCTACAGCGTCTCCCCCATCGGCTTTGTGCGCTCCTGCTTCAAGGAGAAGTTCGCCATCCCGCGCCAGCCACAACTGGCCCCGGCCGCTCGCGGCGTACTGGAACTGGTGGCGCCGTTCGATCAGGGCGATGCGGTGCAAGGTCTGGAACAGGTCAGCCACGTGTGGCTGCTGTTCCTGTTTCATCAGGCACTGGAAGAAAAGCCACGGCTGAAAGTCCGCCCTCCTCGCCTCGGCGGTAACAAATCCATGGGCGTGTTCGCCACCCGCGCGACGCATCGCCCCAATGGCATCGGCCAGTCAGTGGTCAAACTGGACAAGGTTGAAGCCAATCGCCTGTGGATATCCGGCATCGACCTGCTGGACGGCACACCGATTCTCGACATCAAACCCTACGTGCCTTACGCCGACATCATCGATACGGCCTCCAACAGCATCGCCAGCGCTGCGCCGCAGCTGATTCCCGTGCAGTGGACGGACTCAGCGCTGCAACAGGCTCACAGCCATGCTCAGCGCCTTGAAGAACCGCTGGTGGCGCTGATCGAGCAATGCCTGGCACAAGACCCACGTCCGGCGTATCAGATTCCTACACCCGAACGGGAATACGGCGCGCAGTTCTGGGACCTGGACGTACGCTGGCATTATCCCGAGGCGGGTGTAATTCGCGTCCTTGAAGTCATTCCCGCCTCCAACCTGTAGGAGCTGTCGAGTGAAACGAGGCTGCGATCTTTTGATGTTGCTTTTAAAAAACAAGATCAAAAGATCGCAGCCTCGTTTCACTCGACAGCTCCTACAAGGTTTGCATTGGGCATAAAAAAGCCCCCATTGCCTGCACAGGCAATGGGGGCTTTTCAGTGATGCGGTGTGCTTACTTCTCGACGAACGCTCGCTCGATCAGGTAATCACCCGGCTCGCGCATCCGCGGCGACACTTTCAGGCCGAAGCTGTTCAACACTTCGCTGGTCTCGTCGAGCATGCTCGGGCTGCCGCACAGCATGGCGCGGTCGTCTTGCGGGTTGATCGGTGGCAGACCGATGTCGCTGAACAGCTTGCCGCTGCGCATCAGGTCGGTCAGGCGACCTTCGTTCTCGAACGGCTCACGGGTCACAGTCGGGTAGTAGATCAACTTGTCACGCAAGGCCTCGCCGAAGAACTCGTTCTGCGGCAAGTGCTCGGTGATGAACTCGCGGTAAGCGACTTCGTTGACGTAACGCACGCCGTGGCACAGGATCACTTTTTCGAAACGCTCGTAGGTTTCCGGGTCCTGGATGACGCTCATGAACGGCGCCAGACCGGTACCGGTGCTGAGCAGGTACAAATGTTTGCCTGGCTTCAAGTCATCCAGCACCAGCGTGCCGGTAGGCTTTTTGCTGATGATGATTTCGTCGCCTTCCTTCAGATGCTGCAGTTGGGAAGTCAGCGGGCCATCAGGCACCTTAATGCTGAAGAACTCAAGATGCTCTTCCCAGTTCGGGCTGGCAATCGAGTAAGCGCGCATGAGCGGCCGGCCGTTGGGCTGTTGCAGGCCGATCATCACGAACTGACCGTTCTCGAAGCGCAGGCCCGGATCGCGGGTGCACTTGAAGCTGAACAGAGTGTCGTTCCAGTGGTGAACACTGAGGACACGCTCGTGGTTCATGTTGCTCATGTACGTGGGACTCCTGGAGATTTTGTCTGCGCATGCTCTGCGCCTGCTCTGCAAAAAATGAGCTGCTGTGCGCAATTGCATCGCATTCTAATGGCAGCCACAATATCTGTTAACTGGATTATTAAGATAAGGGTTATCGGTTATATAGATATGCGATTTACTCTCCGTCAACTTCAAGTATTCGTCGCCGTCGCCCAGCAGGAAAGCGTATCCCGTGCTGCGGGTCTGCTCAACCTCTCGCAATCGGCGGCGAGCACCTCGATCACCGAGCTAGAGCGTCAGTCCAGCTGTCAGCTGTTCGACCGCGCCGGCAAACGGCTGAGCCTCAACGCCCTCGGCAAACAGCTGCTGCCGCAAGCGGTGGCGCTGCTCGACCAGTCCAAAGAAATCGAAGACTTGCTCAATGGCAAGTCGGGATTCGGCTCTCTGGCGGTCGGCGCGACACTGACCATCGGTAATTACCTGGCCACCTTGCTGATCGGCAGCTTCATGCAGCGCCATCCGGAAAGCCAGGTGAAGCTGCACGTGCAGAACACTGCCAACATTGTGCAGCAGGTCGCCCACTATGAAATTGATCTGGGTCTAATCGAAGGCGACTGTAGTCATCCAGACATAGAAGTGCAGAGCTGGGTCGAGGATGAATTGGTGGTGTTCTGCGCGCCCCAGCATCCACTGGCCAAGCGCGGCACGGCGACCATGGAAGAGCTGACCCACGAGGCCTGGATTCTGCGTGAACAGGGCTCTGGCACGCGTCTGACCTTTGACCAGGCCATGCGTCACCATCGCAGCTCGCTGAATATCCGACTGGAACTGGAACACACCGAAGCGATCAAGCGTGCGGTGGAGTCCGGATTGGGGATTGGCTGCATTTCTCGCCTGGCACTGCGCGATGCATTCCGCCGCGGCAGCCTGGTGCCCGTGGAGACGCCGGATCTGGATCTGGCGCGGCAGTTCTATTTCATCTGGCACAAACAGAAATATCAGACGTCGGCGATGCGTGAATTCCTCGACCTGTGCCGCGCTTTCACCGCCGGGGTTCAGCGCAGCGACGAGATCGTTCTGCCCACCATCGCTTAAAGCAGGATGACCGCCCAGACCAGCGCGATCATGCTCAAGGCTACAAACTGAGCGGCGCTGCCCATGTCCTTGGCGTTCTTGGACAACGGGTGCAACTCAAGGGAAATGCGGTCGATGGCCGCCTCCACTGCCGAATTGAGCAATTCGACAATCAACGCCAACAGGCAGACTGCAATCAACAACGCCTGCTCGACACGACTGACGTTCAGGAAGAACGACAGCGGAATCAATATCACGTTGAGCCACACCAGTTGCCGAAAGGCCGCTTCGCCGGTGAAGGCTGCACGCAGACCGTCCAGCGAATAGCCGGAGGCGTTGAGGATGCGTTTTAGGCCGGTTTGGCCTTTGAAAGGTGACATAAAGTAGGCAACTGACCAAAAAATGAAGTGGGAAGGCTAGATTAAGCACAGTCAAAAAAGCGTGAACGCGCCGCGCCTTATTAGTTCGAAATTGACTCAAGTTGTTGCAAAAGCAACGCCGCCTGGGTCCGGGTCCGCACATTCAGCTTGCGAAAAATCGCCGTCACATGGGCCTTGATCGTCGCTTCGGAAACGCTCAGCTCGTAGGCAATTTGCTTATTCAACAAGCCTTCACAGACCATGGTCAGGACACGAAACTGCTGAGGCGTCAGGCTCGCAAGGCCTTCGCTCGCGGCCTTGGCTTCGGCGGAAACGCTGACCGCCTCGAACGCCTGGGGCGGCCAGAACACATCACCATCGAGCACCGCGCGTACGGCTTTCTGGATGACGCTCAGATCACTGGACTTGGGGATGAAGCCACTGGCGCCGAACTCACGGGACTTGACCATGATCGAGGCTTCTTCCTGGGCCGACACCATGACCACCGGAATCTGCGGATACTGACCGCGCAGCAGCACCAGCCCTGAAAAACCGTAGGCCCCCGGCATGTTCAGGTCCAGCAGCACCAGATCCCAGTCGGACTTCTCGTCCAGACGGGTTTCCAGCTCGGCAATGCTTGCCACTTCCACCAGACGGACTTCCGGGCCCAGACCCAGGGTCAACGCTTGATGCAGGGCGCTACGAAAAAGAGGGTGGTCATCGGCAATCAGGATTTCGTATGTGGCCATTTTTCAAATGATCCTGTTTTTCAAACAACTCGAAGTACAGCCACGGAGCTGTACCAACAGGGCACGTTCAACGCCAATCACGTGGCTATCCACGTAAAGAATACGGCGTATCAAACTTTGGCCGCGCCCTAATCGGCGCCAAGCATGCCCAGCGAAGCCGGGGTGGTCAAGGTGCATGGCCAGTACAGTTTTTTGCAGTATGGGCGACAATCAGCGCGTGACAGGGGCGCCGATTTACACAAAAGGCATCAGCTCGGCGTGTGCCGGTGTTGAAACATTCATTTCAAGCTGATGTTTGGCATCGAGGTAATGTTGGCTGAACACGTCGAAATAAGCGTCCAGTGCCGACGCGGCCTCGGTATCACCCGCCAGATCGAGACACAACGCCGCCACTTCGGCTGTGCATAAATGCTCGCTGCGGGTCGATCGGCGCAACCGGTACCGCGACAACTTCTCGGGCAACAGGCTCAGGATCGGAAGCCGATCAAAGTAGGGGCTTTTGCGGAAAATCTTCCGGGCTTCTGTCCAGGTGGCATCCAGGAGAATGAACAGCGGACGCTTCGAATTATCGGCATCGACGCTGTTTGTGACACGTTCGGGTTCGACGTACTCACCCGGAAACACCAGATAAGGTTGCCATTGCGGGTCGGCCAGCAGCGCCAGCAATTGCTCATCAACCTCCGTACGCGACCAGATGAATGCATGGTTGTCGCGCACCACATCGGCGATCAGCCAACCGGTGTTGCTCGGCTTGAACACTTCCTTGTTGGTCATGATCAGGCACACGCCAGAGCGGGCCTCGACTTGCGGGCGCCAGGCGCACAGACAGTGACTCTCGATCACGCGGCAGGCTCGGCAACGCGGTGCCCTCCAGCCTCGGGCCTGAATCGGCTTGATGCCCTCTTCCTCTCGCTCATCGCGCAAGCGGGCGACTGCGTTGGCAGCAAAGCGTGGGGTTGCAGGGTTCATCGCAGGCAACGCCGGCAGGGGAAGAAAATCGACACGAAAAACACTCGGCAGGGCAGAAAGTAGCGGCAGTTTATCAGAGCAGCCGGCGCAAGCCTGTACCGCCCAGGCCTCGTCCCCTATAATTCGCCGCCACTGAACGCACAGTCATGTGACGGGTCGAACCACCAGTCACTGAACCAGGAGAGTTTCATGCTGCGCCTTATCGTTCCCACCGCTGCCATTTTGCTGGCGTCGTCCTTCAGCGCTCAGGCTGCGTCCTTGAGTGAGCAGAATCTCAACAGAGAGCTGCGAAACGTCGCCACACAAAGCAGTGTTGGTACTCCACGGGCGATCAACGAAGACATTCTTGATCAGGGCTACACCGTCGAAGGCAACACGCTGATCAACCATCTAAGCGTACAAAGCAGCCACGCCAACAAGATGCGTGCCGACCCGAAAGCCGTGTATTTCCAGCTTGGCGCCTCTGTATGCAACAACCCATCGTTCCGCAAACTGATGGCCAAGGGCGCGGTCATGCGTTACGACTTCACTGAGGTGAAGACCAACCGCTCAGTCGGCTCGGCCAGCTATCAGGAATCGGACTGCCCGAAAGCGGCTCCGGCCAAGAAGAAGTAATCATCGGGAAGTGGCGCGCCGCTGTTCATCCTCGGCGCGCAGTTCTGCCAACAACGCCTGCAAATAACGTGAACGTCGGTCGGCCCCCTCCAGACGCCGGCAGCACTCTTCTTCGAGACTCAAATGATTGGTCTCGGCTGATGATTTCAGCAATCGATACAGTTGCGTATCGATCTCCAGAATGACTCTGGTCATAGCTTCCCGCCTCCCTGCACCTCGCCCTTGCTTGAGCGAAAAATCCTTGAACCGCTTGTACCGTGCGTCCTGCCTTTGACGCAACAAAGTTGTCGTGCCATGCCTGTAATTTAGTAAATCAGACTGTCAGACACTCGCCTTGCGTTCAGACGAGCGGTGAAAGCACCTTGCAAATCGCCAATAAGCGGTTGCCAGGAAAGACTTTGCGGCGCAATGATCAAATCAGCGGAAATCTCCGCGAGGGTCTAGATTCATAGTGTTCACGTTCAATTTTCAGGGCAGGAAAGGGCTGCCCATTGCACGTCTTGTAGTGCGAATGTTTCCTTCATCCAAGGGAAAAACAGAGCCTGTATGGAAGGAGAAGTTGATGCCTTACCAACCGAATGACCTCCTGAGCCGTCATTTTGAAGAAAGCGGCCACGACCTCATCAGCAAGGTCGAAGAGCAACTCAACCTGGTTTCACCCAACAGCCCGAACATCCCGATCTACCGCGACATGATCCTGACCGTGCTGCGCATGGCCCAGGAAGATCACAACCGCTGGAATGCCAAGATCACCCTTCAAGCCCTGCGTGAACTGGAGCACGCTTTCCGTGTTCTGGAGCAATTCAGGGGGCGCCGCAAGGTCACCGTTTTTGGCTCGGCCCGAACACCGATAGAACATCCGCTGTATGGTCTGGCCCGAGAACTTGGTGCCGCGCTGGCGCGCTCAGACCTGATGGTCATCACCGGTGCCGGTGGCGGCATCATGGCGGCGGCCCACGAAGGTGCTGGCCTGGCACACAGCCTGGGATTCAACATCACACTACCCTTCGAGCAACATGCCAATCCCACCGTGAATGGCACCACCAACCTGCTGCCCTTCCACTTCTTCTTCACCCGCAAGCTGTTCTTCGTCAAGGAAGCTGATGCGCTGGTCTTGTGCCCTGGCGGTTTCGGTACCCTGGATGAAGCGCTGGAAGTGCTGACACTGATCCAGACTGGCAAAAGCCCGCTGGTGCCCGTGATATTGCTGGACGCTCCCGGCGGTAAGTTCTGGCAAGGCGCGTTGGATTTCATCCACCATCAACTGGAGGAGAATCGCTACATCCTGCCGACCGATATGAAACTCGTCAGTCTGGTCTACAGCGCGGAAGAGGCTGTGGAGCAGATCAATCAGTTCTACAGCAACTTCCACTCCAGCCGCTGGCTCAAGCATCAATTCGTGATTCGCATGAATCACAAGCTCAGCGACCAGGCGCTCGAACACATGCAGGAGGCATTTGCCGACCTGTGTCTGAGCGATCATTTCCATCAACATGCCTACAGCGGAGAGGAACACGACGAACCGCAGTTCAGCCACCTTGCACGACTCGCCTTCACCTTCAACGCCCGTGATCATGGACGCCTGCGGGAATTGGTGGACTACATCAACCTGCCGGAAAACTGGGCGCAATCCCAACCCCAGGCGCAACAGCGCTCGCGGGAACCGTCCAAGGTTACGTAGATAAAAAAACGGCCCGCTATCGAAATAGCGAGCCGTCAGTCAATCGTCCATCCCTCGGCCGCTGAACAAGCGGCTGATCATTTCCATGGAATATCCCCGATAACTCAGGAACCTGCCCTGTTTGGCACGTTCCCGGGCGTCTATCGGTAAATGCCCGGAAAACTTTCGCCGCCAGGTGTCTTCCAGTTGTTCCTGCCAGTTGATACCGCTCTCGCGCAAAGCAAGTTCGATGTCGGTACGTTGCAGGCCGCGCTGGCTCAACTCTTCACGAATACGCAAAGGGCCATAACCGGAACGGGACCGGTAGGAAACAAAGCTTTCGAGATAACGGGATTCGGACAGCAGGCCTTCTTCCGTCAAACGGTCGAGTGCCGTGTCGATCATTTCAGGGAGGGCGCCGCGTTGACGCAGTTTACGCGTCAACTCGACTCGACCGTGCTCGCGTCGCGCGAGCAGGTCCATTGCGGTTCGCCGCACCGCGACGAGTGTATCGAGTACGGCGGTCATCGGATCAATCAGATATCAGCGTCAGCCAGGTCATCAGCCGTCTCTTTGACTGGCGATGCTTTAACGTCCGGCGCTGGAGTCAGCAACTTGTCGCGCAGTTGCTTTTCGAGCTTGGCGGCGATTTCCGGATTGTCTGCCAGGAACTTGGCCGAGTTAGCCTTGCCCTGACCGATCTTGGTGCCTTCATAGGCATACCAGGCGCCGGACTTCTCAACGAAACCGTGCAGAACACCTAGGTCGATCATCTCGCCATTGAGATAGATACCCTTGCCGTAAAGAATCTGGAACTCGGCCTGACGGAACGGCGAAGCCACCTTGTTCTTCACAACCTTGACGCGGGTTTCGCTACCGACAACCTCGTCACCTTCTTTCACCGCGCCGGTACGGCGGATATCCAGACGAACCGAAGCGTAGAACTTCAGCGCGTTACCACCGGTGGTGGTTTCCGGGCTGCCGAACATCACGCCGATTTTCATACGGATCTGGTTGATGAAGATAACCAGGCAGTTGGCGTTCTTGATGTTACCGGTGATTTTACGCAGCGCCTGGGACATCAGACGGGCTTGCAGGCCCACGTGCATGTCACCCATTTCGCCTTCGATTTCAGCCTTTGGAACCAGAGCCGCCACGGAGTCGACGATGATCACGTCAACCGCGTTGGAACGCACCAGCATGTCGGTGATTTCCAGGGCTTGCTCGCCGGTATCCGGCTGCGAAACCAGCAGGTCGTCGACGTTGACGCCCAGTTTGCCGGCGTATTCAGGGTCAAGGGCGTGTTCAGCATCGACGAATGCGCAGGTCGCGCCGGCTTTTTGAGCCTGGGCGATCACCGACAGTGTCAGCGTGGTTTTACCGGAGGATTCTGGACCGTAGATTTCAACGATACGGCCTTTTGGCAGACCGCCAATGCCGAGCGCGATGTCCAGACCCAGAGAGCCAGTGGAGATAGCCGGGATCGCCTGACGGTCCTGATCGCCCATACGCATTACGGCACCCTTGCCGAATTGACGTTCGATCTGACCCAGGGCCGCAGCCAAGGCTTTCTTCTTGTTGTCGTCCATTAAAGTCCTCACGTAATCAATAAGGCCTGACGGCCAACACCTGTATAAGTAGCCAGTATTATTCCACAGCGTTTCAGGATCGCCTACCCCTGATTTGAGATTTCTCCTGCGGCATGGCGCAGCAGCCCCTCTAGCGCGGCCTTCACCGTTTGTCGGCGGACCTCGTCACGGTTGCCGGGAAAGTACTGCACCTCGCTGAACACCTGTTCTCCAACGCCCCAGGCCAGCCACACGGTGCCCACCGGCTTGCTCGGCGAACCGCCATCCGGTCCCGCCACACCGCTGACCGCCACGGCAAATCGCGCCCGGCTTTTCTCCTGCGCGCCGCGGACCATGGCCTCGACCACCTCGCGACTGACCGCCCCCACCGTCGCAAACAACTCGACCGGGACATTCAATTGCTCGGTTTTCTGGCGATTGGAATAGGTGACATAACCGGCCTCGAACCATGCCGAACTCCCCGGAACCCGGGTGATCGCCTCGCTGATCCCGCCGCCGGTACAGGACTCGGCGGCAGTGACGTGGGCATTGAGAACCTGCAAGCGCCTGCCAAGTTCAGCGGCCAGTTGGGTGATTTCTTTCACGGTCATCTCCTGAGCAAGCGGAATGAGAACTACCGTACACGAGCGGATAGCGCTTGCAAGGCGCAGGATCGATCAAAATGTTAGCGAGCGAGGGCTCTGATATAAGCCTGACAGGCCTGCAAGGCAATCAGTCCGCGGTCGCCGGCGTCGGTGATGGCGACAATTCGTTGAGCATGCGCCGGGTCAAGTCGGGCGCGCGCTGCTCCATGATCCACGCGGCTGGCTCCGGAGGCGGTTGGCACTGCACAGACAGAGGCAGCGTCATGGGCATCGAGGAGGACTGACAGGCGCACATCAGCAGTGGCAAGACGATCGCGCAGGCGACCTTGATCACGTTGGGCATCGCTAAGCGCTCGGTAATGGGTTTGTTCGCTGGTCGAAAGACGCTGCTCCAGTGCCAGGCGCTTGTCCTGCTCGGTCTGTTGCTGCGTTGCGGCTGCCAGCGTCAGTTGATTCAGAGTCTCAGCTTGCACGCTGGTCAGCTCCGCCAGTTGCCGGCCATAACGCCAATCCTGAAACCGCCAGGCCAGCGCCGCCGAGCCACCGGCCAACACAGCCAGAAACACAACAACACCAATGACGCGGTAAGACATCGGGATCAAACCGAAGGCTGGCATAACACCGCCCTCGCCCGCGCCCAGAGTTGAAGTCGATTCTGCAAACCGTTCAGACCGCCATTGATGCGGCGGGTGATGCTGTTGAACTGGTCGCGGTCGGCCAGTTCGTTCAGGCCGTTCTGGTCCCAGAACCAGGCTGCCGATTCGGCGGCCCATTGGGGTTGTTCCAGTAGTTCCGGCAAAAATAGTAAACGATCATCACCGAAGAGTCCGAGACTGCACTGATAGTAATTGTCGCGACCAGTAATCTGAATCAGGCCTCGGCCACGGTACTTTTGGCCGTCGCCATCGGGTTCCGGAGTGTTACCCAAACGGGCGGCCAGGGTGCCGGTGTCGTATTTGCTCAGGTATTGAGTACTGCCCAACTCACGTACGTACTGCAACTGCCCCGATTCGTGACCGATTTGCGCGAGGAAGGCGGCGATGCGTTTGGGGGTGTTGATGTTGCGGTGAGCCATGGCTGTGTTCAGGACGGAAATGAAAACGCCCGCTTGTGAGCGGGCGTTGGGCATAACGATCTGTAGTTGTTGCTGCGTAACGGTCATATAGCCCCCAGGCCCTGATGAGCGTCTGGTTCGTGTCAAAGATATCCAGCCAGCCAAAGTGGCGTGGTGGGTCGATGTTCAGTGAAAGGGAAAAACGACCCTTGCGGCCACTCCCGAAGTGCACGGCGATAGGCCTGCAACTCGGCGTATTGCTCGGTGGTCAGCGTCGTGCCACCGCCGTCCTCCAGTTCGTCCCTGTCGCGGGCGACCAAACTGTCGCTGGCCGATAACTGAGTATCGCGCCAAAGGCGCTCGGCCTTCGCTGCTTCCTCCGACACAAGAGGCGGTGTATCCACAAGAACGGGATAGCCATTATCGGCCCGCACCGAAATCAACTTCGGGGTTACTGCCAGTTGCTGCAGGAGCGAAACCCAGTACGCCTGTGGAATCTCAATGACATCGGAAGGAATATCCGACGTATTGATTCCTGGAACGTAAACACCGCAAGTACTCGCGCTAAACAAAACATTGAACTCGTTCATTTAGTAGCCCTTGGCAAAATACGTGACACCCCATCCGGCCCTGACAGAGCCACCCATGTCCCGAACCTTCAATCGGCAGCCCTGTTTCGTGGCTGTATTAGCCAACATGATGACCATCGCGCCATCACCGCCGACATGTGTAGCAACGACAGAAACAAAGGCGGTTGGAAACGAAATCGGAAAACTGACAAATACCTCCCCGTTGGCATCTGTCGTACCGTAACCCCATTGATCGATATTGCCGCTGGAGTACTTCTGGTAACCGGGGTTGCCGGTCATACCCGAGAACAACGGCGAATATCTCAGGCTGATCGTGCCACCTGCCAGACGCCACTGATTGTCCAGCTTGATGAACTCCGCCGTATCTCCCAGCCCCAGAATGATGGGGCCGGTCGCCCCGTTGGATAGCTTGATGATGTCCGCACCGCCAGCAGTCGTTACTGTCAGCGCTCCCGACCCGGCATTGATGACATGCAGGGTACTCGCATGCGCAATTCCGGTGGTCGCAGGTAACGTCGTCGTTATCGGTGCGGCACTGGAGAAGCTGGCAACTCCCCCCACATTGGACGCTGTCAGCGCAGTACCCACGCCATAAGACGCAAAACCTGAATATTGCAGCCCGCTACGGGTTACAAACTCAGTTGTTGCGACGGTATTGTCATTGTCGAATTGCGGGGCAGTGACAAACAGACCACTGCCCCGCAATGCTGTAAGAAGCTGATTATTGATCCCTTCCGCAGGAGTTATTCCAGCGGCCTGGATAACACTTACTACTTCCTGGGTTATTCCATTACCCCAACTTGCCGGAATTAAAGACCCAGGCGCACCTGTCACAGGGTCTTCATCGACAAACTTCCCATTCACCAACCCGGCGCTGGGTACACTTCTTGGATAATCCATTGCACTTTTCCTTGTGTAGAACTCAGGCTTGTTCCGCCGAGCCAGGCACAACAGGCCAAGTGATCTCACTGGGGAAACTGGCCTGTTGTTCGATGCGATTCAACTCCACGCTGTAGAGTTTCCATTCCAGCAATTGCAGTTGCTCTTCATGACTGGCATCGCCGATGTCTTCGGCGTATTGGAGGGGCGTAATGCGCACTACAGCGTCACGAAGAAGAGTATCGCGTTGGGCGAGAATAACTTTTTTGAGATCCATCAACCGGGCCGCTTCATCGACTTGCCACGCGTTATCGATCCACCTGTGAAAACCGCCCGGCCACGGCTGCGCGGTAAAACCTTCCGGCAACTCTCCCAACGTTGTCCAGGTTTCCCTGAGACCCGTGTCGGTGCAATAGACATCACCGCGAAAGTCAGCTTGCTGTTGCAAGGCACCCTTGACATAAGCCCAGGCAAATCCGCCGGGCGGTGGAGAAAGTTCGATACTCAATGCCATAGCATTGCTCGGCAGTTGCACGCCGACACCCGGCACGACCGGAAACTCGACAGGCCCGGACAGCGCACCGCTGTCGTCCATAAGATAATTGAACATGTGTACCTCAGATCAGTTTGATACGGCCGGGATAAGCGATGTTTCGCGGGCGGGTTTCTCCCGAAAAATTGCCGATGTTGCCGATGTAGGTATCGGAATCGAACGCCGGATTGGGGTACGTCGTTGCGATCGTTCCACTGGTTGGGTAAAAATTGACGTCACTTGAAACATTCCAGATGCCATCCGGAATCGCAGGTGCCGGACGAAAGGAAGAACCCGTACTGGTTGGCAGATAGTGGTTATGGCTTTGTAGGGAATGCCCCTGAAGGCTGCCCGCTGCGCGCCCGACATCCAGACCTCTGGACTCATCAAGCACACGCAGAAACTCGCCACGCACTTCCGGAATGCGAAAGTTCAGCGCGCCATCGCCACTGGTCCATCCGCCCTCCCTGCCCGCGCGACCGGCTTCGGTAATCAGTGCCCCGGACGACAGGGCGAAGTCCCACAGCCAGGGCCATTCGCTGCGCAACAACAGACTGCCATTCAGCGCGCCATAACCGCCCGGACTGATCAGCACAGTCGTGTCCAACACCTGCCGCCCGAGAGGGGTGGCATCATGCCGCCCGACCGGCCACCAGTTGCCATCACCAGTACTGCGCAAATGCCACCAGTCACCGCTTCCCATCAATACCAGAAAGGGATAGCCGGACGGCGAGAGTTGGGTATGGAATCGAATGCGATCCGTGCCGACGGCCCGGACGACAAGGCGATTGCCGCTGTTATCCAAGCGACGCAGAATGACGTCGCGCACACCAAGTCCGGCATCGGCCGCGGGCAGAGTGACCGTCATGGCACCGGGGCTGCCGTCGATCAGCACCAAACCGAGTTCTTGCTCACTCAGTGGCTTGGATGTACTGAGCCGAGTCACCACCGAACGGGTCGGGCTGGACCTGCCGACAATCGCCTGAATGGCCTTGAGCAACTGGCTGGTATCCACTTCAGAGGCAACCAGTCCGCCGCCTTCGATCACACTCACAATCTCTTGGGTAACGTTGTTGCCCCAGACAGCCGGAATCAACGATCCCGGCGTCCCGGCCACGGGGTTTTCATCGACAAACCGGCCATTGACCAGCCCGACGCTGGGGACGCTTTTTGGATAATCCATACGTCTTTCGTTCCTCAGAAATAACAAATGGTCCGTGTCGACGCAGTTAGCGGTGCAATAGCGCCCACGGTTTTTCAAGAAAGAAAAAGGCCCACAAGTACGTGGGCCTGAACAGGGGAATTGAATGGCGTTTGTCTAGTCAGCCAGACCGCTGACGAACTCACGAATAGCCACCAATGCTTCATCGCCAGCGCTGCGGGCCAGATCTATCTTGCCCTTGACCGCATGCGCGCGGATTTGCATTTTGGCCTTGAGGCGCAAGGTGCGCAGGGTCAGCAGATTGTCGCTGAGCTGTGCGGCTTTGCTCAGGATCTGCTCAGCGGCCTGCTTGGCCGTCCGGCCTTTAACGACCCATGCGGAGACGGCCATCGGCACATCCTTTTTCGGGTAGCCCACGTCCTTGTAGGCCTGGGCGGCAACGGCGGCCTGGGCATATTCCATTGCTTTGAGTGGATCACCGGCCAGAGCAGTGCGTGCTTTGTCTGCAGCGGCATCGACTTTGGCGCACAGGCGTTCGGTTTCCTGTTGTTCCAGCTGGGCGACTTTCGCGGCGTCCAGAAACCATTTGTCACCGTCCCAATCATGGGCGGCAGAAGGCTGTGCAGGACGTAGTCCGTCCTCGAACTGATGAAGCTCTTGAATAACGTTCATCGAATCAACTCCCAAGAAAGACTGACATTGACTGCCGCCGAGAAGTTGACCGCGATTCCAGTGGCGTAATCAGACACGGGGTGGTTCTTGATCCCCATACTGAACAGCAATTCATCGCTGACGGCGCTGGTCGAACCGAGCATGTGTTCGGCCTGATAGGACTGCCACAACGAGCGCAATTGCGAATGGTCGAAACTGGCGGTCAGGGTCGTGACCGTGGCGTCGTTGACAAAGTTATTGGTAAAGATCACGCACGGCATCGGGTTCGTCCAACCACCATCGTGATTGGAACTGGTGGTCAGCGCCGGTGAGAGAAAGCAGTAGTTGCCGCCAACCCAACCCGTTGGCGCAAACGACACCCCGGAGATCTCCGTCGCCGAAGGTGTCGGGTTCCCCACCACCAGACGTGCCGCCCGGGCATGAGGATCCAGAGGCAGGTAAACCACACCGTTGCCGTTGACGGTTTGCGTCCATGCCAACCGGTTACGGTTGTAGATCGGCCTGATGACCGGCACGGAACCCGGCGCCGCCGTCACCACCCAGGCAATGCAGATGTCCAGCGATGTGGACTGAAAACCGCCCCCCGCCCCGCCATTGACAGTGCCCTTCAAACCTTCGGGCGCGGCGTCATAGATTGTTCCTCGTTGCATGTAGAAGGTCAGCACACCACCGATCACCTGCGCCCGCAGAAAGTAGCTGGAGGTCGGCAACAAATCCGCACTGCTCCATGCTTGGGTGGTAAACGTCCGCGCCCTGCCCAACTGCCCCGCGACGACTTCCTGGCCAATGCTGACCAACACCCCCGCCGGAATCGACACCCGGCCCCCGCTGGTCGAAACTGCCGCCAGAGTCACTGGCAAACGCCCATCCGCCGTCGCCACGGTGGCCGGCGGCAGCGAGCCGATCGGCAATGCCGAATCCAGATTCCAGCCCTTGGCCGATACGCTCTGGATGGCTTGTAGCAGTTGATCGAATCTGGTCTCGTCCGGAGTCAGATCCCCGGCCTTGATGACATTAATGATTTCCTGCGTCACCCCATTTCCCCAGTCCGCCGGAATCAACGACCCCGGCGTCCCGGTCAACGGGTTCTCATCCACAAACTTCCCATTCACCAACCCGGCGCTGGGCACACTTTTCGGATAATCCATTCCTCTACTCCCTAGTCATAATTGATGTGCACCTTTGTATGCGCCGGTGCGCTGCGATGGATCTGGCATTCCAGCGCAGAACCCGGGTTCATGCCGAAGCGCTCTCCCCAGTAACTCGCGCCGAAACGTCGGCCCAGCAGCAGGCGGCCACCGGTGTTGAGCGTCCACATGAAATGCGCCTGCCATGTTCCGAAGTGCGCCTGGCCAAACCGGGCCCGCCCCATTCGCGGGACTTCAAGCTCGGTGATGGTGGCGTTCGGATAACCTTGGCTCTTGGCAATTTCGACGTAGTAGCTGATGGCTTGGCTGCCAACAGCGAGCAGTCGCCGGCGCACGGCAAGTCGACGGTCATCGAACAGTGGCGTTGCGCCCAGGCACGGGTCGGGCAGGTTCATCACCCGCTCCCAATCCGGCACCAGTTCGCTGACGCCGGCCGGGTCCATTTCGTTGAGCAGGTCGGCGGCGCGAGCGTCGAGGCGGGCCAGTTCCTGGGCGACGCCTTCAAGGACTTCTTCGAGTTCCGGGACCCGCTCGGGGTCCCACGCGGGACCGCTGGGTAGCAGGCTGCGCAGTTGGGCCTGGTATTGCGCGGCGGTTCTGATCACTGCCATACGCAACCTCCGAAGGTCAGCAACTGGTTGCTCGCAGCATCGACGTCGGCGGTAGGCGACTTGAGATCGTGATCACTTTCACCGGTCGCGCTGCTGATGGCTTCACGGATGTGACTCACCAGCAAGGTGTCGCCCAGGCCGCCTTCGCGGTTATGCAGATCGCGCAGTTGCGCCTCAACGGCAGCGCGTACGGCCGTGGTGTCGGGCTTCAGGCTCAGTCGGTAAACGACCGGTACTTGTACCGGTGGCAGCACACGCAACTCGGCGGTGACCGGGCGCAGAGGTTCGATGTAGGCCTGGACTTCAGCCAGTTGCTCGGGATTGGGGACGGGTTGCGCATCGTCGTCCCGCATGATGTACAGACTGACAATGCCGGGGCCGGGATAGCTGCCGCGACACCATGCACGGGTCACTCCCGGACATTCGAGCGCCCAGGTTTCGTAGTCTTGCGCCGAACCACCGTGAGGAATGATCCGGTAAGAACGAATCACCCGGGACCGCAGGGATTCCAGACTTTCCCGAGCGATACCGCCGGTCAACCCCGGCGCCAGCACCGTGAAGCTGTTGCCGATAATGCCCAGAATCGGCTGCACCGGAATCAGCGTCATGCCGGCGTCGGCATTCCCGAGGCTGCCGGCGTCGAGGGCGGCGATGGTGGTGCTGTTCAAGCCATTGCTGGTGGTGCGGTCGGAAGTGACTTTGTAAATGCGACCGTCGTTCGATTGCAGCAGCGTATCGCCGTCCAGCACAGCGCCAGCGCTGGCGGTAAAGCTGACGCTACCACTGGCCGATTGTGCGGCTTTGCGCGGCTGGTTCAGACGCAGGGCGGCGATCCGTTCCAGGGTCGACTCATCGGCCTTGTCCGGGAGGATCTGCTCGGCGATCCAGTTCAGATAGCCATACAGGCCATAGGCGGCGCCACCGAGGGTGCGGGCCAGCACTTGAGCATCGGACTGGCGCAGAGAATCGCTGGCCAGGTCGCTTTGGGTGCGCTTGATCAGCACCGGCAGCGAAGGGGTTTCAAACGGCATAGATCACCTGCCAACTGTTATCAGGGTTGATGTCCAGGCGCTCGCCGTCGGCCAGGGTCAGGACCGTGCGCAGGTTCAGGCGCTGGGCGTCGAGGCGTTCGCTGATGATGTCGATGGCGCTGCAATGGCCGTCGTCGATCAGCCATTGCAAGGCTTCGCGGGCATAGAACTCGGCGTCCATCTGGGTCTGTCGGGTCAGCTTGACCCGTCGCAGCAGCCACAGGCGTGAGCCGATACGGTCGTCCGCGACCGTAGGAAAGGTGTCACCCCACCAGCCGAAACGTTCTTCGTCATCGAGGGCATCGTCATCGGCGGCGCGGCGCCAGGTGAACAGGCTGATCAGCACTGAACGGGTCAGTGCGGCGTGGAGATTTTGGCTGATGAACATCACTGGCCTCCCGCCGGCACGCCGGTCTGGCCGTTGCCCGCCTGCACGCCGATGTGCACGTGCTTGATCTGGCTGATGCCACCGGCAATCTGATCGCCTTGCGAGACGATCTTGCCGGTCTGGGTCAGGGTCGGTGTGTCGATGTTTACGGCGGCGCTGGCGCGGATGTTCAGGGTGGCGGTTTCGATATCGATGATCCGTCCACGCTTGAAGTGGATCTTGTCGCCTTCGTCGGTGTAGATCGCGACTTCGCCCTGGGCCAGTGCCTTGAGGCGATAGCGGCGGTCGGCGACCACCAGCACGATGGCGTGAGAGCGATCACCGCCCAGAAACGTGGCGATGCCTTCAGCGCCGGCCAGCGGATTGCTGGTGAAACCGTAGGGTTCGAAGTGCTCCATGTCGTCATTCACTTCGCCGGCGGTGAGGCGCATTTGCAGGGATTGAAGCTTGGTAGCCGAGTTGGCGAGCACGACAGTGCCGCGCGCCAGGAGGCGTGTCAGTAGGCTCATTGGGTTTCCTCAGGAGTCGGGCCAAACACAGAACACTGTGGGAGCGGGCTTGCCCGCGATGGCGGTGAATCTGTCAGATAGATGTCGAATCAACCGCCGTCTTCGCGGGCAAGCCCGCTCCCACAGGTTTAGTGTCAACCTCAGGTTTTCTTGGGTGGCGCCGGATTTGCATCGAATGTGTAAGGCGGCGCCACTTGCAGCGTGGTGACCGAGCCCTGTTCGGACAGCGAGTAAGTCACCTTGGAGATCAGCATGTCGTGGTCAAAACCCAATACTTTGTCGATCACCCGCACCAAGGTGTTGTGCTTCCACAAATCACCGTTGGACTGCCGCCAGCCTTGTACCCGATAGGTCGTGGTGCCAGCCTTTCCGACGCGAATACCGCTTTCCCAATCGGCACGTTGCTGCGCCAGTTCCGGGGTCAATTGCGCGCTTTCGCTGATCACGGTGATCCGCTTGCGCCCGATAATCGGGTCGGTGGAAACCCCGGACACTTCGCTCACGGCCGCACCGCTCTTCTCGTCGCCGCCCTTGTGCTGACCGATCACCCGGTACTCGGAGAACACCTGACTGAAGTCCATCGGCGCGTTGGCCGACAGAATGTTCTTGCCCAGCTCAAGCACATCACTGGCTCGCCCACCGCTGCCCGGTCGGGCCAGTACCACCCGACCTTCGGCGTCATCGGTGGAAAACACCCGAAACAGCGTGAGCAAGCGGTCGATCGATTGAAAGACCGTTTCCCCCGGCACGATGGTGTGGCTGCCGAGTCGCGCGGTTTCGGGGATTTCACTGACCACTTTCCCGGCATAAGGCGAGGCCAGCGCTTCGACGATGCTGAGTAACGATTGCTGATGCCATTGGTTGGGCGTGTTGATCGCGGCGCAGTCCACCAGGTCCTGAGACTTCGAACTGCCTTCGATGCTCAGGCTGATCTGCCGCCCGTCATAGCTGATCGGCGCCTTGAACACATACCCGCTGAGCACCAGGTCGCAGCCGATTCGCACTTGGCACGGCGCCCCCGGGCGGATCGGGCGGTCGACCGTCTGCCCCGGCCATTGCCAGGTGATGTCGAGCTTGAAGGTGCGGAACTGACGCTCGAGATCCGCAGTGATTTCAACGCTTTTCCAGCCGCCATACTCCAGACCGTCAACGGCCAGCAACACGCGGTTGTCGAGTTCATTCATGGTCTATTCCCCCAGGACTTTGATGTCGTCCAGCGGGAGAAAACCCGGATGAATAATGCCGTTGCGCTGTAGTACTTCAGCGATTCGCGTGGCGTCTCCACTTTGCTGATAGATCACGACCAGCCCCGGAAGGCTTTGCTTGAAAGACTTGCTGACCAGTCGAACGCCGGACGATGCGACCGCCTTCAAATGCGCCCGGAGCGCCTGGCGCAGATTGCTCATCGCCAGATAGTGCGCGGGGTCCGCCTTGGCCTCGGGCAGCTTGAACACTTCCTCAAGTGCCGCACGCAGGGCGTCTAAATCGTCGACCACCGGAACGTCCTGGTGCGTGGTCGGTTGCACAGCCTGATGCCCGACCGGCAGGTTGGTAACCCGCTTGACTGCCTGCGAAGCCACCGGCATCGACGCGACCCACTGGGCCACTTGCACAATCAAGGTGTCTTGCACCAGGTTGGTCAGCGCCTGGGCCGCGGCGGTGGTGTCCTTGCCAGTGGTCAGCTTCGGCGCGTCGGCCTTCTTGATGGCTTCGACCTGTTGGGAGACGTTGGCAATCACGCCACGATAACCTTCACGGGCGAAGTCCTTTAGTTCGTTGATGTCGCCGATCAGTCCCTTGAATTCCGCTGCCACGTCCTTGGGCAGTTCCTTGACGGCTTTGACCAGATCGCTGATCTGCTGGTACTCATCGATCAACGGCTGAAGGTGCTGCTGAATCACCTCGTAAGCCTCCTTGATGCTGTTGCGCAGGTTGGCAATGCCGATCCGCGCCGCCTTGATCAAGGTCATCGCGTCTTCGAAGCGCTTCACCGCGGAGCCCAGCAGGCTGTCGGCCGACACCAGCAATAACTTCTGCGTGCTGACCGCCGCCGTCGGAAACGGCACCGGTTGATCGGGGTAAAACTTCAGCGTAAAGGTCACCAGCCCGCCGTCCTGGCGGGTGTGGGTCATGTCGCATTCGCCGACCTTGACCTGCAGACGTCCGAGCCACGGGTGAACCAGTTCACCACTGCCCTGCTCCAGCGCCTTGAGCAGCTTGTCGCGCTGCTCCAGGCAATCGGGGCCGACGATAAATGCGGTCAAATCGTGAATCTTCGCCTGCAGGCCAAGGCCCTCGAAATACGGCAGATCGCGCTGCGGGTACTCGTGCAACTGGCCCTTTTGGCCGACCGGGTTTTTCGCCTGATCGACCCAGAACTGGACGCCGCGAAACGACGCCGGCATCAAACGATCACGCCAGCTCATTGGAACCTCCAAGGGACAATGTGCGGTAGCCGATGCGCGAATTGAGCGCCAGCGCCGGTTGATTGGTTTGCGGCTGATCGGTGCGCATGCCGGCCGGCGCATTTTCGAAGCGCACGGTCAGGCCGCCTTCGAGTTGTGTGCGGCTGTTGGCGGCGCTTTGCTGAATCAGGGCGCTGGAGTTTTGTGTCAGGGAGCCAGGCTGCATCGAGGGTTTGTGCGGCAGATTGCCGGGCAGCACTGACAGGCTTTGTGGTTGCTCTGGGTCCGCGCCAAAAAACGCCGGCGCAAACTTACCGTTGCCTTCGGCATTGGTTTTTTCTTGAGCCTCGGTCAGTCCTTCGACCTTGCCGGTCACGCTGGTGACAAGGCTGCCGAAACCACCGGCAAAGAATTCCTTGATCGGCGCCACGACCTCTTGCAGCTTGTCCCACCATTGGCTGAACCATTCGGTGATCGGCTCCCAACGCTTTTTGATCTCTTCCAGCGGAAACCAGTCAAACAGGCTGCGCAGCGTGTCATACATCACCAGTGCCGGGGCCTTGATGCTGTCCCAGATCCCGGAAAACAGTTCGGTGAGCGCGCCCCAACCAGCGATGATCATCTCCCGCGGCGACCAGTCGAACAGGCCGTGCAGAACGTCCATGACCGGCACCGACAGCGCTCTGAGCAAGTCCCAGATGGCCGAGAACAGACCTGTCAACGGAGTCCAGTTGCTGATGATCAAACCCAGTGGCGACCAGGAAAAAAGCGTCTGGAAAAAACCGATTACCGGCGTGGCCGCCGCTTTGATGACGTCCCAGATCGCCGCGAACACGGCGGTGATCGGTCCCCAATGGCTGATGATTTGTCCCAGCGGCGTGAACGCAAACATCGTCCTGAAGAACTCGACCATGGGCATCACGACCGGAGAAATCTTTTGCCAGAGCCCGGCGAAGAACGCCGAAATGGGTGTCCAGTTGGCTACGATCAAACCGGCTGCCAGGGCGATGCCCGTGGCAATTAAAACGATGGGATGGGTCTTGAGCACCATGCTCATCAGATCGAACACTTGGGTCGCGCCGGTCACGGCGGTTTGCATCGCCGAAAACGCAATGGCACCGGCCGCCAGTCCCTCGACCAGCTTCGGGTTGTCATTGAGCAGATTGCCAAAGCCAATGAGCAGCGGCTGAAGCCCTGCCGTGACGGTCGCGACGGCGGGTTGTAAAGCGGTGTTTGCGGCACCCGACACCTGCTCCAGCGACCGACTGAACACATTCAGGGTTTGCGCAGCGGTGGTCGGCACGCTCGGCACATCGACACCTTTGGCGGCCTCATTGACCTCGGTCAATTGGCCCTTGAACGCAGCGGACGCCTTGATCCCGTCCACGAAGGGTGTGATCACGCTGCCGCCCTTGAACAGACCGCTGATATCCAGCTTGCCCAGCCCCGTCTGTTCAAGATGTGTTCTGAAGCCCTCGATCCTCGCTCGAAGGCCGGCGAGCTTGGGGGTCAGTTCATCGATCCCCGTCAGCCGGACCGACTTTTTATCTTCCTTTTCCATGTCTGCCATCACTGCACCTGCTGCATCGCATTGATCCGTTGCGCATGCTCCAGCGATTCGCGGAGCACATCCAAAGGCCTGGCCATCATCTGTTCGGGGTCAACCTTCCAGAACCAGGCCAGGTCATAGGCGACTGAAATCAGGTCGGTGATGGCTCCGACGCCGCACTCATGAAAAAACTCGCGACAGCCCAGCTCAGCGCGTTGAGGTCAGCCAGATCCAACTGATTGACCGACGACGGCGGGATGCCGGCGCACACGGCGATGTATTTGGCCGCGACGTCCATGTCGAGGCTGACTTCTTCGCTCTTGTCGATCTTGTACGGCAGCGCCTTGATCGCTCGAACTTCCTGCACCGTTGGACGGCGCAGGTTGAGTTCGGTCAAGGGCTCGCCGTGAGCTTCGATCGCAACCTGAAGCTTCACGGCGCCAGTCATTGCCAGGTCCCCTTGATGCCTTCGAACTTCAGTTCGATGGTGGCGTCATCGCCTTTCGATACCGGCTCTTCCACCAGGTAGGCGCCGGCCAGTACGTAGACTTTGCCGTTGCTGAATTCGCAGGTGACGGTCATGTCGGAACCGGCGATCAGTTGCTTGAGCGGGAAGTCCGCGGTGTGCAGCGCCGTCACTTTGAACGACGGGGAAATGTCAGTTTCCTTGTAGAAACCCGGTACGACGGTTTCCCGTTTCACAGCCATCAACGGCGCTTCGCAGCCGCCATTGATAGTCAGTTGAGCGCCGTCCACTTTGACGTAGCAGGTGCCCGCAATCAGTTGACCCATGGTGTTTCTCCCTTCAAATAAAAAGCCCACGCGAGGTGGGCTGAAATCACACAGTCAAAGGCAGCGATCAGGCTGCGTCGTCGTACTGCAGACGGAATTGGTTGAGCAGCGCGAACACGCGCAGACCGTTGATGTAATCCGGCGGGAACAGCACGTTGACCCGGCTCGGGTCCTGCACGTCGCGCTCGACGATCAAGTGCTCGGCAAACAGCTCGGCGTTTTCTACGTGACCTTCCAGTTCGAGCTTGGCGTACTGGGCGATCAGCTCACCGCGAATAGTGCTCGGGGTCACGATCGGCTGGCCGGCGCCGAAACGGGTGCCGTCAGAGGCCAGTTTGTGGCGACCGTATTTGCTGGTGATCACACTTTGCAGACGACGCACGATGAACGCCGACTGGTGCATGGTTTCACTGTCCAGGTAGGAACTGTCTGCCTGGCCGTAGGCGTTCTTCTGATAGGTGGTAATCGAACGCTGAATGCGCACGTAGCCGCCTTCGTAGTACGCGGTGGCGATCCCGTAGTTGAGCAGCGACTGACGCTCGGTCAGGGTGAAACGCTCGCTGGCCGGTGCCGGGTCGAGACCTGGCAGGCTGCCGCTTTGGGTCGGACGGCTGGCGTCGGCGGAGATGAACACCGACGTGCGCGCAGCGAGTGCAGCGGCCTGAACCCAGAATGGTTGTGGTACGCCTGGTTCCAGCGACTGGATGGTCATGTGCTGATCGTTACGCGCCTGGCCGGCAGCGACCAAAGTACCGATGGTGCCGCGCTTGGCGCTGTAGACATGACCGAACAATTGCTTGGCCCACGACCAACGACCGGTGCTGTCATCCATGACGGCTTGCCAGGTGTTGAGGGTCGACAGGTCCGACCATGGCATGCAGATGAACTCGAACGGCTCATCGCCCAGCGCCGCTACCGCAGCGACCTGATCCGGCACACCGGCGCCGCCGGTCATGGCGGTGATGGCCGTGGTCAGGCCGGCCGGAGTTTCTTCGCCGTTGCTCTTGCCCAGGCGATTGAATTGCAGGCTGATGTCGTTACCGCTGTCGCCAGTCCATTTGGCGCTCAGGGTCACGATACCTTCTACGGCTGCTGCGCTGACCGGCAGATCTGCCGAGGCGTTGATTCTCAGCGCCAGCGCGGCAGCCGCCTGAGCTGCCGTGGCGCCGTTGACGATGGCAGCTTGAACGCGAACGCCGCCGACGTACAGGTTGAGCACACCGCTCTGGGTCGCGGCACCGGTCAGGCTCAGCACACCTTTGGCGATGCTGCCTTCGGTGTTGTGCAGCGGCAGGCACCAGATCTCGCCGATCGGGTCGGTCTTGCGCCAGGTTTCATACATCGAGGCGAGCATCGAGCCTTGACCGCCAATGCTTTTGGACAGCGCGACGCTGGACACCAACACCAGTTTGCCAACCTCGGCCGGCGCAATGTTGTCGTTGACCTGAGCGACGATCAAACGGCGCATGGCCGACGACGCGCTATTGGCGGCCGAATTGTCCATTTCTGCGTAGAACAGCGGAACACGAATGTCCGCGGGGATGTTGCTGAATCCGATCGCCATTATTTGGCTCCCTGTGGTTTCGCCGCTTTCACGGCTTTGGTAGTGATATCGCCATCGGCCAGACGTCGACGCCACCAGGCGTTGTCCGGCACTTCACGGCCCTCGAGGGGCAACAGATCGCCCGCTTCCGGGTCCGGCACGGCGCGGCCTGGGGCCGGCAGCACGGTGATGCGTTTGCTCATGGGGTTACGTCTCCAGAGAAAGTCAGTTCCAGGCGTCCGTCGGGGCCTGGGCGTTGCAGATTGGGGTCCGCCGGATCGATCGCATCGAGCCGCACGGTGACCCCGGTAAAGGACGACAAGCCATCCAGTTCACGTTCGTGCCAGCTCTCCGCAGGCTGACCAGG
Source organism: Pseudomonas sp. F01002 (assembly GCF_004402115.1). Classification (NCBI taxonomy): domain Bacteria; kingdom Pseudomonadati; phylum Pseudomonadota; class Gammaproteobacteria; order Pseudomonadales; family Pseudomonadaceae; genus Pseudomonas; species Pseudomonas sp. F01002. The sequence continues at coordinate 79,123 of NZ_SOPU01000011.1, read as the reverse complement.
CAGATTGCGGCCGAGCTGGAACTCGGCATAAAAGCGCAGGCGGTACAGCACGCGGTTGCTGTTGATGGAGACCCGCTCGCCGCCGTCGTAGGCGATGGCGTCGTAATCACTGTCGGGCTTGAAACCCACCAGCGCCCGCCACAGTTCGGCCCGCAGGTCGTGCAACAGATCCAGCGCTTTTGTAGCGTCGGTGGTGTCAAGCACCAGGGTCACTTCGAAGCGATCGCGGATCGGTTGCAGGGTTTGGTTTTGCGCAACGCTTTTACTTGTCAGATCGGCGAGCGGTACGACATAGGCGCAAGGGGTTTGCAGCGGATTGCTGGCTTGTAGCGTGTCAAGGTCGATGCCGGCAGCCACGCGACCGGCGAGGGTTGGGCAGTGATCACGCAGTTGGGTGACCAGTGGGGTGATCTTCATGGTGTTTTCACCGGGCAATAAAAAACCCGCTTGTTGGCGGGTTTGAGTGAAAGGTACTGGCCTTGGGAAACCCGCGTCCTTGCGGGTCGGATGCTGGTCGGCTCCGCTGCTCGCCATTCCATTGGGCTTTGTGTTCAGTGGTCCTGGCGGGTATCTCGCGGCGGCACTTCGCAAACGCCAATCCGCTTGGCTGCCCAACGTTCATAAAGGCCAATGGCAACATCTGCCCCGGCCATCGCCGTAAGGCAACCGAACGCGCAAGCCGTCCAGATCGACACGCCGGCGGCATACAGCAGCATGATGGCCGAGACCCCGCAGACCATGCAGGCCCCGGATCGCAAGGCCAGACGCCGCAGCAATGACCAGCCGCGGGCGCCCTCCTTGTCGGCGCGCCACATTTCGCCGGACACCCCGCCCACCAGGGCGAGGACGATGACGAGCCAGATCGGCATGTCCAGCAACGCTTGTTGCTCGTTTGTCATGTCACGCCTCCTGGGGATCGATGAGATGCGCCTCTCGGAAATGAGCCGCCTGGTTTTGATCGACGAAGAACTACAGCTTTTCAACGATCACGTTGTCGATGAAAGCGAAGTTGACGTACGGGTTCTGCTCGTTGGAAAAGGCCAGGGTTGTTTGATTCGTGGTAGCAGTGAAGTCATAAGTCACGGTATTCCACTCGACGACGCCACCCTTGACCGTTGGTGTGTTGAAGAGCGCGGTCTGACCGGCCACTTTCACTTGCACGACACCATCGCCGGATCGGTTGGCGTACATCGAATTGCCCATGCTGAAAGTCAATCGGTACTTGGCCCCTATCACGGTGGCAAAGTTCTGCTGAATCCCGCCACCATTGCTGTAAACGTTGTTAGCCAGATCGACGATCACTGCGCCTTCCGCTGCCGCAGATCCAGGGATCGAAGCGCGCATGTTGAAATACTCGGCACCCGACAGAAAGGTCGTCCAGCCCGTGATGAAGTTGGCTTTCACCGTCGTGTCCAGCACGCAGCTGTCGCTGCAGCCGGGTTGTTCAAAGCTGCCGTTGACCAGGAGGTTCGCCGCGGTGGCACTGCCAGCAAGGCCGACAAGGGCCAAAGCCAACATCAGCGGGGCAATGATTTTCTTGAGTCCGTTCATGGTTTTACCTATTAAGTGGAATGTCTTGATTGCGCAACGGTCGCTGCACAGTCGATCCCCAATGGGGGGTTGATATACCTGACGGTAGACAGGCATTCCAAAAAGCCCGGTCGCCCAGGCTTTTCAGTAATGCGGTCCTTCGCGTTGACCTTTCGGCGCTACTGGCGCGGTACGGATCGATTCAAATTGTTTTTCCGACCGCGGTCCCTGCCCGCCGGATAACTGCTTGTGGTGCTTTACGCTGCACACCCGGGTCAGTTGCCAACCCTCTGAACCGTTGAGGCCGGTTCATCGCTGCCTTTGTGGTGGAACTAAAGAGCTTCGTTTCGAGCTGCCTTGTTGAGCTGCTTGAGACAAAGAATATGCATGGATGCATATACAGTCAATGCATAAACGCATTTATTTATGCGCTGAAAATGCATTGGCGCATGAAAGCCCCGCAGGCAAAGGCGCTGACGGCTTTCGGCAGGCGAAAAAAAACCCGCTCGGTGGCGGGTTTTATCTGACAATGTTGAGGTTAACGGGCGTACATGCCCCACCAGAAGACGTGACCGAGGATGACAATCTGCTCTTCCTGGATTTCCTGAAAGGTGTAGTCCTCGTCCGGATGTTCATCGCGATTGAAGCTGCGCAGGCGTATCCCGGTAGGCAGGCGATAAAGCTGTTTCACCCGCAGCTGGCCGTTATGGTTGATGGCATAAAGGTCGCCATCCACGATATCGCCGATCCCACACTTGCCGGCATTAACGCCGACGGTGGCGCCGTCGCGCAGTACGGGCAACATACTGTTGCCGCGCACCGTCACGCATTTGGCCTGGTCGAATTGAACGCCGTTGTGGCGCAGACTCCGCTTGCCGAAGCGCAGGCTAGAGCGTTCGCTCTCTTCGATGACGAACCTTCCTGATCCTGCAGCCAATTCAACCTCGCGAAGAAAGGGGACTGATACCTCGTCATCATCGACGGGCGTATCGTCGTCCCACAGACTTATGTCCTTGAGTTCCGAATGCAATTGATCGCGCCCGGTGCTGGCTGCCGGCGCGACATCCGCACGGCCCCGCAACTGGTCGGTGCTCACGGCGAAGTACTCGGCGATCTTCGAGATGTGTTTATCCGAGGGATCGACGATCTTCCCGCCGAGGATCCGCGAGAGAGTGGATTGAGGCACGCCGGTGCGACGGTGAAGCTCCGTGGGGGAGATCCCGTGCTGATCGAGCAGCGCTCTTAAGACGGTAGAAACATTGCGTTTTTGCATAAAGCGCATAGTGCTTGTTCTTTTCGCGGAAGACAAATGCCAAATTGCATAAATTGCGCATATGCCGTGCATAGACAGAAGAAATGTATCGCAGGGCTTTCATGCCTGCGTCGGGTGGACCGCCCATGTTAACCTTGCGCCCATCGCGGAAAAGCCGGGCCGATGCCCCTCCTTTGCCCTACTCCTTTCAACGAATTTGCCTGATTATCCGATGAATAAAGCGCTCTCCGATCTGTCCTCCCACACGCCAATGATGCAGCAGTACTGGCGCCTGAAAAACCAGCACCCAGACCAGCTGATGTTCTATCGCATGGGCGACTTCTACGAGATCTTCTACGAAGACGCGAAGAAAGCCGCCAAATTGCTGGACATCACCCTGACCGCCCGTGGGCAGTCGGCAGGTCAGGCGATTCCCATGTGTGGGATTCCTTACCACGCCGCGGAAGGTTACCTGGCGAAACTGGTCAAGCTCGGCGAGTCGGTGGTGATCTGTGAGCAGGTCGGCGACCCGGCGACCAGCAAGGGCCCGGTGGATCGTCAGGTGGTGCGGATCATCACGCCCGGCACGGTCAGCGATGAAGCGCTGCTGGATGAGCGTCGGGATAACCTGATCGCGGCGGTGCTGGGTGACGAGCGTCTGTTCGGCCTGGCGGTGCTGGATATCACCAGCGGCAACTTCACCGTGTTGGAGATCAAGGGTTGGGAAAACCTGTTGGCAGAACTGGAGCGCGTTAATCCGGTGGAGCTGATGATCCCGGACGACTGGCCGAAGGATCTGCCGGCGGAGAAACGTCGTGGGGTTCGTCGCCGTGCGCCGTGGGATTTTGAACGTGATTCGGCACTGAAAAGTCTCTGCCAACAATTCTCGACCCAAGACCTGAAAGGCTTCGGCTGCGAGAACCTGACCCTGGCCATCGGCGCCGCCGGTTGCCTGCTCAGCTACGCCAAGGAAACCCAGCGCACCGCCCTGCCCCATTTGCGCAGCCTGCGTCATGAACGCCTGGACGACACCGTGGTGCTGGACGGCGCGAGCCGTCGCAACCTGGAACTGGACACTAACCTGGCTGGCGGTCGCGACAACACGTTGCAATCGGTGGTCGATCGCTGCCAGACCGCCATGGGCAGCCGTCTGCTGACCCGCTGGCTGAACCGTCCGCTGCGGGATTTGACCGTATTGCTGGCGCGCCAGACCTCGATTACCTGCCTGCTCGACGGTTACCGCTTCGAGAAACTGCAACCGCAGCTCAAGGAGATCGGCGACATCGAGCGGATCCTGGCGCGGATCGGCCTGCGCAATGCCCGTCCTCGTGACCTGGCTCGCCTACGCGATGCGCTCGGTGCCTTGCCTGAGTTGCAAGTGGCAATGACTGAGCTGGAAGCTCCGCACATCATTCAACTGGCGAAGACCACCAGCACCTACCCGGACCTGGCGGCCCTGCTGGAAAAAGCCATCATCGACAACCCACCGGCTGTCATTCGTGACGGCGGCGTGTTGAAAACCGGTTACGACGCCGAGTTGGACGATTTGCAATCGCTCAGCGAGAACGCCGGGCAGTTCCTGATCGACCTCGAAGCACGCGAGAAGGCCCGTACCGGTCTGTCGCACCTGAAAGTCGGTTACAACCGCATTCATGGCTACTTCATCGAGTTGCCAAGCAAGCAGGCTGAGTCGGCGCCGGCAGACTATATCCGTCGCCAGACGCTGAAAGGTGCCGAGCGCTTCATTACGCCGGAATTGAAGGCGTTCGAAGACAAGGCGCTGTCAGCGAAGAGCCGCGCCCTGGCGCGCGAGAAGATGCTCTACGAAGCACTGCTCGAAGATTTGATCGCCCAGTTGCCACCGCTACAAGACACCGCCGCGGCACTGGCCGAGCTGGATGTGCTGAGCAACCTTGCCGAACGCGCGCTGAACCTCGATCTGAACTGCCCGCGCTTCGTCAGTGAGCCGTGCATGCGCATCAGCCAGGGTCGTCACCCGGTGGTCGAGCAAGTGCTGACCACGCCGTTCGTGGCCAACGACCTGAGCCTCGACGACAACACCCGCATGCTGGTGATCACCGGTCCGAACATGGGCGGTAAATCCACCTACATGCGCCAGACCGCTCTGATCGTGCTGCTGGCACACATCGGCAGCTTCGTGCCGGCAGCCAGTTGCGAGTTGTCTCTGGTGGACCGGATCTTTACCCGGATCGGTTCCAGCGATGACCTGGCCGGCGGGCGCTCGACCTTCATGGTCGAAATGAGCGAAACCGCGAACATTCTGCACAACGCCACCGAGCGCAGCCTGGTGTTGATGGACGAAGTCGGTCGCGGCACCAGCACCTTTGACGGTCTGTCCCTGGCGTGGGCTGCCGCCGAGCGCCTGGCGCATCTGCGAGCTTACACGCTGTTCGCAACCCACTACTTCGAGCTGACCGTATTGCCGGAAGCCCAACCGCTGGTGGCGAACGTCCACCTCAACGCTACCGAGCACAACGAACGCATCGTGTTCCTGCACCACGTGCTGCCAGGGCCTGCCAGCCAGAGCTACGGCCTTGCGGTTGCGCAGTTGGCCGGTGTGCCGAGCGAAGTGATCGTGCGCGCTCGCGAACACCTGGGCCGGTTGGAAGCGACCGCCCTGCCTCATGAAGTCCCCAAGACGGCCAAAGGCAAACCGGCCGCGCCGCAGCAGAGCGACATGTTCGCCAGCCTGCCGCATCCGGTGCTGGATGATCTGGCCAAACTTGATCTGGACGACATGACACCGCGTCGGGCGCTAGAAATGCTCTATACACTAAAGACACGGATCTAACGCACTTGCCTGCAAGCTGTTAGAATCTCGCGCGGTTTGGGATGCTGCTGGCTTATAGCCTGACCAGCAGACTATCGCTCCCAAACCTGGCGACCCCAACGTGAAGGGGCTCCGCTGCCGCCGCCTGAGGAGAAAATTAGAAATGACCTTCGTCGTCACCGACAACTGCATCAAGTGCAAGTACACCGACTGCGTAGAAGTCTGTCCGGTGGACTGCTTTTACGAAGGCCCGAACTTCCTGGTGATTCACCCGGATGAGTGCATCGACTGCGCACTGTGCGAACCAGAATGCCCTGCCGTGGCCATCTTCTCCGAAGATGAAGTCCCGGAAGACATGCAGCAATTCATTCAGCTGAACGTTGAGCTGGCGGAAATCTGGCCCAACATCACCGAGAAGAAAGAATCGTTGCCCGATGCCGAAGAGTGGGATGGCGTCAAAGGCAAGATCAAAGATCTCGAACGCTGATCACCCCCGAGTTCTCGAAAAGGCCCCTTGTGGGCCTTTTTGCTTTTCTGCAGGCAAAAAAAGGGGCGGTTTGACCCGCCCACATTTTTTCCCTATTCCCTGTGTTCCTTTTCATCGTCCTGATGAATCGCTTCCTGCGATGTCCTTTCCCCTCATCCTTGAAGGGCGTGTCTGTCCGTCGACACAGTTCAGATACTAGAGAGTTCCCTACCAAGAGCAATCACCCCCGTTAGCTGAAACTGGCTGTCACTAGCTATTAATCTTAAAAAATAAGCATATAAATCAATTATTTAATCATCTCTCACGTAGGAATATGTACGGCTGCTACCCATGGAATTAGCGAACACTTACGAAAGAGTAAGCAAACACTTACAGCGAGAGACTACAAAGCAGATGTGATTACGGAGGGAACTCCCAGCCTGTTTCCCAGGTAATAAAAAACCCCGAACCAGTCGGGGCTTTATAGGGCTTACTCAGCAAATTGCTTATTGAAACAGCGACTCGCTCGACAGGCCATTCTTCTCGAGAATCTCCCGAAGACGCTTCAGGCCTTCAACCTGAATCTGTCTGACCCGCTCCCGGGTCAGGCCAATCTCCAGGCCTACATCTTCAAGCGTGCTGCTCTCGTGACCGCGCAGGCCGAAGCGGCGTATCACCACTTCGCGTTGCTTGTCGGTCAGCTCCGAGAGCCATTGATCGATGCTCTGGGACAGGTCGTCATCCTGCAACAGTTCACATGGATCGGTTGGACGGTCATCGGTAAGGGTGTCCAGCAGGGTTTTATCCGAATCCGGACCCAGCGAGACGTCGACCGAAGAAACCCGCTCGTTCAGGCCGAGCATGCGCTTGACCTCTCCCACTGGTTTTTCCAGCAGGTTGGCAATTTCTTCGGGCGAGGGTTCGTGATCGAGTTTTTGCGTCAGCTCCCGTGCAGCCCGCAGGTACACGTTGAGCTCTTTGACCACATGAATCGGCAACCGGATGGTCCGGGTCTGATTCATGATCGCGCGCTCGATGGTCTGACGAATCCACCAGGTCGCGTAGGTCGAAAAGCGGAAGCCGCGTTCGGGGTCGAACTTCTCTACTGCCCGGATAAGCCCGAGGTTGCCCTCTTCGATCAGGTCCAGCAGCGACAGGCCACGATTGACGTAACGCCGGGCGATTTTCACCACCAGCCGCAGGTTACTTTCAATCATGCGTTTGCGCCCAGCCGGATCTCCACTTTGCGACAAGCGCGCAAAATGAACTTCTTCTTCGGGGGACAGCAGAGGGGAAAATCCAATCTCATTGAGGTACAGCTGCGTGGCATCGAGTGCACGCGTGTAGTCAATGTACTTGTGTTGCTTTAACGAGGCGGAGTGTTTGGATTTGGCACGAACGGAAGGTGGAGCAGCCCCTTCATCATTCGACATCGAATCCGTACCGATGCCGGTCTCCATCAGGAGAACCTCATCGTCGATGTCAAACTCCGGCACTTCTTTACTGAGAGCCATTGTTATAGTCCTTTGGTGAGTTCGACCTCAGGCTCAAGCGGCGCCTTTATCCTTGGCAACGCTGGAGCCTGTTCCCTCTACGCGACGGAACAGGCTGGAAAGCGATCAACGACGTGGAAGGAATTGCAGCGGATCTACAGGTTTACCTTGTCGGCGAATCTCAAAATGCAGCTTCACCCGGTCTGTACCTGTTGACCCCATTTCGGCAATTGTCTGTCCGACTTTGACCTGCTGCCCCTCCCGAACCAACAGCCTGCGGTTATGTCCGTAGGCACTTACGTAGGTATCGCTGTGTTTGATGATGACTAATTCGCCGTAGCCCCTTAAGCCACTCCCCGCGTATACCACCGTCCCATCAGACGCAGCTAAAACAGGCTGTCCCAAATCCCCAGCGATATCAATTCCTTTATTCAAACTGCCGTTTGAAGAGAATTTTCCAATAAGAATGCCATTAGATGGCCACCCCCAGCCGGTCGGGGCCGGACCGGCAGGAGGCATCGTAGCAGGAGTCGGCTTGCTGGCGACGGACGGTGCAACCACTGCTGTGCTCGTAGTTGCGCCATTCGCCTGGCGCCGGATAACCGTGGTTTTCAGCGACGAAGAAGGCGTTGAATCGGTGGCGCTGACCACCGGCGTCGGCGTTGAGCCGGTGCGACCGTCAAAGCGAATCGTCTGACCCGGATGGATCGTATAAGGCGTAGGAATGTTGTTGCGTGCAGCGAGGGCTTTGTAGTCCCAGCCGTAGCGAAAGGCAATGGAGAACAAGGTGTCTTTAGGTCGAACGACGTATTGACCCGTGGTCACTGCCGGACGCTGCGCGACGGCGTTATTGCGATCGACGACGCGTACATCACTCGACTTGTTGCTGGAGCAACCGACCAGCAAGGTGCTCAAGACAAGGCCAGTCACCAGGCGCTGAAAGCTCGTTTTACCCATTCGCTGCGCAATGACTGTGAGACTCACCCGCCGCTCCCTTTGTGGTGGCTGAAAATGTGGATTGCCGTGTTCCGGCATGAAATGTCGCAAGTATAACGGGCCGTGCAGGCTTTACCTTTAATGAAGCGAAATGGCTTCGCGCACACGTTTGCTGCCTGACGATGAACCCCGTTTAACTGATCGATGCCGCTGTAAGACAGGAGCAATCGAAGAGAATTCAGCGCGCTGAAACAAATGCTCAGGCGAGCGGCCCATTGAGTAACGGGACGAAGCGAACAGCCCCCAGAACACGCCTGGAAAAGCCCTGCTCTTCCCGGATGATCAGCATCAATTGTTGAACCTCACCCGATCCGACCGGGATCACCAGCCGCCCTCCCGGCGCCAATTGATCAAGCAGCGCCTGAGGTACATCGGTCGCCACCGCGGTCACGATAATGCCGTTGTACGGCGCCAGCGCCGGCCAGCCTTCCCAACCATCACCCCAGCGGAAAACCACGTTGCGCAGGTTCAGTTCCACCAGGCGTTCCTTGGCCCGATCCTGCAGAACCTTGATGCGCTCGACGGAAAATACTCGCTCGACCAGTTGCGACAACACCGCAGTCTGGTAGCCCGAGCCGGTGCCGATTTCCATCACCTTGTCGAGAGGACCTGCCTCCAGCAGCAGCTCGCTCATGCGAGCCACCATATAAGGCTGCGAGATGGTCTGGTTATTGCCGATCGGCAGCGCCGTGTCTTCGTAGGCACGGTGAGCCAGCGCCTCGTCGACGAACAGGTGACGCGGTGTACGGCGAATGACTTCCAGCACCTTGGCGTTGCAAATTCCCTCTTCATACAGGCGCTGAATAAGGCGCTCACGGGTCCGTTGTGAGGTCATCCCGATGCCGCGACGCAGAATATCGTCTTGTTCACGAGCCATTAGTTCAGCCCCTCCAGCCAGCCATCGAGACTTCTGAAGGCATCATTAAAGGTGCGATCCAGTTGCAGTGGGGTGATTGAAACATAGCCTTGCATCACCGCATGAAAGTCGGTGCCCGGGCCGCCGTCTTCGGCATCCCCCGCCGCCGCAATCCAGTAACCGGATTTACCGCGCGGATCGACCACTTTCATCGGCGCTGCAGCACGTGCGCGATGTCCGAGGCGGGTCAGCTGAATACCGCGGATGTGATCCAGCGGCAAATTGGGAATGTTCACGTTCAGTACCGTACGCGGTGGCAGTTCAAGGTCCGCGTGAGCCTCTACCAGTTTGCGCGCAAAGTACGCAGCTGTGGGAAGGTTCTCCACTTGCCGTGAGACCAACGAAAAGGCAAACGAAGGCCGCGCCAGGAAACGTCCCTCAAGGGCCGCCGCCACGGTGCCGGAATACAACACGTCATCACCCAGGTTGGCACCCAGGTTGATGCCCGAAACCACCATGTCCGGCTCGCGCTCCAGCAAGCCATTGAGGCCCAGGTGCACGCAATCGGTCGGTGTGCCATTGAGGCTGATAAAGCCGTTGGCCAGGGTTTGCGGGTGTAACGGACGGTCGAGCGTCAGCGAGCTGCTGGCGCCGCTTTTGTCTTGGTCCGGGGCGATAACCACGCATTCGGTGTAATCCGCCAGCGCAGCATAAAGCGCGGCGAGACCGGGTGCGGTTACCCCATCGTCGTTAGAAATCAGAATACGCATGGGCTGTCCGTCTGCCCCACCGGCACCAGATCAACGAGCTCGCGCACCAATACGGTGGCGAAGCATCCGGCCGGGAGGACGAATTCCAGTTGCAGAATGTCAGGCTCGGGATAATGCCACGTCAACCCACCAATGGGCAGCCGCAGGATGCGACGTTCGTGGCTCATACCGGCGTTAATCAACCAATCACGCAAGTCCGCTTCGCGAGTGGCGATTGCCTGCTCCAGTTCATGGACAGCGCCAGTGGCCGGCGAGTCACCTTCGCCCCACTGCGGACCGGTCGGGTGCAGATCGAGAATCGCCAGACGCGGGTCGCTGCACTCGGCTTCACCTGCCGGAAAGAAGCTGCGGCTGTCGGTGAAGGCCAGCAAATCGCCAACCTGGGCACGCTGCCAGCTGCCATCGGCGATACGCGCCGCCAACACCTGATTAAACAGAAAACTGCGCGCCGTAGAGAGCAGACGCGAACGCACGTTGCGCTGTTCCGGCAAGGCTTTACGCGCCGCCCAGGCACGGGCATCGACCACGTTACCGCCGTCAAACCCAAAACGCTGGGCGCCGAAATAATTGGGAATACCTTGCTTGGCGATCAGTTGCAGTCGCTCGTCGATCGCCGCTTTGTCGCCAGCGAATTGCGTCAGTCGCAATGTGAAGCCATTGGCCGAGTGAGCACCGCGTTGCAGCTTGCGTTTGTGTCGGCCGGTCTTGAGGATCTTCAGCGTATCGTTTTCCGCCGCCGACAGATCAGGATCAGCCTTGCCCGGCAGCTGCACGCTGAACCACTGGCGAGTCAGCGCCTGACGATCCTTGAGGCCCGCGTAGCTGACGGTGCGCAACGGCACCCCCGCCGCCTTGGCGATCCGCCGTGCCGCTTCTTCGGTATTCAGACCGCGTTTTTCCACCCAGATCCACAAGTGTTCGCCGTCGCCACTGAGGGGGATGTTGAGGACTTCATCGACCTGAAAATCTTCCGCAGTGGCTTTCAGTACCGCGGTGCCGAGGGCTTGGCCATAAGCCCGCGGGCCGAGCAATTGCAGTTCGTTCATGCGCGCAGCAACAAGGCAACGGAATGCACGGCAATGCCTTCTTCGCGACCGACAAAGCCGAGCTTTTCGGTGGTGGTAGCTTTCACGTTCACTTGATCCAACTCAACTTGAAGATCCGCGGCAATCAGCGCGCGCATCGATTCGATATGCGGGGCCATTTTCGGCGCCTGGGCGACGATGGTGTTATCGACGTTGCCGACTTTCCAGCCCTTGGCGTGGATCAGTGCGACGACATGACGCAACAGCACACGGCTGTCGGCGCCCTTGAATGTCGGGTCGGTGTCCGGAAAATGTTTGCCGATATCACCCAGCGCAGCGGCGCCGAGCAAGGCATCGCTCAAGGCGTGCAGCAGGACGTCACCGTCGGAGTGAGCGAGCAGCCCGAAGCCGTGTGCAATGCGCACGCCGCCCAGAGTAATGAAATCGCCTTCAGCGAAACGGTGCACATCATAGCCGTGGCCAATACGCATAAAAAAACGCCCCGATTTTTGTCAGGGCGTGATTCTACCTGCATTAGGCGCCTAGGGCGCGTGCGTGATGCTGCAAGTGGTCATCAATGAAGCTTGCGATGAAGAAATAGCTGTGGTCGTAGCCGGGTTGCAAGCGCAACGTCAGCGGATGACCGGCCAGTTTGGCAGCCTGTTGCAACGCTTCAGGCTTGAGCTGGGTGGCCAGGAAATCGTCGCGATCACCTTGGTCGACCAGCAGCGGCAACTTCTCGTTTGCTTCGGCAATCAGGACGCAGGCATCCCACTCGCGCCATTTCGATCGGTCTTCCCCCAGGTAGCGGGAAAAGGCTTTCTGCCCCCAGGGACAGTCCATCGGATTGTTGATCGGCGAAAACGCCGACACCGACTGATAACGCTCCGGATTACGCAACGCGCAGACCAGCGCGCCGTGGCCGCCCATGGAATGACCGCTGATGCCGCGCTTGTCCGACGCCGGGAAATGGGCTTCGACCAATGCGGGCAATTCCTGCACGACATAGTCATGCATCCGATAGTGTCGCGACCACGGTTCCTGCGTGGCATTCAGATAAAACCCGGCACCGAGACCGAAGTCCCAGGCGCCATCCGGATCACCCGGCACATCAGGACCGCGAGGGCTGGTGTCCGGGGCAACGATGATCAGCCCCAGCTCGGCGGCCATGCGCATGGCGCCGGCCTTTTGCATGAAGTTTTCGTCGGTGCAGGTCAGGCCGGATAACCAATACAGCACCGGCAGTTTGCCGCCCTGCTCCGCTTGCGGCGGCAGGTACACGGCAAACACCATGTCGCAGCCGAGCACATCGGAGCGGTGCCGATAGCGTTTGTGCCAGCCGCCGAAGCTTTTCTGGCAGGAGATATTTTCCAGGCTCATGACCGACCTCAGAAATGGATGACGGAACGGATGCTCTTGCCTTCATGCATCAGGTCGAACGCCTTGTTGATATCTTCCAGGCCCATGGTGTGGGTGATGAAAGTATCCAGCGGGATTTCGCCGGTTTCAGCCATCTCGACATAGCTTGGCAACTCGGTACGGCCACGCACGCCACCGAACGCCGAACCGCGCCAGACGCGACCGGTCACCAACTGGAATGGACGCGTGGCGATTTCCTGGCCGGCACCGGCAACACCGATGATCACCGACTCGCCCCAACCCTTGTGGCAGCATTCAAGAGCAGCACGCATCAATTGGACGTTGCCGATGCATTCGAAGGAAAAGTCGACGCCGCCGTCGGTCATGTCGACGATGACTTCCTGGATCGGACGATCGAAATCTTTCGGGTTCACACAATCGGTTGCACCCAACTGCTTGGCGATCTCGAATTTGGCCGGGTTGATGTCGATGGCGATGATCCGCGCAGCCTTGGCTTTGACGGCGCCGATCACCGCCGACAGACCGATGCCGCCGAGGCCGAAAATGGCGACGGTATCACCTGGTTTTACCTTGGCGGTATTAAGAACTGCCCCGATGCCGGTGGTGACACCGCAGCCCAGCAGGCAGACTTTTTCCAGTGGCGCTTCTTTTGGGATTTTGGCGACGGAGATTTCCGGCAGCACGGTGTACTCGGAGAACGTCGAGGTCCCCATGTAGTGGAAAATTGGTTGGCCCTTGTAGGAAAAGCGCGAAGTACCGTCAGGCATCAGGCCTTTGCCCTGAGTCGCGCGAATTGCCTGACACAGGTTGGTTTTGCCCGACAGACAGAATTTGCACTGGCGGCATTCCGGGGTGTACAGCGGGATTACATGATCGCCGACAGCGACGGAGGTCACGCCCTCACCAATCGCCTCAACCACCGCGCCACCTTCGTGACCGAGGATCGACGGGAAGATGCCTTCCGGGTCCGCGCCCGACAGCGTGTAGGCATCGGTATGGCAGACACCGGAGGCAACCACTCGCAGCAGGACTTCACCGGCCTTGGGCATGGCGACATCGACTTCAACGATCTCGAGGGGTTTCTTGGCCTCAAAGGCAACGGCAGCGCGCGACTTGATCATGTGGATTCTCCAGTGAATAAAAACGAGACAGGGAGTGTAATACACCGCCTGACGGTGAATAATCCGAACAAAAGCAAAACATTATTGCCATACAGGGATAATCCTTGATGTCCGAAAACCGCTGGGAAGGTATCGACGAGTTCGTCGCCGTGGCCGAGTGCAGCCAGTTCACGGCTGCCGCGGAACGCCTCGGGGTTTCGTCCTCCCACATCAGTCGACAAATAGTACGCCTCGAAGAGCGTCTGCAAACCCGCCTGCTTTATCGCAGCACCCGCCGGGTCACCTTGACCGAGGCCGGGCAAACCTTTCTGCAACATTGCCAGCGCCTACAGGATGGCCGCGAGGAAGCGCTGCGGGCGGTCGGCGACCTTACCAGCGAACCTAAAGGCATGCTGCGCATGACCTGCGCCGTGGCTTACGGCGAGCGCTTCATCGTGCCGCTGGTGACGCGATTCATGGGGTTGTATCCGCAACTGCGCGTTGACATAGAACTGAGTAACCGCCCTCTCGATTTGGTCCATGAAGGCCTGGATCTGGCGATCCGCCTTGGCCGTCTGCAAGACTCACGACTGGTGGCGACACGTCTGGCGCCACGGCGAATGTACCTGTGCGCATCGCCGTCCTACCTGGAACGGTATGGTCGCCCGCATAGCTTGTCGGAACTAAGCCGCCACAACTGCCTCATCGGCAGCTCGGACATCTGGCAACTGGAACAGAACGGGCGGGAATTTTCGCAGCGGGTACAGGGAAACTGGCGCTGCAACAGTGGGCAAGCAGTGCTGGATGCGGCATTACAGGGCGTGGGTTTGTGTCAGCTGCCGGACTATTACGTCCTGGAGCATCTGAAAAACGGCGAATTGATTTCGCTGCTCGATGCGCATCAACCGCCCAACACGGCCGTTTGGGCGCTTTATCCACAGCAACGGCATCTGTCGCCGAAGGTGCGCAAGTTGGTGGATTATTTGAAGGAGGGGTTGGCGTTGAGGCCGGAGTACAGCGTTTGAAGATCAAAAGATCGCAGCCTCGTTTCACTCGGCAGCTCCTACATTGCCTGCGTTCACCGCAATGTGTAGGAGCTGTCGAGTGAAACGAGGCTGCGATCTTTTAACGGCGGTTAGCCCAACGCTGACGAAGCCATTCCAGGTCTTCAGGGCGCGTGACCTTGATGTTGTCGGACCGACCTTCGATCAGGCGCGGCGCCATGCCGGACCACTCCATGGCTGATGCTTCGTCAGTAATCACTGCATCGGCCACCAGACTGTCGGCCAACGCCCGATGCAATGCGCCAAGGCGAAACATCTGCGGCGTATAGGCTTGCCAAATCACACTGCGATCCACGGTTTCGACCACACGACCGTGCTTGTCGACCCGCTTGAGGGTATCGCGTGCAGGAACCGCCAGCAGTCCACCGACAGGATCATCTGCGAGTTCACCCAGCAACTTGTCCAGATCATCACGGCTCAGATTCGGCCGCGCGGCATCGTGAACCAGCACCCAATCCTCATCGTCAGCGCCTTGCGCATGCAAATGCAGCAACGCATTGAGTACCGAGCCGGAACGCTCGGAGCCACCTTCAACCCGCTGGATTCGCGGATCGCTAGCACACGCAAGGTTCGGCCAATAAGGATCATCAACAGCAAGACTGACCACCAACCCTTTCAGGGAAGGATGATCAAGGAAACAGCCGAGGCTGTGTTCGAGAATAGTGCGCCCACCCAGTTGCAAGTATTGCTTGGGACGGTCCGCGGCCATACGGGCACCGACGCCCGCGGCAGGAATTACAGCCCAGAAGGCCGGTAACGAGGGGTTCATTGAGCCAACTGGTAAAGGGTTTCACCGTCCTTGACCATGCCCAACTCATGACGAGCCCGCTCTTCAACGGTCTCCATGCCCTTTTTCAATTCACTGACTTCGGCGTCCATCACCCGATTGCGCTCAAGCAGCCCCTCGTTCTCAGCGTGTTGATCTGCGATCTGCTGAGTCAGTTCGGCCACTTGCGCCAGACTGCCATTACCCACCCACAGGCGGTATTGCAGGCCAGCCAGCAGCAGGAGCAAAACGAGGAACAACCAATTGGGACTGCGCATCGAATATCAGGTATCCAGTGAAAAAAGACAGCCATGCCAAAACTTTGAAGCTTCTGATAGCACGAAGCCTGGAAGACCCAGGCTTGTGCTTATAAGGCATCAGGTTAGTGGCAAATCCATCGCTGTAGCGATTTTTTCGACACAATCCGGTGTCTTTTTACCAATTAACGATTAACCGCGGAATTCGCTGCGACCGTTGTACTTAGCTTTGCCATTCAACTGCTCTTCGATACGCAGCAGTTGGTTGTACTTGGAAACGCGGTCCGAACGGCACAGGGAGCCGGTCTTGATCTGGCCTGCCGAGGTGCCCACGGCCAGGTCGGCAATGGTCGAATCTTCGGTTTCGCCGGAGCGGTGCGAGATAACAGCAGTGTAACCAGCGGCCTTGGCCATCTGGATGGCTTCCAGGGTTTCGGTCAGGGTGCCGATCTGGTTGAACTTGATCAGGATCGAGTTGGCGATCTTTTTATCGATGCCTTCTTTGAGGATCTTGGTGTTGGTTACGAACAGGTCGTCGCCAACCAGTTGGACTTTCTCGCCGATCTTGTCGGTGAGGATTTTCCAGCCAGCCCAGTCGGACTCGTCCAGACCGTCTTCGATCGAGATGATCGGATAACGCTCGGTCAGGCCTTTCAGGTAATCAGCGAAACCTTCAGCGGTGAACACCTGGCCTTCGCCGGACAGGTTGTATTTACCGTCTTCGTAGAATTCGCTGGCAGCGCAGTCCAGTGCCAGGGTCACGTCGGTGCCCAGCTTGTAACCGGCGTTGGCCACGGCTTCGGAGATCACTTTCAAAGCGTCTTCGTTGGAAGCCAGGTTAGGGGCGAAACCACCTTCGTCACCGACAGCAGTGCTCAGGCCACGGGCCTTCAGAACAGCTTTAAGGTGATGAAAAATCTCGGTACCCATGCGCAGACCTTCCGAGAAAGACTTGGCGCCAACCGGCTGAACCATGAATTCCTGGATGTCGACGTTGTTATCGGCGTGCTCGCCACCGTTGATGATGTTCATCATCGGAACCGGCATCGAGTAAACACCCGGAGTGCCGTTCAGGTTGGCGATGTGAGCGTACAGCGGCAGGTCCTGGTCCTGTGCGGCTGCCTTGGCTGCTGCCAGGGAAACGGCGAGGATCGCGTTGGCGCCCAGGGAGCCTTTGTTTTCAGTGCCGTCGAGCTTGATCATCGCGTGATCCAGCGCTTTCTGGTCGCTTGGGTCTGCACCTTTCAACAGGTCGCGGATCGGACCGTTGATGTTGGCGACGGCTTTGAGTACGCCCTTGCCCAGGTAACGGCTCTTGTCGCCATCACGCAGCTCGAGCGCTTCACGCGAGCCAGTGGAAGCACCGGACGGCGCGCAAGCACTGCCGATGATGCCGTTATCGAGAAGCACGTCCGCTTCCACGGTGGGGTTGCCACGGGAGTCGAGAACTTCACGACCTTTGATGTCGACGATTTTTGCCATTGTTGTAAACACTCCAAAGTTGACGAAAACGACGCAGCTGAAGGAAATCTTGTATCGCCGGCAAGTGATGTGCAGCGGGCAGACTTGCGGACGATAAGGCTCAGACCCGAGGGCCTGAGCATTAATTCGTGCGGTACTTTACCGGAGAAATGAGGATTACGCGGTTTCTACCGTCGGAAAACTCTTCACCAGTTCGTCCAAAGCTTTGAGCTGGGCCAGGAATGGCTCCAGTTTGTCCAGACGCAAGGCGCAAGGGCCGTCGCATTTGGCGTTGTCCGGGTCCGGGTGGGCCTCAAGGAACAGGCCCGCCAAAGACTGGCTCATACCGGCTTTTGCCAGGTCGGTGACCTGAGCGCGGCGACCGCCGGCGGAATCGGAGCGACCGCCGGGCATTTGCAGCGCGTGGGTCACATCGAAGAACACCGGGTATTCGAACTGCTTCATGATGCCGAAGCCGAGCATGTCGACGACCAGGTTGTTGTAGCCGAAGCTCGATCCGCGTTCGCAGAGGATCAACTGATCGTTACCCGCTTCCACGCATTTGCTCAGGATGTGTTTCATTTCCTGAGGTGCGAGGAACTGGGCTTTCTTGATGTTGATCACCGCACCGGTCTTGGCCATCGCGACCACAAGGTCGGTCTGGCGCGACAAGAAGGCTGGCAGCTGGATGATATCGCAGACTTCAGCGACGACCGCGGCCTGATCAGGCTCGTGGACGTCGGTGATGATCGGCACGCCGAACGCTTGCTTGATGTCCTGGAAAATCCGCATGCCCTCTTCCAGGCCGGGGCCACGGTAAGAGGTCACGGAGGAACGGTTGGCCTTGTCGAAGCTGGCCTTGAACACGTAAGGGATACCGAGTTTCTCGGTGACCTTCACGTACTCTTCGCAGACCTGCATCGCCATGTCTCGGCTTTCCAGCACGTTCATGCCACCGAAAAGCACCATTGGCTTGTCGTTGGCAATCTCGATATCGCCTACGCGGA
The DNA here is from genome assembly GCF_004402115.1 of Pseudomonas sp. F01002. Classification (NCBI taxonomy): domain Bacteria; kingdom Pseudomonadati; phylum Pseudomonadota; class Gammaproteobacteria; order Pseudomonadales; family Pseudomonadaceae; genus Pseudomonas; species Pseudomonas sp. F01002. The sequence continues at coordinate 60,909 of NZ_SOPU01000011.1, read as the reverse complement.
TGATCTTCTGGGCCATTGGATTTACGCCTTCTTCTGGTGTTGAACCAAAGCTGCTTTAACAAAACCGCTGAACAACGGGTGACCGTCGCGTGGTGTCGAGGTGAACTCAGGGTGGAACTGGCAAGCGACGAACCATGGATGATCCGGGGCTTCAATCACTTCCACCAGGGCGCCATCACCGGAACGACCGGTGATTTTCAGACCGGCTTCCATGATTTGCGGAAGCAGGTTGTTGTTCACTTCGTAGCGGTGACGGTGACGCTCGACGATCACGTCCTTGGCGTAGCAATCGTGCACCAGGGAACCTGGCTCCAGCAGGCAATCCTGAGCGCCAAGGCGCATGGTGCCGCCCAGATCGGACGCTTCGGTACGGGTTTCGACTGCGCCGGTGGCATCTTCCCACTCGGTGATCAGACCCACGACCGGATGACCACTGGCACGATCGAACTCGGTGGAGTTGGCGTCTTTCCAGCCCAGCACGTTACGAGCGAACTCGATCACGGCCACTTGCATGCCCAGGCAGATGCCCAGGTACGGAACCTTGTTTTCGCGAGCGTATTGAACGGCGGTGATCTTGCCTTCCACGCCACGCAGACCGAAGCCGCCAGGTACCAGAATCGCGTCGACACCTTCCAGCAGCGCAGTGCCTTGGTTTTCGATGTCTTCGGAGTCGATGTAGCGCAGGTTGACCTTGGTGCGGTTGCTGATGCCGGCGTGACTCATCGCTTCGATCAGCGACTTGTAGGCGTCCAGCAATTCCATGTACTTGCCGACCATCGCGATGGTGACTTCATGCTCAGGGTTGAGCTTGGCGTCGACCACGGCTTCCCACTCGGACAGATCGGCACCGCCACATTGCAGGCCGAAACGCTCGACGACGAAATCATCCAGGCCCTGGGAGTGCAGGATGCCCGGGATCTTGTAGATGGTGTCTGCGTCTTCCAGCGCAATCACCGCACGTTCTTCAACGTTGGTGAACTGAGCGATCTTGCGACGCGAGGAGATGTCGATCGGGTGATCGGAACGGCAGACCAGCACGTCTGGTTGCAGGCCGATGGAACGCAGTTCCTTGACCGAGTGCTGGGTAGGCTTGGTTTTGGTTTCGCCGGCAGTGGCGATGTACGGCACCAGCGTCAGGTGCATCAGCATCGCGCGCTTGGCACCGACTTCGAAACGCAATTGGCGGATCGCTTCGAGGAACGGCTGGGATTCGATGTCACCCACGGTGCCACCGATCTCGACCATGGCCACGTCGGCATCGCCAGCGCCCTTGATGATCCGGCGCTTGATTTCGTCGGTGATGTGCGGGATCACCTGAATGGTGGCGCCCAGATAATCACCACGGCGCTCTTTGCGCAGGACGTGTTCGTAGACACGGCCGGTGGTGAAGTTGTTGTTCTGGGTCATGGTCGTGCGGATGAACCGCTCGTAGTGGCCCAGGTCCAGGTCGGTCTCGGCGCCGTCGTGGGTGACGAACACTTCACCGTGCTGGAACGGGCTCATGGTGCCCGGGTCAACGTTGATGTACGGGTCCAGCTTCAGCATGGTGACCTTAAGTCCCCGCGCCTCCAGGATGGCCGCCAATGAAGCCGATGCGATGCCTTTCCCCAATGAAGAAACAACACCGCCCGTGACGAATATGTAGCGCGTCATGAAAAACCCTAGAAGTCTGCGTTAAAGCGGTCCGAGCCGCCGGGGAAAGCGAAGGAAGGCCGAAGCCCCCGATCACCTGCATTAATCACAGTGCACCTTTCAAAAAAACCGCCGCGTTGGGACAGACCGGAAGATGAAACACCGGTACGTTGCTCGCTACACATTTTTTGGAATCGCCCAGCAAAGACTGCTTGGTAATCGGCAACTCCTGCAATTCAGGCGAATCCACAGAAGTTGTATCAAGAAGGGAGCGTAGTCTACCGGAAAGCCCCTTTCAGCTCAAACCTAGATCTTCGTGCGGTGGCTGCCAATGCAAATTCCAACGGTCCTTTGCACTGCCGTCCAAGCCCTGCAGGTTGGCCACCGCCAGCAATTGCTCGTCTCGGTAGAGCAGCGGCAATCTGCCACGGGCGAACGCCGGCACACCACGTTCATTGAGCAAACGCTTCAGATCGCGATGGCCGCGACCGGGCAGATTCATCACCTCACCTCCCTCACGATAGCGGATATGCAGCAGGCCATCGGGGATTTGGCCGGTGAGCGTGAGCACGCCGTTGTCCGGCAACACCAGCAATAGCGAGGGGTCGGGCCAGTTTCCGACGGCGGGCGACGTGCGCAACCAACTGCCGGACAACCACCAGATACGCCCACCTGCCCGATGCAGTTCGCCATCCGCCAGCCGCCAGATCGGGCAGGCATCGCCGGTGGCATCACGTAAATTCTCCCAACCCGACCAATGGTCACTGTCCGGCAGTCGCGTCAGCGGTTCGAGCCAATGACTTAAGGCATTACGCTGACGAGCAGCGGACATCGTTTCAAATGCCCCCAGTTCCAGGGAGGGCAATCCCAGCCAATCAAAATCATTGGCAGTGCTGGCGCCGGCCAGGTCGATTTGCGCAAGCTCATCGAGCAATCCCTGCGCTTCGCTCAGGTGCGCAGCGCTGCGGGCCATGGTCGTTACCGCTTGCGGCCAACGCTTGGTCAATACCGGGAACACCTGATGGCGCAGGTAGTTTCGCGAGAATTGCCGATCCTGATTCGATGGGTCTTCGATCCAGCTCAGCCGATGCTCCGCCGCATAGGCTTCAAGCTCAGCCCGAGTGACATCGAGCAATGGCCGAAGCAACTGCCCTTTACCGAGCGGGCGCTGGCGTGGCATCCCCGACAATCCCCTCACCCCTGCCCCACGCAACAGCCGGAATAACAACGTTTCCGCCTGATCGTCACGGTGCTGGGCGGTCATCAACACTTCATTGGCCTGAGTCGCCTCGATGAACGCGGCATATCGCGCATCCCGGGCTGCACGCTCAAGACTGGCGCCGGGTTGAACCTGTACGCGAACAACCTGCAGCGGCACACCCAGCGCATCACAGACCGACTGACAATGATCCGGCCACGCATCAGCCACAGCCTGAAGGCCATGATGAACATGGATGGCGCTTAGCGCCGGCAGGGATTCGGTTTTTGCGAGGTGTACGAGAAGGTGCAGCAGAACGGTGGAGTCGAGGCCACCAGAGAAGGCGACGTGCCAGGTTGTGGCGGTGCGCCAGGGGCTCAGGTTTAGCAGGAACCTGGCAGACAGATCGATATTGGAAGGACTCATAGAGATCGATCATTCCACATAAATCCCCTGTAGGAGCTGCCGAAGGCTGCGATCTTTTGATCTTGCATTTTCAGGATCAAAAGATCGCAGCCTTCGGCAGCTCCTACAGGGGTGTAGCGAGTAGAGTTACAGACCGTAGCTCATCAGACGCTCGTAACGGCGAGCCAACAGCGCTTCGTTATCAAACTTCTTCAACATCGCCAGCTGCGAGCTCAGCTCGGCACGGATCGATGCAGCTGCAGCGGCCGGATTACGGTGTGCGCCGCCCAAAGGCTCGCTGATCACTTTATCCACAATACCCAGGCCTTTCAGGCGCTCTGCAGTGATGCCCATGGCTTCGGCAGCGTCCGGCGCCTTCTCGGCGGTCTTCCACAGAATCGAGGCGCAACCTTCCGGCGAAATCACTGCGTAAGTCGAGTACTGCAGCATGTTCAGTTGATCGCAAACGCCGATCGCCAGAGCACCACCGGAACCACCCTCACCGATCACGGTGGCGATGATTGGGGTTTTCAGGCGTGCCATGACGCGCAGGTTCCAGGCAATCGCTTCGCTCTGGTTGCGTTCTTCAGCGTCGATACCAGGGTAAGCGCCCGGGGTGTCGATGAAGGTCAGGATCGGCATCTTGAAACGTTCGGCCATTTCCATCAGACGGCACGCCTTGCGGTAGCCTTCCGGACGCGGCATGCCAAAGTTGCGACGAACTTTCTCGCGCACTTCGCGGCCTTTCTGGTGACCGATGATCATCACCGGCTGGTCGTCCAGACGGGCAATGCCGCCGACGATCGCAGCGTCGTCGGAGAAGTGACGGTCGCCGTGCAGTTCGTCGAACTCGGTGAAGATGTGTTCGATGTAGTCCAGGGTATACGGACGTTTCGGGTGACGCGCCAGACGCGCGATCTGCCAGCTGGTCAGCTTGCCGAAGATGTCTTCGGTCAGCGTGCTGCTTTTGTCCTGCAGGCGGGAGATCTCATCGCCAATATTCAGCGAATTGTCGTTACCGACCAAGCGCAACTCTTCGATCTTGGCTTGCAGGTCGGCGATCGGCTGTTCGAAATCTAGAAAATTCGGGTTCATAGGCGTCCGTCTTGGGTCGACCTCCAAGAGAGCTTGGGCCGGCCGGTTGTCTATTCGCGCCCTACCTTAAGGGAGAGGCGCGTTCAGGTCGAGATTAAAAATTGGGTCGAGATCAGAGCTGCTCCCTTTTGGAAGAGCGGCACCTGACCGTCAACGGTATTGGAGGAAGACGTTGTCTCGCCCGAACTGGTCACGCAGGGCTTGAATCAAGGCATCCGCCGGGTCGATCCGCCAGGTCTCGCCGAACTGCAGCAAGGCCTTCGCATCGGGACTGGTGTATTCCATGGTGATCGGGCACGCCCCGCGGTGGCGCTTGAACAACTCACCGAGCCAGCGTAGCTGATCGCCTTTCAAATCCTGGGTCTGCAGCTTCAAGCGCAGGCTTTCGGCCAGGTTGGTGCGCGCATCTTCCATGCTCATCACCCGCTTGACCCGCAGCCGCAAGCCACCGGAGAAATCGTCGTTGCTGACTTCGCCTTCGACCACCACCATCGCGTCGGTCTGCAACAACGATTGCGCGGAATGGAACGCCTCGGCAAACAGCGAGGCTTCGATCCGCCCGGAGCGGTCGTCGAGGGTGATGAAACCCATCTTGTCGCCCTTTTTGTTCTTCATCACCCGCAAGGCGATGATCATGCCCGCGACGGTCTGGGTATCACGGGCCGGTTTCAGGTCGATGATGCGTTGACGGGCGAAACGGCGGATCTCACCTTCGTATTCGTCGATCGGGTGACCGGTCAGGTACAGACCCAAGGTGTCTTTCTCGCCTTTCAGGCGCTCCTTGAGCGTCAGTTCCTTGGCTTTGCGGTGATTGGCGTAGACATCGGCGTCTTCTTCGACGAACAAGCCGCCAAACAGATCGACGTGACCGCTGTCTTTGGTACGCGCGGTTTGTTCGGCCGCCTTGATCGCCCCTTCCATGGCGTTCAGCAAGACCGCGCGGTTGCGGTCGATATTGGCCTGATAGGCTTTCTGCTCGTCATGGAAGTAAGGGCCCAGACGATCCAGCGCACCGCTGCGGATCAAACCGTCCAGGGTGCGCTTGTTGATACGTTTGAGATCGACACGGGCGCAGAAATCGAACAGATCCTTGAACGGACCGGCCTGACGCGCCTCGGTGATCGCCTCAACCGGACCTTCGCCCACACCTTTGATCGCGCCGAGGCCATAAATAATCCGGCCTTCGTCATTCACCGTGAACTTGAACTCCGAAGTATTCACATCCGGCGCGTCGAGACGCAGCTTCATGGTGCGAATTTCTTCGATCAAGGTCACGACCTTGTCGGTGTTGTGCATATCCGCCGACAGTACCGCAGCCATGAACGGCGCCGGGTAATGGGTTTTCAGCCAAGCGGTCTGATACGACACCAGGCCATAAGCAGCCGAGTGAGATTTGTTGAAGCCGTAACCGGCGAATTTTTCCACCAGGTCGAAAATGTTACCAGCAAGGTCCGCGTCGATATTGTTAGCGGTGCAGCCTTCAATGAAACCGCCGCGCTGCTTGGCCATTTCTTCGGGTTTTTTCTTACCCATGGCTCGACGCAGCATGTCCGCACCGCCGAGGGTGTAACCGGCCATGACCTGAGCAATCTGCATCACCTGTTCCTGATACAGGATGATGCCGTAAGTCGGTGCCAGAACCGGTTTGAGGCCTTCGTACTGGTAGTCCGAGTGCGGGTACGCGAGTTCGGCGCGACCGTGCTTACGGTTGATAAAGTCGTCCACCATGCCCGATTGCAACGGGCCCGGACGGAACAGGGCCACCAATGCGATCAAGTCTTCCAGGCAGTCGGGCTTGAGCTTTTTGATCAGCTCTTTCATGCCGCGCGACTCAAGCTGGAACACCGCAGTCGTTTCAGCTTTTTGCAGCAACTGGTAAGTCGGCTTGTCATCCAGCGGGATGAACGCGATATCCAGCGGCGGCTCATCAACCTTGGCGCGATCGCGGTTGATGGTTTTCAGCGCCCAGTCGATGACCGTCAGGGTCCGCAGACCGAGGAAGTCGAACTTCACCAGGCCAGCGGCTTCAACGTCGTCCTTGTCGAACTGGGTGACCAGACCATCACCGGCCTCATCGCAATAAATTGGCGAGAAGTCAGTCAGTTTGGTCGGGGCAATAACAACACCACCGGCGTGCTTGCCGACGTTACGTACAACGCCTTCAAGCTTGCGGGCCATTTCCCAGATTTCGGCGGCTTCTTCATCGACCTTGATGAAGTCACGCAGGATTTCTTCCTGTTCGTAGGCCTTTTCCAGGGTCATGCCGACTTCGAACGGGATCATCTTCGACAGACGATCCGCCAAACCGTAGGACTTGCCCTGTACCCGCGCCACGTCACGGACCACAGCCTTTGCCGCCATGGAACCGAAGGTGATGATCTGGCTTACCGCGTTGCGGCCGTATTTCTCGGCCACGTAGTCGATTACACGGTCGCGACCGTCCATGCAGAAGTCGACGTCGAAGTCGGGCATGGATACCCGTTCCGGGTTAAGGAAACGTTCGAACAGCAGGTCATATTCCAGCGGGTCAAGGTCGGTGATCTTCTGCACGTAGGCCACCAGCGACCCGGCACCCGATCCACGGCCTGGACCTACCGGCACGCCGTTACTCTTGGCCCACTGGATAAAGTCCATAACGATCAGGAAGTAACCGGGGAAACCCATCTGGATGATGATATCCAGCTCGAAATTCAGCCGGTCGACGTAGACCTGACGCTTGGTTTCGTAGTCTTCGGTGGTGTCCTTGGGCAGCAGAACGCTGAGGCGATCTTCCAGACCATCGAAGGAAACCTTGCGGAAATACTCGTCGATGGTCATGCCATCGGGGATCGGGAAGTTGGGCAGGAAGTGAGTGCCCAGCTTCACTTCAATGTTGCAGCGCTTGGCAATCTCGACGGTGTTTTCCAGCGCTTCGGGAATGTCGCTGAACAACTCGGCCATTTCCTCGGCGCTTTTGAGGTATTGCTGATCGCTGTAATTTTTCGAACGCCGCGGATCATCGAGGGCACGGCCCTCACCGATGCAAACGCGAGTTTCGTGAGCGGCGAAGTCTTCCTGCTTGATGAAGCGCACGTCGTTGGTAGCGACCAGCGGCGCACCGATTTTTTCAGCGAGGGCTACGGCACCGTGCAACTGTTCTTCGTCGTTGGGGCGGTTGGTGCGCTGGATCTCCAGATAGAAACGATCCGGGAACACGGCCATCCATTCACGTGCCAGGTTTTCCGCTTCGGCCGGGTTGCCACTGAGCATCGCCAAACCGATCTCGCCTTCTTTCGCCGCCGACAGCATGATCAAGCCTTCGCTGGCTTCGGCCACCCACTCGCGCTCGATGATGACCGACCCATTGCGCTGGCCGTCGATGAAGCCGCGGGAGATCAGTTCGGTGAGGTTGCGATAACCCACGGCGTTCATCGCCAACAGACTGATCCGGCTCAGAGCGTTATCCGGATCCTTGTTCGACAGCCAGAGGTCGGCGCCGCAGATCGGCTTGATCCCGGCACCCATGGCGGCTTTATAGAATTTGACCAGGGAACACATGTTGTTCTGGTCCGTGACCGCTACGGCAGGCATGTTCATGCCGACCAGGGTCTTGACCAGCGGTTTGATCCGCACCAGACCGTCGACCAGGGAATACTCAGTGTGCAGGCGTAGATGAACGAATGAAGCCGGCATAGTGATCCTGTCTAGAAACTAGAAACGTGAAGACAACAAGGCCCGGATTGTACCGGGCCTTGGCAAAAACATCAGCCTTGCGACTAACTCTCGATCAGGTTTTCCCGCGCCTCGTAAGCCAGGCGTACCGGGGCGAACGAGCGGCGGTGAATCGGCGTTGGCCCCAAGCGGGCCAGCGCCTCCAGATGAACCGGCGTCGGGTAGCCTTTGTGGCCACCGATGCCGTAACCCGGGTAAATCAATTCGAACGCTGCCATCTCGCGGTCGCGGCTGACCTTGGCCAGAATCGACGCTGCCGCGATGGCCGGTACCTTACCATCGCCCTGCACCACTGCTTCGGCGCGCATCGACAGCTTCGGGCAACGATTGCCATCGATCATCGCCAGTTTCGGCGTGATGTGCAGACCTTCGACGGCGCGCTGCATGGCCAGCATGGTGGCGTGGAGAATGTTCAGCTCGTCGATTTCTTCGACCTCAGCCCGGGCGATGCACCAGCTCAGGGCTTTTTCGCAGATCTCGTCGTAGAGTTTTTCGCGGCGTGCTTCGGTGAGCTTCTTCGAATCATTCAGGCCCAGAATCGGACGGTTCGGATCGAGGATCACCGCGGCTGTCACCACTGCACCACAAAGTGGGCCGCGACCGACTTCGTCAACGCCAGCGACCAAATCTTCAACTTCGGCGACCAGGGTGAAGTCCAGGCCCATCTGAATGCTTGCTTTGCTCATTGTGTTTTGCCGATCAGGTTCAGTACCGCGTCCGCCGCCTGATTGGAGGCGTCCAGACGTAAGGTACGGTGAATTTCATCGAAGCCGCGGGTCTGTTCTTCACCGCCTTCGATCAGTGGCGACAGCGTCTGGGCCAAGGCTTCAACGGTCGCATCGTCCTGCAACAACTCGGGCACCAACAGGCGCTGGGCCAGCAGGTTCGGCAAGGAGATGTAAGGACTTTTCACCATGCGCTTGAGAATCCAGAACGTCAGCGGCGCCAAGCGGTACGCGACCACCATCGGCCGTTTGTACAACAACGCTTCAAGCGTCGCCGTTCCGGACGCGATCAGCACAGCGTCACAGGCTGCCAGGGCCAGATGGGATTTGCCATCGAGCAATGTCAGCGGCAGATCTCGGCCCGCCAGCAGCTCTTCAAGTTGCTTGCGGCGCTCGGGGCCGGCGCAAGGCATGACGAACCGCACACCAGGGCGCAGGGCTCGCAGACGCTGGGCCGTATCGAGGAACAACGCACCGAGACGGCCAACTTCGCCACCACGGCTGCCCGGCATCAGAGCAACCAGCGGCCCGTCGGGCAAGCCGAGTTCAGCCCGCGCGGCGGCGCGATCTGCCTCCAGAGGGATGGCGTCAGCCAGGGAATGTCCGACAAACCGCACCGGCACGCCCTTCTCTTCATAGAATTTCGCTTCGAACGGGAACAGCGTCAGCATCAGGTCGCAGCCTTCGCGAATCTTCAGTACCCGTTTCTGCCGCCACGCCCAAACCGACGGGCTAACGTAATGCACGGTCTTGATCCCGGCCTGACGCAGCTTGAGTTCGATATTGAGGTTGAAGTCCGGGGCATCGATACCGATGAACACATCCGGCTTCTCGGCGATAAGGTCGGCAACCAGCTTCTTGCGACGAGCCATCAGCTCACGCAATCGGCCCAGCACTTCCACCAGACCCATGACCGAAAGACGCTCCATCGGGAAATACGAGGTCAGGCCTTCGGCCTGCATCAGCGGACCGCCGACACCGATGAACTCGACTGCCGGGTGCTGAGCCTTGAGTGCGCGCATGAGACCCGCGCCAAGAATGTCGCCGGAAGCCTCACCCGCCACCAGCGCAATACGCAGATTAGCCATGATTAACGAGTGATGCCGCGGGTCGAAGACTGGATGGAATCACGGAACACCGCGACTTCCGGGAACTGATCAGAAGGCTCGGCCAGTTCGGTGAGCGCTTGCTCGACCGTCAGACCCTGGCGATAAACCACCTTGTAGGCACGACGCAGCGCGTGGATCGCATCTTCGCTGAAACCGCGACGACGCATGCCTTCGAAGTTCATGCTGCGAGCTTCGGCCGGGTTGCCGAACACCGTGACGTACGCTGGGACGTCCTTGCCGATGGCGGTGCCCATACCGGAAAAGCTGTGGGCGCCGATATGGCAATACTGATGAACCAGGGTAAAACCAGACAGGATCGCCCAGTCTTCAACGTGCACATGGCCGGCCAACGCGGTGTTGTTGACCAGGATGCAGTGGTTGCCGATGACGCTGTCGTGGCCGATGTGGGCATAGGCCATGATCAGATTGTGATCGCCCAGGGTTGTTTCAGAACGGTCCTGAACGGTCCCACGGTGAATCGTCACGCCTTCACGGATGACGTTGTGGTCACCGATGACCAGACGGGTTTCTTCACCCTTGTATTTCAGATCGGGCGTGTCCTCGCCTACCGAAGAAAACTGGTAGATGCGGTTGTGCTTTCCGATTCGGGTCGGGCCTTTGAGAATCACATGCGGCCCGATCACTGTCCCCTCGCCGATTTCCACACCTGCACCGATGATCGACCAAGGGCCGACCTCGACGCCGTCGGCCAGGATAGCCGTCGGATCGATGATTGCGCGAGGGTCAATCAAACTCATAGTTTGCGTTCCGCGCAGATGATTTCAGCAGAGCAGACTGGCTTGCCATCGACCGAAGCCTGGCACTCGAACTTCCAGATCTGACGCTTGCAGCTCAGGAATTTGGCTTCCAGGATCAGTTGGTCGCCTGGCAACACCGGCTGGCGGAAGCGAAGCTTGTCGGAGCCAACAAAGTAATAAAGGGTGCCGTCGGCCGGTTTCACGTCGAGCATTTTGAAACCAAGGATCCCGGCAGCCTGAGCCATCGCTTCGATGATCAATACGCCCGGCATGATTGGATGCGCGGGGAAGTGACCATTGAAGAAGGGTTCGTTGATGCTGACATTCTTGTAGGCGCGAATGCGCTTGCCTTCCACATCCAGTTCCACGACTCGGTCCACCAGCAGGAACGGGTAACGGTGGGGCAGGTATTCGCGAATCTCGTTGATGTCCATCATTTCGGGGGGAAGCCTATGTAAAGATTGGGAGGCGCGACTGACGCGCACCCCTCTAGCAAATCAAGGAGGCAGTCTAGCGGCTGTGCACACTTGATATGGAAATGGTATCAGCCATCTGATGAAGCATTACCGTCAGGGGTCACTTCCCCTACACGCTTTTCCAGCTGTCGCAACCGCCGCGCGATGTCGTCGAGCTGACGGATGCGTGCCGCGCTTTTGCGCCACTCGGCTGCCGGTTGCATGGCTGTACCGGAAGAATAGGAACCCTTTTCGGTAATCGAGTGGGTCACCATGGTCATCCCGGTGATGAAAACGTTGTCGCAAATTTCGATATGCCCCACCAGCCCTACGCCACCGGCGAGCATGCAATGCTTGCCGATTTTGGTGCTGCCGGAGATCCCCACGCACGCGGCCATGGCGGTGTGATCACCGACCTGGACGTTGTGGGCGATCTGAATCTGGTTGTCGAGTTTCACCCCGTTACCCAGAACGGTATCGGCCAGCGCACCGCGATCGATAGCGGTATTCACGCCAATCTCCACGTCGTCACCGACCAGCACACCACCGATCTGAGCGATTTTCTGCCAGACACCTTTCTCGTTGGCAAAACCGAAACCTTCGCCACCGAGTACGGCACCCGATTGAATCACCACCCGTTTACCGATGCGAACATCGTGGTACAGCGTGACTCGCGGGGCCAGCCAGCCGCCCTCGCCAATCTCGCAGCGGGCACCAATGAAGCAGTGCGCGCCAACGGTCACACCCGCAGCAATACGTGCGCAGCTTTCGATCACCGCAAAAGCACCAATGCTCGCCGCTGGATCGACCACTGCATCCGCTGCCACCACTGCTGTCGGATGAATACCGGCAGCCGCCTTTGGCTTGGGATCGAACAGATGGGAAACCCGCGCGTAGGCCAGATAGGGATCAGGCACCACCAGCGAATCACCTGCAAAACCTTCAGCGTCAGCGGCTTTCAGCAACAGGGCTGCGGCCCGACTGTCAGGCAGGTATTTACGGTATTGGGGGTTTGCGAGAAAGCTCAACTGAGCTGGGCCAGCCTCTTGCAAAGTGGCTAGCCCAGTAATTTCTTTCTCCGGGTCGCCACGCAGTGTGGCGCCGAGGAACTCGGCCAACTGGCCGAGCTTTATAGTCGCTGTCATGGTTACTTCAGCTGATTCATGCGCTCGATAACCTGGCGAGTGATGTCGTACTGCGGTTTGACATCAATCACTGCGCCACGCTCGAAGACCAGGTCAAAAGCACCTTTCTTGATGACTTCTTCCACAGCGCTGTCCAGTTTCGGCTTGAGCTGCTTCAGCATTTCACGGTCAGCAACGGCTTTGGCTTCGTTCAATTCCTTGGACTGGAACTGGAAGTCACGGGCCTTTTGCTTGAATTCCAGCTCAAGACGCTCACGCTCGCCTTGCTGCATCTTGTCGCCACCAGCCATCAGACGGTCCTGGATACCTTTGGCACTGCTTTCCAGAGTCTTGAGCTTGGTCAGCTGTGGGCCGAACTTCTTCTCGGCATCCACGGCGTACTTCTTGGCCGCGTCGGATTCCAGCAGCGCCATCTGATAGTTCAGAACGGCGATTTTCATGTCGGCAAAAGCCGGACCTGCTACCAGTACGGTCGCCAGGAGAACCAATTGAGTCAACTTACGCACGATGCACTCCTACAAAATCCATTGTCGTTATCTTGGGTCAGACGCTTAGAACGTCTGGCCGAGGGAGAATTGGAACACTTGGGTTTCAGCGTTATCCGGTTTCTTGACTGGCATGGCCAACGCGAAGCTCAAAGGACCCAGTGCGGTAACCCAGGTCACGCCGACACCGACGGAGCTGGCCATGTTGCTCAGGCTGATGTCGTTACACGCTGTTTGAGCGGTTGAACCGACATTTGCGTTCGTCGTTTTATCGCACTTGGAGTCGAATACGTTACCCACATCCCAGAATACGGAAGTGCGCAGGGAACGCTGATCCTTGACGAATGGCAGGGGGAACAGCACCTCGACACCACCCTGGATCAAAACGTTACCACCGAACGGCAGCGGATCCTGGTCCGGGTCGGCCAGCGTGCCGGTGTTACCCGTCACAGCCGCACCGCGACTTGGGGTACTGCGAGGACCGAGGGTACTGTCCTTGAAGCCACGAACCGAGTTGAAACCACCAGCATAGTAGTTTTCATAGAACGGCAAGCCATCGGTAGAACCATAACCATCGCCATAGCCCAGTTCCGTGTGCAGGCGCATGGTGTAGTTTTCAGACAATGGCTGGAACAACTGGCCACGGTAATCAAGCTTGAAGAACGACAGGTCGCTGCCAGGCGTGGTGGTTTCCAGTGTCAGGCTTTGGGAATGACCACGGGTCGCCAATACGCCTTTGTTCAGTGTGGATTCGGACCAGCCGGCCGAAGCCTTGAAGTTCAGGTAGCTATCGCCTTCCCTGTTAACGAAGTCGAAGATCTCGTCAACGGTGTATTGACCGGTCTTGATCTTGTCTTGTTGCGCGGTCAAGCCGAAGGTCAGACGCGAAGTCTCGCTGATCGGATAACCGACGCTAACGCCTGCACCCAGGCTGTCCACGGCATAGCTGGCTACGTCGACGTCGAGGTCTTTGTAGTCAGTGGTGCGATAGAACGCGTTGTAACCCAGGCTCACGCCATCAGCCGTCCAGTACGGGTCGACGTAACCGAAGTTATAGCGGCTCTGGTATTGACTGCGGGTCAAACCGATGCTGACTTTGTTACCCGTACCCAGGAAGTTGTTCTGGGTGATCGAACCACCGAGGATCAGACCAGCGCTCTGGGCGAAACCGACGCTGGCGGTAATCGAACCGGAAGCCTGTTCTTCAACGCTGTAGTTCACGTCTACCTGGTCGTCGACGCCCGGCACGGCCGGTGTTTCGACGTTGACTTCCTTGAAGAAGCCCAGACGCTCAAGACGAGTCTTGGATTGGTCGATCAGGTAGGTCGAAGCCCAGCCGCCTTCCATCTGACGCATTTCACGGCGCAGCACTTCGTCTTCGGACTTGGTGTTGCCACGGAAGTTGATGCGGTTCACGTAAGCTCGCTTGCCCGGATCGACGGCGAACGTGATGTCGACGGTGTGGTCTTCATCGTGAGGCTGAGGCACGCCATTGACGTTGGCGAAGGTGTAACCCTCGTTACCCAGACGGCGGGTGATCAGTTCGGACGTGGTGGTCATCAACTTGCGCGAGAACACCTGGCCTTTCTGGACCAGCAGCAGAGACTTGACCTGGTCTTCAGGGACTTTCAGGTCGCCGCTCAGCTTGACGTCACGGACGGTGTACTTCTCGCCTTCGTTGACGTTGACGGTGATATAGACGTGTTTCTTGTCCGGGGTGATGGACACCTGGGTCGAAGCGATATCCATGTTGATATAGCCACGGTCCAGGTAGTAGGAGCGCAGACGCTCCAGGTCACCGGAAAGTTTTTCACGAGCGTACTTGTCATCGTTCTTGAAGAACGACAGCCAGTTGGTGGTCTTGAGTTCAAACAGGTCGATCAGGTCTTCATCAGGGAAGACGGTGTTACCCACCACGTTGATGTGCTGGATAGCAGCAACGGTGCCTTCGTTGATATTGACCTTCAACGCAACGCGGTTACGCGGCTGCGGCACCACTTCAGTGTCGACGGTAGCCGAGTAGCGCCCCTGAGCGACGTATTGGCGCTGCAGCTCGTTACGCACACCTTCGAGGGTGGCGCGCTGGAAGATCTCGCCTTCGGCCAGACCGGATTGTTTGAGGCCTTTCATCAGGTCTTCAGTGGAGATCGCCTTGTTACCCTCGATCTCGATACTGGCGACCGACGGGCGCTCGACTACCGTGATGACCAGGACGTTGCCATCGCGGCCCAGCTGGATATCTTGAAAGAAACCGGTTTTGAACAACGCACGAGTGGATTCCACCAGGCGACGATCATCCGCCTGTTCACCGACGTTCAACGGCAAAGCACCAAAGACGCTACCCGCGGAGACCCGCTGGAGGCCATTGACGCGAATATCAGAGATAGTGAAGGACTCGGCGTGAACTTCGGCGATCATCAATACGGTGAGAACCGCAGTTAGCAGCAGACGTTTCATGAAGTCCTTTCTTATTCCAACTGGCAATAAACAAACTGCCGCAAAATGCGGCAGATTCGCAATTCAGCGAAGCGTTACAGTCGACTTAGATCATTGACCAGAGCAAGCAACATCACCCCGATCACCAAACTGATACCGATCTGTATCCCCCAACCCTGCACCCGATCCGACAAGGGGCGACCACGCGCCCACTCGATCAGATAAAACAACAAATGCCCCCCATCCAGTACAGGAATGGGCAACAAATTCAGAACTCCCAAGCTAATACTCAGATAAGCAAGGAAATTCAGGAAATCAGCGACACCCGACTGGGCAGAAGCGCCCGCCACTTTAGCAATGGTTATCGGTCCACTCAAGTTTTTTACCGAGAGCTCACCGAACAACATTTTCTTGAGCGAATCGAGGGTCAGTACGCTCATGGTCCAGGTGCGTCGAGCGCCCTCTCCAATCGCGGCCACAGGACCATAACTCACTTCGCGAATCATCTCTGGCGGCCAATCAACTGCTTTCACCCCAGCGCCCAGATAACCACTGGGTGCCTTCTTCTCGCCGCGAGCGGCCAGCGTCACAGGGACGTCGATTTGAGCACTATCACGCTCGACGCGCAGCATGATTTTGGTATCAGGGTGCATACGGACCGTGTCCACCACCTGCTGCCAGTCATCAAGCGACTTGCCGTCCAGAGCTAACAGTCGGTCACCGGTCTTCAGGCCAGCAGCCTGTGCCGGGCCTTTCGGGTCAAGTTCGGCCAGGACCGGTGGCAGCGCCGGACGCCAAGGGCGTAAACCCAGCGAACGAATCGGATCTGGCTCATCGGCACCCTTGAGCCATTTATCCAGCATCAGTTCACGGGGCGAATCCACTGTGGAACCCTGATCACGGACCAGCAACTGCAGGGAACCGCTCTCCCCAAGACGACGGACCAACTGCAGGTTCACCGCGGCCCAGCCGGAAGTTGGCTCGCCATCGATGGCAATGATTTCCTGGCCCGCGCTCAAACCAGCCTTGGCAGCGATACTGCCGGATTCGACTGCACCAATGACCGGGCGCACTTGCTCGCTGCCGAGCATGGCGAGCACCCAGAAAAAAATCATCGCCAGTAAAAAGTTGGCAATCGGACCCGCCGATACGATAGCGATACGCTGGCGGACGGATTTGCGATTGAAGGACTGATCGAGCTGATCGGCCGGAACTTCGCCTTCGCGCTCGTCGAGCATTTTCACGTAACCGCCCAGCGGGATCGCGGCGACGACGAACTCAGTGCCTTTCTTGTCGTGCCAGCGCAGCAACGGCATACCGAAGCCTACGGAGAAACGCAGCACTTTGACCCCACAGCGACGTGCGACCCAAAAATGGCCGAATTCGTGGAAGGTGACCAGCACACCCAAAGCCACCAGGGTGCCGACAATCATATAGAGCGCGCTCATCTACTTTCTCCGCAATCCTGTCCAGTGCCGCATGGGTCAACGTATTGCAGCACTTACCGCCCGTGACGACTCAACCATTGTTCGGCCAGTACTCGCGCTTTCGCGTCGGCCGTGAACACTGCCTCGAGATCGTCAACCGCAACCACGGGCTCGAGATTCAACACTTCTTCGATGATACTCGCGATTTCCGGGTAGCGAACCCGCCCGTCGAGAAAGGCCGCGACCGCCACTTCATTCGCCGCATTTAGCATGGCCGGCGCACTATTGCCGGATTCAGCCGCCTGACGCGCAAGGCGCAGACACGGGAATCGCTCTTCATCAGGCGCCTGGAAGTCCAGCCGCGCAATTGCAAACAGGTCCAGCGGCGCAACACCCGAGTCGATTCGCTCCGGCCAGGCCAACGCGTTGGCGATCGGCGTGCGCATGTCAGGGTTACCTAACTGGGCCAATACCGAACCGTCGATGTAATCGACCAGCGAATGAATCACGCTTTGAGGATGAATCACCACTTCGACCTGGGACGGCTTGGCATCAAACAGCCAGCAGGCTTCGATTAACTCCAGCCCCTTGTTCATCATGCTGGCCGAATCCACCGAAATCTTGCGCCCCATGGACCAGTTCGGGTGGGCACACGCTTGCTCAGGGGAAACATGCACCAGTTCAGCCATAGGTGTCTGTCGGAACGGACCGCCAGAGGCCGTGAGTAAAATCCGACGCACCCCGACGGCACTCAGTCCACGAGCGAAATCCTGTGGCATGCACTGGAAAATCGCGTTGTGCTCACTGTCGATCGGCAGCAACACCGAACCACTCTTGCGCACCGCCTGCATGAACAGCGCACCGGACATCACCAGCGCTTCTTTGTTGGCCAGGAGGATTTTCTTGCCGGCTTCGACCGCCGCCAGAGTCGGTCGCAAGCCCGCAGCGCCAACGATGGCCGCCATGACCGCATCGACCTCAGGATCGGAAGCAACCTGACACAGGCCCTCCTCACCCACCAACACGCGGGTCGGCAGGCCTGCGGCGCGCAGGTCGTCCTGCAAGCCTCGGGCAGCACCCGCCTCAGGCACCACGGCGAACCGCGGCGTATGGCGAACGCACAGCGCCAACAGCTCGCTCAGACGGGTGAAACCGCTCAAGGCGAAAACCTGATAACGCTCGGGATGGCGAGCGATGACGTCAAGCGTGCTCAGACCAATCGAACCGGTCGCCCCCAGGACGGTAATCTGCTGCGGGCGGCTCACGGCGCCGCCATCCACAGCAGCACGGCAAACACTGGAATCGCTGCAGTCAGGCTGTCGATTCGGTCCAGCACGCCGCCGTGACCCGGCAGCAGATTACTGCTGTCCTTGATCCCGGACTGACGCTTGAACATGCTTTCAGTCAGATCACCTACCACCGAGATGAACACGATGATGGCTGCACCAATCAGACCTTTGAACAGCTGCGCCACCGTCCAGTCTCGAAACAGACCGACAATGACAGTAATGACCAGACTCACCGCGAGGCCGCCGTAGACGCCCTCCCAGCTTTTGCCGGGACTGACCTGTGGCGCCAGCTTGCGCTTGCCAAAGGCCCGGCCAGAGAAGTAAGCACCGATATCAGCACCCCAGACCAGCACCATCACCGCCATGATCAGCCAGTTGCCCAAAGACTCCTGCTTGATCTGAACCAGACCTTGCCAGGCGGGCAGCAGGATCAGCAGACCGATCACCAGCTTGCAGGCAGCGCTGGACCAGAGTTCGCTGGAGCGCGGATACGTCAACACCAGATAGGTTGCAACGCCCCACCAAAGCACCGAAGCGCCCAATACCCAAGGCGCGAGCCCAGGCACGATATGCATGACAAACAGCATCAACGCGACCACCGCTGCATAGGCAATGCGGATCGGCTGCTCAGTGAAGCCCGCCAGGCGAGCCCACTCCCATGCACCGAGGGTCACGACCAGCCCGATGAACAGCGCAAAACCGGTGCCTTCGAGCAGAAAAAACCCGCACAGGGCAATCGGCAGCAGGATCAGCGCGGTGATGATTCGTTGTTTAAGCATTAAACCCGGGCTCCAGCCTCGACCTGCTCGCTCGTTTTACCGAAGCGGCGCTGCCGAGAAGCAAAATCGGCCAGCGCGGAACGCATGGCATCGTGTTTGAAGTCCGGCCAGAACAGGTCGGAGAAGTACAACTCGGCGTAAGCCAGTTGCCACAGCAGGAAGTTACTGATGCGGTGCTCGCCACCGGTACGGATGCACAAGTCCGGCAACGGCAAATCGCCGGTAGCCAGACAGGTTTGCAACAGTTCCGGGGTAATGTCTTCCGGACGCAGGTGCCCGGCCTGAACTTCCCGAGCCAGACGCTGTGCGGCCTGCGCGATATCCCACTGTCCACCATAGTTGGCAGCGATCTGCAGAACGAAGCGATTGGCGCCCGCCGTCATTGCCTCAGCTTCACGCATGGCAGCCTGAAGCTCTGGATGAAAGCGCGAACGGTCGCCAATGATGCGCAAACTGATGTTGTTTTCGTTCAGGCGCTTGGCCTCACGACGCAATGCCTTGAAGAACAGATCCATCAAGGCGCTGACCTCGTCGGCCGGACGCTGCCAGTTCTCGCTGGAGAAGGCGAACAGGGTCAATACTTCGACCCCGGCCTCGGCACACACCTCGATCACCGCACGAACCGCATCCACGCCCGCTTTATGACCGGCGACACCCGGCATAAAGCGCTTTTTCGCCCAGCGATTATTCCCATCCATGATGATCGCGACATGGCGCGGCACCGCGGACGGCGCAGTCTGCTTGGTCTTATCCATTAAAACGCGACCCTTATACGGCCATCAGGTCTTTTTCTTTCTGTGCCAAATTCGCGTCGATTTCAGCCACGAACTTTTTGGTCAGGTCATCGATCTCGCCAGTGGCGCGACGCTCTTCGTCTTCGCTGATTTCTTTTTCCTTGACCAGATCCTTGAGCTGGCTGTTCGCATCACGACGGATGTTGCGCACCGCAACACGGGCATCTTCAGCGACATCGCGAGCCTGCTTGGTGAAGCCCTTACGGGTTTCTTCGGTCAGGGCCGGCATGGAGATCAGCAGCAATTCACCCAGGTTGGTCGGGTTGAGGTTCAGACCCGCGCTACCGATGGCTTTGTCGACGGCACCCAGCATGTTGCGCTCAAAGGCAACGACTTGCAGGGTACGGGCGTCTTTGACGGTGATGTTCGCCACCTGCTTGATCGGAGTGTCGGAACCGTAATACGGCACCATCACGCCTTCCAGAATGCTTGGATGCGCCTGGCCAGTACGAATACGGCCGAAGTTGTGCATCAGCGACTCGACGGATTTCTGCATACGCTCTTTAGCGTCTTTCTTGATTTCGTTGATCATTGTTGGCCTTCCTCGATCAGGGTCCCTTCAGCGCCGCCATGCACGATGTTCAGCAGGGCGCCGGGCTTGTTCATGTTAAATACGCGCAACGGCATCTTGTGGTCGCGGCACAGGCAAATGGCGGTCAGATCCATCACGCCCAGCTTGCGATCCAGCACTTCATCGTAAGTCAGATGATCGAACTTCTCGGCATGCGGGTCTTTGAATGGGTCAGCGGTGTAGACGCCATCGACCTTGGTCGCCTTGAGCACGACATCGGCATCGATTTCGATTGCACGCAAGCACGCTGCCGAATCCGTGGTGAAGAACGGATTGCCGGTACCGGCCGCGAAAATCACGACTTCCTTGGCGTTCAAGTGGCGCATGGCTTTGCGGCGATCATAGTGATCGGTTACGCCAACCATGGAAATGGCCGACATCACGATGGCCGAGATATTGGCACGTTCCAGCGCATCGCGCATGGCCAAGGCGTTCATCACAGTGGCCAGCATGCCCATGTGGTCGCCGGTGACCCGATCCATGCCGGCCGCGCTCAGCGCTGCACCGCGGAACAGGTTACCGCCGCCGATCACCAGACCGACCTGAACACCGATGCCGACCAGTTGGCCGACTTCCAGCGCCATGCGATCCAGAACTTTCGGATCGATCCCGAACTCTTCCGAGCCCATCAGGGCCTCGCCGCTAAGCTTGAGTAGAATGCGTTTATAGCGAGCCTGATAACCACTGCCCTGCTGAGCCATTGCGAATCTCTCCTGCGGCGTATTTTAAAAATTCTTTGCGAGCTGTTTACAGCTGGCGTTCACTCTAACTTGGCACTGCTTCAGCGCCATCGGAACATGGCTTTGTAAGCCAGCTCCAAAGGGAAACCAATTAAAAATTGGTGCCCCATCTGAAAAGAGGCTGCGCGCGTGAGCGGGCAGCCTCTTCAGGGCGACAGTTAAAAAACCGTCTTATTGCTTGGCGGCAGCCAGCTGGGCAGCAACTTCTTCAGCGAAGTTGTCAACCGGCTTCTCGATGCCATCGCCTACTTTGAAGTAGGTGAAGGAAACGATTTCAGCACCGGCTTTCTTGGCCAGTTCGCCAACCTTGATTTCAGGGTTCTTGACGAACGCCTGCTCAACCAGGCTCGCTTCAGCCAGGAACTTGCTGATACGACCTTTGACCATGTTTTCAACGATGTTTTCCGGCTTGCCGGCGATCTTGTCAGCGTTGAGGGTCAGGAACACGCCTTTCTCACGCTCGACCGCTTCAGCGGAAACTTCCGATGGCAGCAGGAATTCAGGGTTGGTGGCCGCTACGTGCATAGCGATGTCCTTGGCCAGCTCAACGGTGCCGCCTTTAAGGGCAACCACAACACCGATCTTGTTGCCGTGCAGGTAACCACCAACAACGTCACCTTCAACGCGAGCCAGGCGACGGATGTTGACGTTTTCGCCAACCTTGCCGACCAGAACCAGGCGATCGGCTTCTTGAGCTGCGATCAGCGGAGCGACATCAGTCAGTTTGTCAGCGAACGCTTTTTCAACGCTGGAAGCAACAAATGCCTTGAAGTCGTCCTGCAGAGCCAGGAAGTCGGTCTGCGAGTTCACTTCCAGCAGAACGGCGGATTTACCGTCTTCCTTCAGAGCGATCGCGCCTTCAGCGGCAACGTTGCCAGCTTTCTTGGCAGCCTTGATGGCGCCCGAAGCACGCATGTCATCAATGGCTTTCTCGATGTCGCCGCCAGCCTTGGTCAAGGCCTTTTTGCAGTCCATCATGCCTTCGCCAGTACGCTCGCGCAGTTCTTTGACCAACGCTGCAGTAATCTCTGCCATTTCAAAATTCCTCTTGGATAGGTTTTCAACCATTCCACCCGATCGAACGGGCGATCAATTCTTCCCGAACCACCGCTGCGGGTCGCTGCATGCTACAGACAATGCAACTGCGCTACCGACAAACGGTTTTCGAGGTGGCAAAAAGGGGGCCAAGCCCCCTTTTTGCTTACTGAGTCAACGCCAAGGCGTCAATTACTCAGCTGCTGCTACCGGAGCTTCTTCAACGAACTGCTCGGTGCCGCCAGCAACGTGGTTGCGACCGCGGATTACAGCGTCAGCCATCGAACCCATGTACAGCTGGATAGCGCGGATTGCGTCATCGTTGCCTGGGATGATGTAGTCAACGCCTTCCGGGCTGCTGTTGGTATCGACTACGCCGATAACCGGGATGCCCAGCTTGTTGGCTTCGGTGATCGCGATGCGCTCGTGATCAACGTCGATAACGAACAGAGCGTCTGGCAGACCGCCCATGTCCTTGATACCACCCAGGGAACGATCGAGCTTCTCAAGATCGCGAGTGCGCATCAGCGCTTCTTTCTTGGTCAGCTTGGCGAAAGTACCGTCTTCGGCTTGCACTTCAAGGTCACGCAGACGCTTGATGGAAGCACGGATGGTTTTGAAGTTGGTCAGCATGCCGCCCAACCAGCGGTGATCGACGTACGGCGAACCGCAACGTGCTGCTTCTTCAGCAACGATCTTGCCAGCGGAACGCTTGGTGCCGACGAACAGAATCTTGTTTTTGCCCTGGGCCAGACGCTCTACGAAAGTCAGAGCTTCGTTGAACATTGGCAGGGTTTTTTCAAGGTTGATGATGTGGATCTTGTTACGCGCGCCGAAAATGTATTTACCCATTTTCGGGTTCCAGTAACGGGTCTGGTGACCGAAGTGCACACCGGCCTTCAGCATATCGCGCATGTTGACTTGGGACATGATAGTTCCTTAATAAGTCGGGTTTGGCCTCCACGTATCCCAATGACCAACCAGCAGCATCAGCTGAAGGCACCCAGGTCATCGTGTCGACACGTGTGTGGATTTAGGCTTTTCAGGGGATCCCCGGAAAGCGGCGCATTTTATATCACAAGGCTGAAAAAAACGGAACCCGGATTGTTAAATCCTGGTGCGTGCTTTGGTTCCAGCCCTTGGAATCCTCCAAGAATGCGCCATTCTATAAGGAGAAGCGATGCACAGAGGCTCAGATTTGCGCTGCTCGTCTGTTAGAATCGCGTTTTTCAGGGCCGCGAAGATCGACCGCGCAACGCCCATTCCGTTTTAGAAGGCGCCATCGAGCGCAGAGAGAGCCTGTATGACCGTCACCCTCAAAACCCCAGAGGACATCGCAAAAATGCGCATCGCCGGCAAACTGGCCGCCGATGTGCTGGAAATGATTGCCGAACATGTCAAGCCGGGCATTACAACTGAAGAACTGGACCGCATCTGCCACGACTACATCGTCAACGAGCAGAAAGCCATCCCTGCCCCGCTCAACTACAAGGGCTTCCCGAAGTCGATCTGCACCTCGATCAACCACGTGGTCTGCCACGGCATTCCGAACGAGAAGCCATTGAAGGATGGCGACACGCTGAACATCGACGTCACCGTCATCAAGGACGGCTACCACGGCGACACCAGCCGCATGTTCCATGTCGGCACCGTGCCGGTCTGGGCCGAGCGCCTGTCGCAAATCACCCAGGAATGCATGTACAAGGCCATCGAAATCGTCAAACCCGGCTGCCGCTTGGGCGACATCGGTGAAGTCATTCAGAAGCACGCTGAAAAGAACGGTTTTTCCGTGGTTCGCGAATTCTGCGGTCACGGCATCGGCAAGGTGTTCCATGAAGAGCCGCAGATCCTGCACTACGGCCGCGCCGGCACCGGCATGGAACTGAAAGCCGGCATGACCTTCACCATCGAGCCGATGATCAACCAAGGCAAAGCCGACACCAAGGTACTGGGCGACGGCTGGACCGCGATCACCAAGGACCGCAAGCTGTCGGCACAGTGGGAACACACCCTGCTGGTAACCGAAACCGGTTACGAGATCTTCACCCTGCGCGCCGACGACACCATCCCGCGCGTTTCGGCCTGATCCGGGCGCGCAGCTCCTCAGCCTTATAGACAGGAAAGCCAATCGATGCCGCAGGTGGATCCCGAACTCTTCGACCGTGGCCAGTTCCAGGCTGAATTGGCCCTGAAGGCAAGCCCGATCGCGGCCTTCAAGAAGGCGATTCGCCAGGCCCGCGAGGTGCTCGACGAGCGCTTTCGCAGCGGCCGCGACATTCGCCGGTTGATCGAGGATCGCGCCTGGTTCGTCGATAACATCCTGCAAAAGGCCTGGGAGCAGTTCAGCTTGAGTTCCGAAGCCAACATCGCGCTGGTCGCGGTCGGCGGCTACGGTCGCGGCGAGTTGCACCCTTATTCCGACATCGATTTGCTGATCCTGCTGGACAGCGCCGATCACGAAGTTTTCCGAGATTCCATCGAGCGTTTTCTGACGCTGTTGTGGGACATCGGCCTTGAAGTCGGCCAGAGCGTTCGCTCCGTGGACGAGTGCGTCCAGGAGGCCCGCGCCGACCTGACGGTCGTCACCAACCTGATGGAAAGCCGTACCATCTGCGGCCCCGAGCGCTTGCGCCAGCGCATGCTGGATGTCACCAGCACCGCACACATGTGGCCGAGCAAGGACTTCTTCCTGGCCAAACGCGCCGAGCAGAAGGCCCGTCACCACAAATACAACGACACCGAATACAACCTGGAACCCAACGTCAAAGGCTCGCCCGGCGGCCTACGGGATATTCAGACGATTCTGTGGGTGGCCCGTCGTGAATACGGCACCCTGAACCTGCGGGCCCTGGCCGGCGAAGGTTTCCTGGTCGAGAGCGAAAACGCCCTGCTGGCCTCCTCCCAGGAATTCCTGTGGAAGGTTCGTTACGCCCTGCACATGCTCGCCGGCCGTTCCGAAGACCGCTTGCTGTTTGATCACCAGCGCACCATCGCCGGGCTGCTGGGCTTCAAAGGCGATGACGCCAAGCAAGCCATCGAAAACTTCATGCAGCAGTATTACCGGGTGGTCATGAGCATTGCCCAGCTAAGCGACCTGATCATCCAGCACTTCGAGGAAGTCATCCTCGCGCCGGAAGACGAAGCGCCGCCGCAGCCGATCAACTCGCGATTCCAACTGCACGACGGTTACATCGAGGCGCGCAACGACAACGTGTTCCGCCGAACTCCGTTCGCCATGCTGGAAATCTTCGTACTGATGGCCCAGCAGCCGGAAATCAAAGGTGTGCGCGCCGACACCATTCGTCTGCTGCGAGAAAACCGTCACCTGATCGACGACGATTTCCGCAACGATATTCGCAACACCAGCCTGTTCATCGAACTGTTCAAGTGCAAGATCGGCATCCACCGCAACCTGCGACGGATGAACCGTTACGGCATCCTCGGGCGCTACTTGCCGGAGTTCGGCTTCATCGTCGGGCAGATGCAGCACGACCTGTTTCACATCTATACGGTCGATGCTCACACCCTGAACCTGATCAAGCACCTGCGTAAGTTGCAGTACACCCAGGTGTCGGAAAAATTCCCGCTGGCCAGCAAGCTCATGGGCAAATTGCCCAAACCCGAGCTGATCTACCTGGCCGGCCTGTACCACGACATCGGCAAGGGCCGGCATGGCGACCACTCGGAAATCGGCGCCGTGGATGCCGAAGCCTTTTGCCAACGCCACCAGTTGCCGGTGTGGGACAGCCGCCTGATCGTCTGGCTGGTGCAGAACCATTTGGTGATGTCGACCACCGCCCAGCGCAAGGACTTATCCGACCCGCAGGTCATCCACGATTTCGCGCAAATCGTCGGCGACGAAACTCACCTCGATTATCTGTACGTGTTGACCGTCGCCGACATCAACGCCACCAACCCGACGCTGTGGAATTCCTGGCGCGCCAGCCTGTTGCGCCAGCTCTACACCGAGACCAAGCGTGCCTTGCGCCGTGGCCTGGAAAACCCGGTGGACCGCGAAGAGCAGATTCGCCAGACCCAGAGCGCAGCGCTGGACATTCTGGTACGCGGCGGCACCGATCCGGACGACGTCGAGCAGTTGTGGGCGCAATTGGGCGATGACTACTTCCTGCGCCACACCGCCGGCGACGTGGCCTGGCACAGTGACGCGATCCTCCAGCAGCCGGCCGATGGCGGGCCGCTGGTGCTGATCAAGGAAACCACCCAGCGCGAGTTCGAAGGCGGCACGCAGATTTTTATCTATGCGCCGGACCAGCACGACTTCTTCGCCGTGACCGTGGCGGCAATGGACCAGCTCAACCTGAACATTCACGACGCCCGGGTCATCACCTCCAGCAGCCAGTTCACCCTCGACACCTACATCGTGCTCGACACCGACGGCGACTCGATCGGCGATAACCCGGCGCGGGTCAAACAGATTCGCGAAGGCCTGACCGAAGCCCTGCGCAACCCGGACGACTACCCGACCATCATTCAGCGTCGGGTACCGCGCCAGCTCAAACATTTCGCGTTTGCGCCACAGGTGACGATCCACAACGACGCCCAGCGTCCGGTGACCGTGTTGGAACTCAGCGCCCCCGACCGCCCTGGCTTGCTCGCGCGGATCGGCACGATTTTCCTCGAATTCGATCTATCGCTGCAGAACGCCAAGATTGCGACCCTCGGCGAGCGCGTGGAAGACGTGTTCTTCATCACCGACGCGAACAACCAGCCGTTGTCCGACCCATTGCTGTGCAGCCGCTTGCAGGATGCAATCGTCGAACAGCTGACCGTCAGTAACGAACCCGATATCAAACTGTCGCGCATCAGCATCTGATTGCGCGCCAGGATTCAGCCGCTTTGAACGAGACCCCGCACCGATGAACAACGCTCTTAACCAATTGCAGCCCTACCCGTTCGAGAAGCTCCGCGCCCTGCTCGGCAGCGTCACGCCAAACCCGGACAAACGTGCCATCGCACTGTCCATCGGCGAGCCGAAACACCGTTCGCCAAGCTTTGTCGCCGAAGCCCTGGCAAGCAATCTGGATCAGATGGCCGTGTACCCGACCACCCTCGGCATCCCGGTCCTGCGTGAAGCCATCGCCGCGTGGTGCGAACGTCGTTTCAGCGTTCCAAAAGGCTGGCTCGACCCGGCGCGCAACGTGCTGCCGGTCAATGGCACCCGCGAAGCGCTGTTCGCGTTCACCCAGACCGTAGTCAACCGTGGCGACGATGCACTGGTGGTCAGCCCGAACCCGTTCTATCAGATCTATGAAGGCGCCGCTTTCCTAGCCGGGGCCAAGCCGCATTACCTGCCGTGCCTGGACGAAAACGGCTTCAACCCTGATTTCGACGCCGTTTCCCCTGACATCTGGAAACGCTGTCAGATCCTGTTCCTGTGCTCGCCGGGCAATCCGACCGGCGCACTGATCCCCGTCGAGACCCTGAAGAAGCTGATCGCCCTGGCCGACGAATACGACTTCGTGATCGCCGCCGACGAGTGCTACAGCGAACTGTATTTCGACGAACAAACCCCGCCGGCCGGGCTGCTCAGCGCCTGCGTGGAACTGGGCCGCAAGGACTTCAAGCGTTGCGTGGTGTTCCACAGTCTGTCCAAGCGCTCCAACCTGCCGGGCCTGCGCTCGGGTTTTGTGGCCGGTGATGCCGACATTCTCAAAGGCTTCCTGCTCTATCGCACCTACCACGGCTGCGCGATGCCGGTTCAGACCCAACTGGCCAGCGTTGCCGCGTGGAATGACGAAGTGCACGTGCGTGCCAACCGTGCGCTGTACCGCGAGAAATACGATGCGGTGCTGGAGATCCTCCGCCCGGTGATGGATGTGCAGCGCCCGGATGGCGGCTTTTACTTGTGGCCGAGCGTTGATGGTGATGACGAAGCGTTTTGCCGCGACCTGTTTGTCGAAGAGCATGTGACTGTGGTGCCGGGTTCTTATCTGTCCCGTGACGTCGACGGCGCTAATCCGGGCGCTGGTCGTGTGCGCATGGCTTTAGTCGCGCCGTTAGCCGAATGCATCGAAGCCGCAGAACGAATTCGCGCGTTTATTACCCGCAACAAGTAGTCTCCCGCCCGCACTGTGCAACGCAGTGCGGGTACACTTTTATAACCGGTAACACTTCAGCCGAAATCAAAGCTTACCGAACTGCATAGTCCCCTTTACTCTCGTGCAGCGCATTAGCGTGCGTATTCACACAACCTCACTTCAAGGAAGAAGTAGCCAATGAACAGTATTGAAGATTGCACCCTTATCCAATGGCCCGACGATCAACAATCCTACGAAGCCGCCATCAACGAGAACCCTGAGAATGCCGGCACCGGCGGCGGCGCTCGTCGCAAGCGCTCTCTGATCAATTATTCAAAACTGTGGGCAAACGGACGCACACTCAAAATCGCGTTTATCGACGGCCCCGACGATGAACACAAACAGAAGATCATCAATGCGGCTAGCCAGTGGCTGCCCTATATCAATCTGCGCTTCGACTTCGTTGATGGGCTCGAGGGTGACATCAGAATCGCAACAAAAAACAATGACAACAGCTCAATGCTGGGCACTGATTCTCTATTGATTCATCCGGACTGGCCAACCATGAACCTGGGTGTCAAACCTGAACATCACGACTTTGAAGTGATCGTGATTCATGAGTTCGGGCATGCATTAGGGGCGATGCACGAACACCAACACCCCGACGCTGATATCCCTTGGGATAAACCGAAAGTGTATGCGTTCTATCAGAATCGCGAGATGAATCCGCTGACCAAAGAGCAAGTCGACAGAAACCTCTTTGCTTCCTTCGATACGATCGCAGCGATTTATAGGCCTTACGACAGAAAGTCCATCATGCACCACCCGGTGGCTAACACGCTGACACTGGGCGATTGGGAAATCCCTATTAATCGAAAGATCAGTAAAAAAGATAAAAAACTTATGAAGTTGCTTTATCCCAAACGTTAGCAGTCAAGTGGCCCATAGATTCGAGTGAGCACGGTTAGACTATTTAGCTAGCCCAAGATTGGCCTCACTCAAGTCCAGCTCACCCAATACTTCTCGTAACACGTCATCCCCAATCTGGTGATGACGACTGAGCTTGTACAACTCCAGGCGCTGCGCTCGCAGCGCCTTCAACCGCAGTCGTCGCTCCAGCAAGTTCATCTGAAACGCCAGTGCCTGGGCCTCCGCCGAATCGTTGAACACCTCCCGTTAATGCCGATAATCGGACATGATCCGCGCCTTGAGCTCTGCAGCCAGCGTGGACTGAGCGGCGCCCTGAGGATTGGCTTCTTCGGCTTCGAGCGCATGAATGGCCGTTCGTGCGGTTTTTAGTTCTCGCCAGCACTGCGCAACGTAGTGCAGGCCGAACTTAACCACCCAGCAACAAACACTAAGAAATCACAACCTTACCCCATAACCCTCCAACGACTAACCTCAAACTTTACCGCAACTTCCGAACTTTCTCGGAAGCGGCCAACAAGGACACTGTCAATGCCAAACTTTAAACCCTGCAGCATCATCAAAAGCATTCACGAACTGGCTTCCTATGAAGTAGCAACTTCTGAACGCCCCGACAATTCCACTCAACACAAATCAAACCGAAAAAAAGAAGCGTCGCTGAACACACGAAATACTGGAAACCTGGCAGAACATTAAAGATCGCAATCTCCCGACATGACGAGGATTTTTTCCAGGCAGTAAAGGCTGCAGCCAGCAAATGGCTACCCTACGTCAACCTCACGTTCGATTTTGTGGAGCTTTCTGACAACGACATGGAATACGAGGGGGATATCCGCGTTTACTTGTCTCATCACTATGATGGGACTGGGAGGTCGGAAATCGGAACAGATGCTCTGGCGGTTCAAGCTCATAGTCCAACCATGTTACTGGGAACCAGCTACTCCTCGCCCCGCTTTGAATTCACCGCTATTCATGAGTTCGGACACGCTTTGGGTTTGATGCACGCGCATCAACATCCTGAGGCAAACATTCCTTGGGACAAGGAAAAAACCTACGAGTTGTATCGACAAAAATTTGGTTGGTCGAGGGCGCAGGTGGACCTGAACGTCTTTCCTCTCCCCCGCGATGCCAGCCGGACTTATGCGGCGTATGACCGACATTCGGTCATGCACTATGAGATATCCAACGAGTACACCCTGGGTGATTGGAAGCAAACAGAAAACCCACATATCAGCGCAGCCGACATCGCGTTTATTCGTCGAATTTACCCCTAATCCAGCCAAACGCCTGTTACACCGCCCTTATTCACCATGGCAGTTCCCCCTCTGACAAGGTACTTGCGCCGACACTTCCCCTGCGACCAGACAAAGAAACAGCTTCAAAATTACTCAGCACTTAAATGATTACCGAAACACGTAAAAGTGCTTACAGCAAATAGTTATTCAGGCATTACTCAGTATTTAACAGTTTCACCATCGATGGCGGGCTGGAGGGATGCAATACGGTTACCCCGCCAACTTGACCAGCGATGCATGCACAAGATCTATTCAGACTAAGGTATTGCCCAGCCGAAGCGGCACACTTCAGGCAACAGGCTGCAGTGGAAGTGCCATATTATCCGCTTAGACTGCTGGCTGGCCGTTGTACCAATGCCGCACACCGCAAACACCGCAATCTCTGTGGGAGCGAGCTTGCTCGCGATGAGGCCATAATATTCAGCATCATGGTTGCCTGCTGCGCCGCCATCGCGAGCAAGCTCGGTCCCACAGGTTTTGCGGTGGCATATCAACCACGACCGACGCGAAACCGTCCGGTCATGGCATAATCCGTCACCTTTTATTTCCAGCACCTGCAAAGGGGGCAATTCCTTGACCGTTTCAAGTAAAACGTTGCACCTTTTCGGCATCAAAGCCTGCGACACCATGAAAAAGGCGCGCACCTGGCTCGATGAACACGCTGTCAGCTACAACTTTCATGATTACAAAACGGTCGGAATCGACCGTGAACACCTGACCCAATGGTGCAACGAGCACGGCTGGCAAGTGGTGTTGAACCGTGCAGGCACGACCTTTCGCAAGCTCGACGACGAACGCAAAGCCGATCTCGATCAGCCGAAAGCCATCGAACTGATGCTCGCACAACCCTCGATGATCAAGCGCCCGGTGCTCGATCTCGGTGACCGAACCCTGATTGGCTTCAAGCCAGATATCTACGCGGCAGCGCTCAAGTAAGGCAGCCCGTTCCATTTTGTTAGAGGTATCAACATGTCCACTACCCTGTTCAGCCTGGCCTTTGGTGTCGGCACTCAAAACCGTCAAGGTGCATGGCTGGAAGTGTTTTACGCGCAGCCACTGCTCAACCCGTCGGCCGAACTGGTCGCTGCCATCGCGCCTGTTCTGGGCTACACCGAAGGCAATCAGGCCATCGCGTTCACCACCGCTCAGGCGTCGCAACTGGCTGAAGCCCTGAAAAGCGTCGACGCTGCCCAGGCTGCCTTGCTGACCCGTCTGGCCGAGAGCCACAAGCCGCTGGTCGCGACCATTCTGGCCGAAGACGCTCAGTTGACCTCCACCCCTGAGGCCTACCTGAAGCTGCACCTGCTGTCCCATCGCCTGGTCAAGCCGCACGGCCTGAATCTGGCGGGTGTGTTCCCACTGCTGCCGAACGTGGCCTGGACCAGCCAGGGCGCAATCGACCTGGCCGAACTGGCCGAGCATCAACTGGAAGCCCGTCTGCGTGGCGAGCTGCTGGAAGTGTTCTCGGTGGACAAATTCCCGAAAATGACCGACTACGTGGTTCCGGCCGGCGTGCGTATCGCTGACGCGGCACGTATTCGTCTGGGCGCTTACGTCGGCGAAGGCACCACCGTGATGCACGAAGGTTTCGTCAACTTCAACGCCGGCACCGAAGGCCCAGGCATGATCGAAGGCCGCGTTTCCGCTGGCGTATTCGTCGGCAAGGGTTCGGACCTGGGCGGCGGTTGCTCGACCATGGGCACCCTGTCGGGCGGCGGCAACATCGTGATCAAGGTCGGCGAAGGCTGCCTGATCGGCGCGAATGCCGGTATCGGCATTCCGTTGGGCGATCGCAACACCGTTGAATCGGGCCTGTACGTGACCGCCGGTACCAAAGTGGCGCTGCTGGACGAAAACAACAAACTGGTCAAAGTCGTGAAGGCTCGTGAACTGGCCGGTCAGCCGGATCTGCTGTTCCGCCGTAATTCGGAAACCGGCGCTGTGGAATGCAAAACCCACAAATCGGCGATCGAACTGAACGAAGCGCTGCACGCTCACAACTAAGTGCCGCAGGCACCTGTGGGAGCGACGGTGCGACGATTCGACTTGCTCGCGATGCTTTTTGGCGCCCTGACGGACGCCATCGCGAGCAAGCTCCCACAAGGTCCGGTGTACACCCGCCCAAGTTCACAGGGCTCAACACATGATGATTCCCTCTCCCTGGCGCGCCGATTTTCCGGCCATCGCCGCATTGCAACGGCAAGACCAGACGTATCTGGACAACGCCGCCACCACGCAAAAACCTCAAGCCCTGCTGGATGCCCTGGCGCATTACTACGCCAACGGCGCGGCCAACGTGCATCGGGCGCAACACCTGCCCGGCGCCCACGCCACCCAGGCGTTCGAGGCCAGCCGCAGCAAAGTCGCCCATTGGCTCAATGCCGGCGATTGCGGGCAGATCATCTTTACCCATGGCGCAACGTCTGCGCTGAACCTCCTGGCTTATGGCCTGGAACATCTTTTCAATCCCGGCGATGAAGTTGTCATCAGCGCCCTGGAGCATCACGCCAATCTGTTGCCATGGCAGCAACTGGCCCACCGCCGCGACCTGAAGCTGGTGATCCTGCCACTGGACGCCGACGGTTTGATTGACCTTGATGCTGCCGCGCAGCTGATCGGTCCGCAAACCCGCTTACTGGCGGTCAGTCAGCTGTCCAATGTACTTGGCGCCTGGCAGCCGTTGCCCGCGCTCCTGACGATGGCCAAGGCGCATAACGCGCTGACCGTGGTCGATGGCGCCCAAGGCGTGGTTCATGGCCGGCACGACGTGCAGGCACTGTGTTGCGACTTCTACGTGTTTTCCAGTCACAAGCTCTACGGCCCCGATGGGCTGGGCGTGCTGTTCGGACGCAACGAAGCGCTTGAGCAACTGCGCCATTGGCAATTCGGCGGTGAAATGGTGCTGGATGCGGATTACCACACCGCTCGCTTTCGCCCGGCGCCACTGGGGTTTGAGGCGGGTACGCCGCCGATTGCCGGTGTGATTGGTCTGGGGGCAACGCTGGATTATCTGGCCGGGCTTGATCAGGACGCCGTGTCCGCCCACGAAGCAGCGCTGCATGACTATTTGCTCAAAGGCCTTGAAGCACGCAACGGCATTCGATTGCTGGGCAAGCCGCAACTGGCGCTGGCCAGTTTTGTCGTCGAGGGTGTGCATAACTCTGATTTGGCGCATTTGCTGACCGAACAGGGGATCGCGGTGCGCGCCGGTCATCATTGCGCCATGCCATTGCTCAAGCGTTTTGAACTGGCCGGGGCGATCCGGGTGTCGTTGGCGCTGTACAACGATTCCGAAGACCTGGAGCGGTTCTTTGAAGCGCTGGATCAGGCGCTGGAGTTGTTGCGATGAACTTGCCTGCCGATGCGGCCACCGCGCTGGAGACTTTTCAGAATGCTGCCGGCTGGGAACAACGGGCGCGGCTGTTGATGCAATGGGGGGAGCGTCTGCCAGCATTGAGCGATGTGGATAAGATCGACGCCAACCGCGTGCATGGCTGTGAAAGCCAGGTGTGGTTGGTGGGTGAATTGCAGGATGGTCACTGGCAGTTTGCCGCGAGCAGCGATGCGCGGTTGATTCGCGGGCTGGTGGCGTTGCTGCTGGCGCGGGTTAACGGGTTGTCGGCGGTTGAGCTGCAGCAAGTGGATTTGCCGGATTGGTTTAATCAGCTTGGGCTTTCCCGGCAACTGTCCCCTTCGCGCAGTAATGGCCTTAATGCCGTGTTACAGCGAATGCAGAGCCTGAGCGACGTGTAGGAGCTGCCGAAGGCTGCGATCTTTTGATCTTCGGCGCCAGTGGTCACGCTAAAGATCAAAAGATCGCAGCCTTCGGCAGCTCCTACGCGGGTTTACGTTTCAGCTTGAGGTTTAATGCGATCCGCGGGGCGCCGAACCCCGGCCACAATCTTATCCACAGCCTTGGTCGCCGCGACCATGCCAAACGTCGCCGTCACCATCATCACCGCACCAAACCCGCCGGCACAGTCCAGCTTCACGCCATCCCCGACAAAACTCTTCTGCAAGCAAATGCTGCCATCCGGTTTCGGGTAGCGCAGTTGTTCGGTGGAAAACACGCACGGCACGCTGTAGTGGCGGGTCACGGTGCGTGAGAAGTTGTAATCCCGGCGCAAGGTCGAGCGCACTTTCGAGGCCAACGGATCATTGAAGGTCCGGTTCAAGTCGCAAACCTGAATCAACGTCGGATCAATCTGCCCGCCCGCGCCGCCGGTGGTGATGATCTGGATCTTGCGGCGTTTGCACCAGGCGATCAGCGCAGCCTTGGCATTCACGCTGTCGATGCAATCAATGACGCAGTCGATGTTCGGCGTGATGTATTCGGCCATGGTCTCGCGGGTGACGAAATCCGCCACCGCGTGCACGGTGCAGTCCGGGTTGATCCCGCGCAGGCGCTCGGCCATCACGTCAACCTTGGGTTTGCCGACGGTGCTGTCCAGCGCGTGCAACTGACGGTTGGCGTTGCTGACGCAGACGTCGTCCAGGTCGAACAGCGAAATCTCGCCCACGCCACAACGGGCGACGGCTTCCGCCGCCCAGGAACCGACGCCACCAACGCCGACGATCGCCACGTGGGCCGCGCGCAAACGCTCCAGGCCGTCGATGCCATACAAACGGGCGATGCCTGCAAACCGCGGATCTTCTGTACTCATGACCATTACCCCAAAAACCGGCGCGCATTATAGGGCCGTCAGCGGCCAAGAGCACCTTTGGGCTATGAACGGGCGTCTTTACCTCTTTAATCAGCCTACACAGAACCAAGATTTAACCTACAAGGTCCAACGAAAGAACTTAAACCGAGTTGGATTGCCCAACGTCCGGCATTTCCCTGTCCGCTGTACGGTCAGTGAACGCCCGGTGTAGGATGCGCGCCCCCTGCCCCTTTAGCAGCCAGCCGCAGACCGTTCCTTCGTTCCACAGCCTCCGGAACCTGAATAAGCTATGTCATCGCGTAAATTTGGACTCAACCTGGTCGTGGTGCTCGCCATCGCTGCCTTGTTTACCGGCTTCTGGGCGCTGATCAATCGCCCGGTCACCGCCCCCAACTGGCCTGAACAGATCTCCGGCTTTTCGTACTCGCCGTTCCAGCAAGGGCAGTACCCACAAAAAGAGCAATATCCGACCGACGATGAAATGCGTCGCGATCTGGAGATCATGACCAAGCTGACGGACAACATCCGCACTTACTCGGTCGATGGCAGCCTGGGGGATATTCCCAAGCTCGCCGAAGAATTCGGTTTGCGCGTGACGTTGGGTATCTGGATCAGCCCGGACCTGGAACGCAACGAGCGTGAAATCCTGCGCGCCATTGACCTGGCCAATACCTCCCGCAGCGTGGTTCGCGTGGTGGTCGGTAACGAGGCGATCTTCCGTAAGGAAATTACCGCCGCCGAACTGAGCGTGATCCTTGATCGCGTCCGAGCGGCAGTGAAGGTTCCGGTGACGACCTCCGAGCAATGGCACGTCTGGGAAGAAAACCCGAGCCTGGCCAAGCACGTCGACCTGATCGCCGCCCACGTCCTGCCGTACTGGGAACATGTTCCGATGGAGCAGTCCGGGCAGTTCGTACTCGACCGCGCCCGTGACCTGAAAAAGATGTTCCCGAAAAAACCGCTGCTGCTGTCCGAAGTCGGCTGGCCGAGCAACGGTCGTATGCGCGGTGGCGCCGACGCGTCGCCGGCAGACCAGGCGATTTATCTGCGGACCTTGGTCAACAAGCTCAATCGCCAGGGCTTCAACTACTTCGTGATCGAAGCCTTTGACCAACCGTGGAAGGCCAGTGATGAAGGTTCCGTGGGCGCTTACTGGGGCGTTTTCAACGCCGCGCGCCAGCAGAAATTCAACTTTGAAGGCCCGGTCGTCGCGATCCCGCAATGGCGCGTGCTGGCCATCGGTTCGGTGGTGTTGGCTCTGCTGTCGCTGACCCTGCTGATGATCGACGGCTCGGCCTTGCGTCAACGCGGCCGCACCTTCCTGACCTTCATCGCGTTCCTCTGTGGTTCGGTGCTGGTGTGGATCGGTTACGACTACAGCCAGCAATACAGCACCTGGTTCAGCCTGACGGTGGGCTTCTTGCTTGCCCTTGGCGCACTCGGGGTGTTTATCGTGCTGCTGACCGAGGCGCATGAACTGGCCGAAGCGGTCTGGACCCACAAGCGTCGGCGTGAATTTCTGCCGGTGGTCGGCGATTCGGACTACCGACCGAAAGTCTCGATTCACGTGCCTTGCTACAACGAGCCGCCGGAGATGGTCAAACAGACCCTCAACGCCCTGGCCAACCTCGACTATCCGGACTTCGAAGTCCTGATCATCGACAACAACACCAAGGACCCGGCGGTCTGGGAACCGGTGCGCGATTATTGCGAAACCCTCGGCCCGCGCTTCAAGTTCTTCCACGTCGCGCCATTGGCCGGCTTCAAGGGCGGCGCGCTGAATTATCTGATTCCGCACACCGCCAAGGATGCCGAAGTGATTGCGGTGATCGACTCGGACTACTGCGTCGACCCGAACTGGCTCAAGCACATGGTGCCGCACTTCGCCGATCCGAAAATCGCCGTGGTGCAGTCGCCACAGGATTACCGCGACCAGAACGAAAGCACCTTCAAGAAGCTCTGCTACGCGGAATACAAAGGCTTCTTCCACATCGGCATGGTCACCCGTAACGACCGTGACGCGATCATTCAGCACGGCACCATGACCATGACCCGGCGCTCGGTGCTCGAGGAACTGGGCTGGGCTGACTGGTGCATCTGTGAAGATGCCGAGTTGGGTCTGCGCGTATTCGAAAAAGGCCTGTCGGCGGCGTATTACCACACCAGCTACGGCAAAGGCTTGATGCCCGATACCTTTATCGACTTCAAGAAACAGCGTTTCCGCTGGGCTTACGGTGCGATTCAGATCATCAAGCGTCACACCGCAAGCCTGTTGCGCGGCAAGGACACCGAGCTGACCCGGGGCCAGCGTTACCACTTCCTCGCGGGCTGGTTGCCGTGGGTGGCGGACGGCATGAACATCTTCTTCACCGTCGGCGCCTTGTTGTGGTCGGCGGCGATGATCATCGTGCCGCAGCGGGTCGATCCACCGTTGTTGATTTTCGCGATCCCGCCATTGGCGCTGTTCGTGTTCAAGGTGGGCAAGATCATCTTCCTCTACCGCCGTGCGGTCGGGGTCAACCTGAAGGATGCGTTCTGCGCGGCATTGGCAGGGTTGGCTTTGTCGCACACCATCGCCAAAGCGGTGCTGTACGGCTTCTTCACCAGCAGCATTCCGTTCTTCCGCACCCCGAAAAACGCCGATAATCACGGCTTCTGGGTGGCGATTTCGGAAGCTCGCGAAGAAATGTTCATCATGCTGCTGTTGTGGAGCGCGGCACTGGGGATTTTCCTGGTGAACGGCCTGCCGAGCAACGACATGCGCTTCTGGGTGACGATGTTGCTCGTGCAGTCGCTGCCGTACCTGGCGGCGCTGATCATGGCGTTCTTGTCTTCCCTGCCGAAACCGGAGGTCGAGGGCGAGACGGCTCCGGCGGTCTAAATCATTCCGGATGCACTAAACGGCGGCCAATGGCCGCCGTTTTGCTTTAAGATAACCGCCATTTTGCAGGCCTTGGCGTGATATACGGTCTTTCTGACCGTACTCAAAACCTGTGGGAGCGGGCTTGCTCGCGAATGCGGTGTAACAATCAACTTTTATGCTGACTGACACACCGCATTCGCGAGCAAGCCCGCTCCCACATTTAGACCGCGCCCATATTCAAGTTTTCCGGAGTTTTCCATGACGGCCCACGCCGACCTTTCGCCGACCCTTCAACTCGCCATCGACCTGATCCGCCGTCCGTCCGTGACGCCGGTCGACGCCGATTGCCAGAAGCAGATGATGCAGCGCCTGGGCGATGCCGGTTTCACGCTGGAACCGATGCGCATCGAAGATGTGGATAACTTCTGGGCCACCCACGGTAAACACGACGGTCCGGTACTGTGCTTCGCCGGTCACACCGACGTGGTGCCGACCGGTCCGGTCACCGCCTGGCAGATCGACCCGTTCAACGCGGTGATCGACGAACACGGCATGCTCTGCGGCCGTGGCGCGGCCGACATGAAAGGCAGCCTTGCTTCCATGACCGTGGCGGCCGAGCGTTTCGTCGCCGACTACCCGGATCACAAGGGCAAGGTCGCTTTCCTGATCACCAGCGACGAAGAAGGCCCGGCGCACCACGGCACCAAAGCGGTGATCGAACGCCTTGCCGCCCGTAAGGAGCGTCTGGACTGGTGCATCGTCGGCGAACCGTCGAGTACCACCCTGGTGGGTGACGTGGTCAAGAATGGCCGTCGCGGCTCCCTCGGCGCCAAGCTGACCGTGCGCGGCGTGCAGGGTCACGTGGCCTATCCGCACCTGGCGAAAAACCCGATCCACCTCGCCGCCCCGGCGCTGGCCGAACTGGCCGCCGAGCATTGGGACCACGGCAACGATTTCTTCCCGCCGACCAGCTTCCAGATCTCCAACGTCAATTCCGGCACCGGCGCGACCAACGTGATTCCGGGTGATCTGGTGGCGGTGTTCAACTTCCGCTTCTCCACCGAATCCACCGTTGAAGGCCTGCAAAAGCGCGTCGCTGACATCCTCGACAAGCATGGCCTGGACTGGCACATCGACTGGGCGCTGTCCGGCCTGCCGTTCCTCACCGAACCGGGTGCGTTGCTGGATGCCGTCGCGTCGAGCATCAAGGACATCACCGGTCGTGAAACCAAGGCGTCCACCAGCGGCGGCACCTCCGATGGTCGCTTCATTGCGACCATGGGTACGCAGGTGGTTGAACTGGGCCCGGTCAACGCGACGATTCACCAGGTCAACGAGCGCGTGCTGGCTGCCGACCTGGATGTGCTGACCGAAATCTACTACCAGACCCTGATCAAGTTGCTCGCCTGATGCTGGCCTGCCCGATCTGCAGTGAACCGCTGAACGCGGTGGACAACGGCGTGGCCTGCCCTGCTGGGCATCGTTTCGACCGTGCGCGTCAGGGTTACCTGAACCTGTTGCCGGTGCAGCACAAGAACAGCCGCGACCCTGGGGATAACCTGGCGATGGTCGAAGCCCGACGCGACTTTTTGAACGCTGGTCATTACGCACCAGTGGCCAAACGTCTGGCCGAACTGGCGGCGCAATACGCGCCTCAGCGCTGGCTGGACATCGGTTGTGGCGAGGGTTACTACACCGCGCAAATCGCCGAGGCTTTGCCGAACGCCGACGGTTACGCGCTGGACATCTCCCGGGAAGCGGTCAAACGCGCCTGCAAACGCAACCCGCAACTGACCTGGTTGATCGCCAGCATGGCGCGGGTGCCGTTGGCCTCTGGCAGCTGCCAGTTTCTCGCCAGTGTCTTCAGCCCGCTGGATTGGGAGGAAGCCAAACGTCTGCTCAGCCCCGGTGGTGGCTTGATGAAAGTCGGGCCGACCAGCGGCCATCTGATGGAATTGCGCGAGCGTCTGTACGACGAAGTGCGTGAATACACCGACGACAAGCATTTGGCTTTGGTGCCGGAAGGCATGGCGTTGCAACACAGCGAAACTCTGGAGTTCAAACTGACGCTGGAAAAGGGTCAGGACCGTGCGAACCTGTTGGCCATGACGCCCCACGGCTGGCGCGCCAGTGCCGAACGCCGGGCGTCGGTCATCGAACAGGTCGAGCCGTTCGAGGTCACTGTTTCAATGCGCTACGATTACTTTGTTCTTCAATAACTCTTTAATTTTTTGGTCTTCGGCAGTTGCCGTAGGCCGGCTAAATCCGCGAATGGATTTTTCAGACCCGCAGTGAGGACATCCATGCGCCAACCCGATATCGAGATTTACCTGAAAGACGCCGACGTCGACTATAAAGCCGTCGCAGCCTGGCTCGGCACTGCTTTGGGCCCATGCACCGACTGGGTCCAGAAAGGCCAGACCTACAAGTGCAAGGCCGGCAACGTGTCGGTCACCTGGTTGCCGAAAGCCGTGGGCAAGTGGAACAGCCTGTTCCTGGACAGCGACCAGACCCCGTGGGAAGACGACATCGCCTGCGCCCGCGCCGCCTTTGCCGCGCTGAACGTCGAAGTGCGTTGCGCACCGGGTAGCTGGGTCGAAGAAGAAGGTGAAGAGACAGCGGATCGCTGGATGCGCATCAGCGCTGACGGTGAAGAAGAGATCACCTGGAAAACTGTTTAAAAACGAAGCGGATCAAATGTGGGAGCGGGCTTGCTCGCGAATGCGGTGTGTCAGTCAAAGTTTATGTCGACTGACACACCGCATTCGCGAGCAAGCCCGCTCCCACATTGATTTTGTGTGATCTGAAGAGTGGGTTTAGAGCCCCACCACATCCTCGGCCTGCAAGCCCTTCTCGCCCGTCACCACGCCGTATTCAACCTGCTGGCCCTCAGCCAACGAGCGATGCCCCTCGCCGCGAATCGCGCGGTAGTGCACGAACACGTCCACCCCGTCCTCGCGCTGAATGAATCCGTAACCTTTGGCATCGTTGAACCACTTCACATTGCCGGTTTCGCGCGTAGCCATATCTGTACCCCCCTTGTTTTTATTTTGAACGGCCGAGTATATGACAGCCGCCAAAACTCTCAACTCAAGTTTACTTAGGCGCTTTTTTGCCGATTTTCGGCGAATACGGCACACTATCGACCGCCCGAGCAAACGCTCGGTTTTATTCACTCATGCAGAAGCCGTATGACCCGTTCCCCGCTCCGCCGTCTTGTGTTTGGCACCCTGCGCCGACTGTTGTATCTCTGGGTTCGCTCGGAGACGATCAATCAGTCGTCGTTCACCCTCAACCTCGACCGCAGCCGTCCGGTGTTCTACGTCCTGCAAAACCCTTCGCTGACCGACCTGGCCGTGGTCGATACCGAGTGCAGCAAGGCGGGTTTGCCCCGCCCGGTGTTGCCGGTCTCGGTAGGTACGCTGGAGGAACCCGCCGCGTTCTTTTACCTGACGCCAGAGCCCGATTGGCTCGGCCGTCAGGATAAGCGTGGTGCACCGCCGACCTTGACTCGCCTGGTCAGCGCCCTGAGCCAGAACGCCGCCGAAGATGCGCAGATCATTCCGGTCAGCGTGTTCTGGGGTCAGTCGCCGGACAGCGAATCGAGCCCGTGGAAACTGCTCTTCGCCGACAGCTGGGCAGTCACCGGGCGCCTGCGTCGGTTGTTGAGCATCATCGTGCTGGGGCGCAAAACCCGGGTGCAGTTCTCGGCACCGATCCATTTGCGCGAGCTGATCGACCACAACAAGGGCCACGAGCGCACCGTGCGCATGGCCCAGCGGATTCTGCGGGTGCATTTTCGCAACCTGAAAGCAGCGGTGATCGGTCCGGACATTTCCCACCGCCGCAACCTGGTCAAAGGCCTGCTCAATCAGCCGCTGGTCAAGCAAGCGATCCTCGACGAAGCCGAGCGTGAAAACATTTCCCCGGAGAAAGCCAAGGCCCAAGCCCTGCGCTATGGCAACGAGATCGCCTCCGACTACACCTACACCGCGATCCGCTTTCTGGAAGTGGTGCTGAGCTGGTTCTGGAACAAGATCTACGACGGAATCAAGGTCAACCACATCGAAGGCGTGCAGAAGGTCGCTCAGGGTCACGAAGTGATCTACGTGCCGTGCCATCGCAGCCACATCGACTACCTGCTGCTGTCCTATTTGCTGTTTCGCAACGGCCTGACCCCGCCGCACATCGCCGCCGGGATCAACCTCAACATGCCGGTGATTGGCAGCCTGCTGCGGCGCGGCGGTGCGTTCTTCATGCGCCGTACCTTCAAGGGCAACCCGCTCTACACCTCGGTGTTCAACGAATACCTGCACACCCTGTTCACCAAAGGCTTCCCGGTGGAGTACTTCGTCGAGGGTGGTCGTTCGCGCACCGGGCGCATGCTGCAACCAAAAACCGGGATGCTGGCGATTACCTTGCGCAGCTTCCTGCGTTCGTCGCGGATGCCGATCGTCTTCATCCCGGTCTACATCGGTTACGAGCGTGTGCTGGAAGGCCGGACCTACCTCGGCGAACTGCGTGGCGCGAGCAAGAAAAAAGAATCTATCTTCGACATCTTCAAAGTCATCGGCGCGCTCAAGCAGCGTTTCGGTCAAGTGGCGGTGAACTTCGGCGAGCCGATCAAACTGGCGGAATTCCTCGACAGCGAACAGCCGGACTGGCGTAAACAGGAACTCGGCCCACAGTTCAAACCGGCCTGGCTCAACGAAACCACCAACCGCCTCGGCGAGAAAGTCGCGCAGCATCTGAACGAAGCGGCGGCGATCAACCCGGTCAACCTCGTGGCCCTGGCGCTGCTGTCCACCAGCCGTCTCGCGCTGGATGATCGCGCTATGGCGCGGGTGCTCGATCTGTACCTGGCGCTGTTGCGCAAGGTCCCGTACTCACCGCACACCACTCTGCCGGAAGGTGACTGCCGCGCGTTGATCGAGCATGTGAAGGACATGGATCTTCTGTCCGAGCAGAGCGATGCCCTGGGCAAGATTCTGTATCTGGACGAACAGAATGCCGTCCTGATGACCTACTACCGCAACAACGTTTTGCACATCTTCGCCTTGCCGGCGTTGCTGGCGAGCTTCTTCCAGAGCGCCTCGCGCATGAGCCGCGAACAGATCCTGCGCTACACCCGCGCGCTGTACCCGTACCTGCAATCGGAGCTGTTCATTCGCTGGTCGCTGGACGAGCTGGATGCGGTGATCGACCAATGGCTCGAAGCCTTCGTCGAGCAAGGTCTGCTGCGTTTTGAGAATGACGTTTACCTGCGTCCGGCACCGAGCTCGCGGCATTTCGTGCTGCTGACTCTGCTGTCGAAAAGCATCGCCCAGACCCTGCAACGCTTCTACATGACGGTCTCGCTGCTGCTCAATAGCGGTCAGAACAGCATCAGCGCCGAAGAGCTGGAAGACCTGTGCACGGTCATGGCCCAGCGCCTGTCCATCCTCCATGGCCTCAACGCCCCGGAGTTCTTCGACAAAAGCCTGTTCCGCCATTTCATCCAGACAATGCTGGATCTGGATGTACTCAAGCGCGACGAAGCCGGCAAGCTGAGCTATCACGAACTGCTCGGCGAATTGGCCGAAGGCGCGGCCAAGCGGGTGTTGCCGGCGGAGATTCGCTTGTCGATCCGTCAGGTCGCGTTGCATCGCAGTGAAGATGCGGCGGATCAGGCTTAGTTGGAGTTGGCTGTAACTTTCTGACAATAACCATAGGAACAAGGATGTTCTTATAACCTGTCAATTATGGATTAATAGAGGCCCACTTGAATCCCGATACGGATATCGCGATGAACCCATTAGAAAACACCAGCAACTACGTCACTCTAACTTTCAGTTTGCCTGAAGACTTTCTACCCCCGGATGATGGCGAAGGCGAAACCTATATAAGCGTGCAAACTGCCAACTCAACCACTCCCATCAAAGTTGCGCAATCCCGCAAACCGGAACTGTATAGCGGGCGTTGGAATTTCTCATTCATGCACAACTATTCCGATATCAGCGTCAAATACCTTGTCACGATCAGCATGACCCACAACGGCGTTCCACTGCTAATTGACCTGGACTACTTCGTGATTGTCCATCGTGCGCCGCACCGACAAACCCTGCATCTCAGCCCTGTTGGCCGCCTCTACCTGCAGGCGCAAGCGCCTCAAGCGGTTCAACCTGAACACGCCGTCACTGTTGTCGTCCACGAGCACGACGATACGACTGCGCAACTGGCGCCAATACATATCAGCGAAGAAATGGCCGAGGCGTTCTATCTGGAATACGACCCGGAGACTGTCGTACCTGGCAAACGCTATACGCTGACAGCCACTGAAAATGAATACCACAATTCAATTGCGGTATATCCCGGGTCCGTTGTATTGAAACC
Organism: Pseudomonas sp. F01002; assembly: GCF_004402115.1. Lineage (NCBI taxonomy): Bacteria > Pseudomonadati > Pseudomonadota > Gammaproteobacteria > Pseudomonadales > Pseudomonadaceae > Pseudomonas > Pseudomonas sp. F01002. Next base: position 16,961 of record NZ_SOPU01000011.1, on the reverse strand, counting down.
CTTTAGTAGAATTTGAAAAAAAGCGCATATCAAAAGATCCATAGGGCGAAATAACCGGAAAAATCCGTTAAATTGTCGTCGGCGTTCATCTACTTCGGGCGCCAACGACAGGGATTCAACTCATGAAAAAACTCTCGCTTCTGGGGCTTACTGCCTTGCTCGGAGCCTGCCAGACCGTACAACCTGCCGCCAAAACCAGCCTCGATGGCGAAGTCTTCTACTTGCAACGCATCGCCCTGCCGCCGAGCGCCACGTTAAGCGTGAGCTTGCAGGACGTTTCCCTGGCCGACGCGCCCGCCGTGGTCCTCGACGAACAGAAAGGCCCGGTCAAAGGCCAGGTGCCGCTGCCGTTTCATCTGAGTTACGATCCAACGCAGGTCAAACCGGGCCATCGTTATTCGGTCAGCGCTCGGATCGAAGTCAACGGCGAGCTGATGTTCATCACCACCGAACATCACGCCGTGCAGCTGGATGGAAGCGACCCGCAGCCTCTGAAAATCCGCGTCGACGCCGCTCGCTAACTCTCATTTTTTGAACAAAGGAAGCTGCCATGTTCCGCCCTACCCTTCGCTTCGCCGGCCTGTGCGCAGGCCTGATGATCTCCGCCAGCGCCCTGGCGCTGTCGCTCAACGACCTGTCGCAAAAGGACGCCACCGGCGGCCTCAAGGATGCCCTGACCCAAGGCGCGCAGCTGGCCGTGAAACAACTCGGCACGCCGGGCGGGTTCAGCAACAACCCGGACGTGAAAATCGAGCTGCCGGGCAAACTGGGCAAAGTCGCCAGCAAGATGAAACAGTTCGGCATGGGCGACCAGGTTGACCAGCTGGAAACCAGCATGAACAAAGCGGCTGAAACCGCCGTGACGCAAGCCCAGCCGATCCTGGTGGACGCGGTGAAGAAGATGAGCGTGGAGGATGCCAAGGGCATTCTCAGCGGCGGCAAGGACTCGGCCACTCAGTACCTGAGCAAAACCAGCCGCGAACAGATCCGCGTCAAGTTCCTGCCAATCGTCAAGCAAGCCACCGACCAGGTGGGCCTGGCCAAGCAGTACAACTCGTTCGCCGGGCAAGCCGCGACGATGGGTGTGGTGGATGCGAAGAGCGCCAACATCGAAAGCTACGTGACCGAGCAGGCATTGAACGGTCTGTTCGAGATGATTGGTAAACAGGAAGAAGCCATTCGCCAGAATCCTGCGGCGGCAGCGACGAGTTTGGCGAAGAAAGTCTTCGGTACGCTCTAAGCCTTAACACCGACCTTGTGGGAGCGAGCTTGCTCGCGATGAGGCCGTGTCAGTCGACATTAACTGTGGCTGATACACCGCCATCGCGAGCAAGCTCGCTCCCACATAGGGTCAAGCAGTCGATGCAGCCCGCAGAAAGAACACCCACTCGCGTCCCATCTTCCTTTTCTCAAACACCTCCAATTCGACCAGCCCATTCAACGTGGCTGACGCGGTGTTGTAAGAACAGTCCAGATTCTCCTTCACATTGACCGCCGTAAACTCCTTGGCCATCCCGCTCTTGGCAACCTGGAATACGGCTCGTTGCTTCTCGGTCAATCGGTCAAAAAATCCGGACTCCAACAACCAGCGATCAAAGCTTTCGGCATACGCCAGACTTTTCCGATAAGCATCGGTAAAACCGCTGACAGCCCGCAGGATGACCGAACACTGGAAATCGATGAAATAAGTCAGGTCGAGGTCATCAGCCTCAGTGTTCAGATAAGACCGCCCGTATTTCACCGGCGCACTGCGCAGCAAAATGCTGATCGCAATGTAGCGAAAGGCAGAGAAGTCATTCTTGAACATGAACCAATAAAACAGTGCCCGCGCGACCCGGCCGTTACCATCGCGGAACGGATGCTCATAGCCCAGAGCAAAATGCAGTGCGATGCCTTTGATCAGTGGATGAAGGTAATCCACTTGATCGGGATCGTTGTGGAGCTGGTTGATCCACGTCGACAGCACCCGCAATCGTGACAACAGCCCTGCTGCGGGCGGCGGTGTATGCACGGTGTTGCCCTCGCCGTCCTGCACCACCACATCATCGTTGGCCCTGAACTCCCCCGGCGAATATTGCGGGTCATCAATGCCCTCGACACCCACCCGGTGCATGGCTGAAATCAGTTCGACACTCAGGGCGTCATAACGCTTTTCCCAGGCGAAATTCATCATCTTGTAGTTGCCGATCACCATTCGCTCATCCGGCGTGCGCGGCAGGCGATTGCGCTTGAGCATGTCCTTGGCCGCCCGCGTGGTGGTCGCCGCGCCTTCGAGCTGGCTGCTGCTGATGGCTTCGTCTTCGATCAAGTCATTCAACAGATAACTGAAATGCGCGTGTTCACCGATCTGACTGGTCATGTACTCCAGCGCGGCCATTGTGGCTTGCCGATCGACGGCGGAAATAGCTTTCTGCGCCAACGGCGTGAGCACGAAGTTGCCCCATTGAAGCGGCTCGCCTAGCGGCAAAAGACTTGAGTGCTGCGCAGTCCGGGCTTTCTTCACCAGCGCCCAGCACAGATTCGAATCCAGCCCCGGCGCCCAGCGGTAGCGCAACTCATCGAAAGGCAGATAACGCCCCTGATCGTCCATCGGCTTGAGCAAGGCGAGGTAATCCGAGAGGCGTTCCTTGTGGGGCGACTTCCCCAACAGGTCGAATACCGGGTCGGTCCTTCCCCTCAAAATGGGCGGCTTTTTCATTATTGCTGTCTCAAAAACTCGTAAAACTGAGTTTTGAGTACAGCATTCAGATCTCTCTGACTCAATATCAGAGGGATCTGAAATACACGTAGGACGTTAGGCTGGGTCCTTTTTGATCCTGAACCACGCCGCATACAACGCCGGCAAAAACAGCAACGTCAACGCCGTCGCGACAATCAACCCGCCCATGATCGCCACCGCCATCGGCCCGAAAAACACACTGCGTGATAGCGGAATCATCGCCAGCACCGCCGCGAGTGCAGTCAACACAATCGGCCGGAAACGCCGCACCGTGGCTTCAATAATCGCCTGCCAAGGCTTGAGCCCTGCAGCGATGTCCTGCTCGATCTGGTCCACCAGAATCACCGAGTTACGCATGATCATCCCGGAGAGCGCGATGGTGCCGAGCATGGCGACGAAACCGAACGGCTGACGGAACACCATCAGGAACAAGGTCACACCGATCAAACCCAAAGGCGCCGTCAGAAACACCATTACCGTGCGTGAGAAACTGCGCAGTTGCAGCATCAGCAATGTCAGCACCACCACGATGAAAAGCGGCACACCGGCCTTCACCGAATTCTGCCCGCGAGCCGAGTCCTCTACAGTGCCGCCGACTTCCAGCAAGTAGCCGTCCGGCAGTTCGGCGCGGATCGGATCGAGGGTCGGCATGATCTGCTGCACCAGCGTCGCCGGTTGCTCCTTACCGTAAATGTCGGCGCGGACCGTCACGTTCGGCAAGCGGTTGCGGTGCCAGATGATGCCTTCTTCGAAGCCGTATTCCAGCGTCGCGATTTGCGACAGCGCCACGCTGCGACCGTTGTCAGTCGGCACCGCCAGGCTTGGCAGCAATGACAGTTCGGTACGTTCATGCAACGTGCCGCGCAATAGAATCTCGATCAACTCGTTGTCTTCACGGTACTGGCTGACGCTGGAACCGGTCAGAGAGCTTTGCAGGAACTTCGACAGGTTCGCGGTGCTCACGCCAAGCGCCCGGGCGCGGTCCTGATCGACGTTCAGATAAACGACTTTGCTCGGTTCTTCCCAATCCAGATGGACGTTGACCACATGCGGGTTCTCGCGAACCTTGGCGGCCACTTTACGGGCCAGCGCGCGGACTTCCTCGATGTGCTCACCGGTGACCCGGAACTGCATCGGATAGCCAACCGGTGGCCCGTTCTCCAGACGCGTCACCCGCGCGCGCAGGGCCGGGAATTGTTCCTTGAGGGCTTCGATCAGCCAGGTGCGCAGGGTTTCGCGCTCCTCGATGGTTTTAGCCAGGACTACAAACTGCGCGAAGCTCGCTGCAGGAAGTTGTTGATCCAGGGGCAGGTAAAAACGTGGCGAACCGGTGCCAACGTAAGCGACATAGTTGTCGATACCGGCGTGATCCTTCAGCAGTGCTTCGAGGCGTTTGACCTCATCTCGGGTGTTGCTCAACGAGGCACCTTCCGCCAGTTTCAGATCGACCATCAACTCCAGACGACCCGATGCCGGGAAGAACTGTTGCGGCACAAAGCGAAACAGGATGACAGAACCGATAAACAACACGGCCGTCAGGACAATGACCGTCTTGCGCCGCCGTACGCACCACTCAACCAAGCGTCTGACGCGCTGATAGAACGGCGTGCCGTAAGGGTCGGGCTGACCGTCGCCGGTGCCATGTTTGGCTGCATGAATCTTCGCCAGATCCGGCAGGAGTTTTTCCCCCAGATAAGGCACAAACACAACAGCGGCCACCCACGAGGCCAGCAACGCGATGGTCACCACCTGGAAGATCGAACGCGTGTATTCACCCGTGCCCGATTGCGCAGTAGCAATCGGCAGGAAGCCGGCAGCGGTGATCAGCGTACCGGTGAGCATCGGGAATGCGGTGCTGGTCCAGGCGTAACTGGCCGCCTTGATCCGGTCGAAGCCCTGCTCCATTTTGATCGCCATCATTTCCACGGCGATGATCGCGTCGTCCACCAACAAACCCAGCGCCAGCACCAACGCCCCGAGGGAAATCTTGTGCAGGCCGATTCCCAGGTAATACATGCAGGCGAACGTCATCGCCAATACCAAAGGAATCGCCAACGCGACCACCATGCCGGTGCGCACGCCGAGGGAGAAGAAGCTCACCAGCAGGACGATTGCCAGTGCTTCCACCAGCACCTGAACAAATTCACCGACACTGCTTTTCACAGCGACGGGCTGGTCGGAGACCTTGCGCAGCTGCATACCGGCAGGGAGATTTTTCTGGATGCGGTCGAATTCGATTTCCAACGCCTTGCCCAGCACCAGAATGTCGCCACCGTCCTTCATGGCCACGGCCAGACCGATGGCGTTTTCCGCCATGAAGCGCATGCTTGGCGCTGGCGGATCGTTGAAACCCCGACGCACATCCGCCACATCGGCGATGCGGAACGTACGATCACCGACGCGGATAGGGAAGCTCTTGATCTCTTCGACCGTCTGAAAATTCCCCGAGACGCGTAGCTGCAATCGCTCGCTGGAGGTCTCGAAGAACCCGGCGGTGGACACCGCGTTTTGCTCTTCAAGGGCCTGCTGCACCGCCGACAAAGGCAGGCCGAGGGTGGCGAGTTTGACGTTGGAGAGTTCGATCCAGATCTTCTCGTCCTGTAACCCGAGCAGATCGACCTTGCCCACATCCTTGACCCGTTGCAGCTGAATCTGCACGCGGTCGGCGTAGTCCTTGAGCACCGCGTAATCAAAACCTTCGCCCGTCAGCGCGTAGATGTTGCCAAACGTTGTGCCGAACTCATCATTGAAGAATGGCCCCTGGATGCCCGGTGGCAGGGTCTGACGAATGTCGCTGATCTTCTTGCGAACCTGGTACCAGAGGTCCGGGATTTCCACCGAGTGCATGGAATCACGGGCAACGAACGTCACTTGGGATTCGCCCGGACGGGAGAACGAAACGATGCGTTCGTATTCGCCGGTTTCCATCAGTTTCTTTTCAATACGCTCAGTGACCTGGCGCGACACTTCCTGCGCCGTGGCCCCAGGCCAGTTGGTACGAATCACCATGGCCTTGAAGGTGAACGGCGGGTCTTCACTTTGGCCGAGCTTGGTGTAGGACAGTGCGCCAACAATGGCCAGCAAGAGCATCAGGAACAGTACGATCTGGCGATTACGCAGCGCCCATTCGGAAAGATTGAAACCCATTGGGGATTACTCCTTGTCCGCCAGATTGACCACGCGGTTGGAGCGATCCACCGGACGCACCTGCTGCCCTTCAAGCAGCACATGGACGCCAGCGGCCACCACCCAGTCGCTGGCATTCAGGCCTTCGAGCACCGGTACGGTTTTCTCGCCGAAGGCACCGACCCGGACCGGGGTTTTCTTCAAGGTGTTGTTGGTAGTGACACCCCAGACGTAGGTCGCGCCGTTTTCCGCGGTCAGCGCGGAAAGCGGCACCGACAGCGGCACCACATCGGATGTCTGAACGAACACCCGGGCGCTCTGGCCGAGTTCAGCGGGGACCTTGCCGGCAGTGAACGCGATGCGGGCGGCAAAGGTGCGCGATTTGGGATCGGCAGCGGGCGACAGCTCACGGATGCGCCCGGCGAAACGTTGGTCGGGTTGGGTCCACAGTGCGACTGACACTGGCTGACCGACCTTGAAGCGGCCAAAGCTCTGCTCCGGCACGCTGATCAACACCTCGCGTTCGCCATCGGTGGCGAGGGTAAATACGGTTTGCCCCGCCGCCACCACTTGCCCGACTTCAACCGCGCGTTTAGCCACCACGCCATCCTGAGGCGCACGCAGCACGGCGTAACTGGCCTGATTGGTCGAAACGTTGAATTCGGCTTTGATTTGCTTGAGGCGGGCTTCACCGGATCGGTAAAGGTTTTCGGAATTGTCGTACTGCGAACGGCTGACCATCTGACGGTCCATCAGGGTCTTGTAGCGATCACGTTCGGCGCGCACCAGGCTCAGGTTGGCCTCGGCAGCGGCGACCTGGGCACGGGTGGCTTCCAGTTGCAGGCGCACGTCCTGAGGATCGAGCTCCGCCAAAGGTTGATCAGCCTTGACCCGCTGCCCCTCTTCGACCAGTCGTCGACTGACTTTACCGCCAATGCGAAACGCCAGGTCTGGCTCATAGCGAGCGCGGACTTCACCGGGAAAACTTTCCATCGCCTGGGACGACGGCTCTGGCTGTACGACCATGGCCGGGCGAACGGTGACTTGAGGCGCCTCTTCGTGACCACACGCAGACAATAAAAACGCCAGACAGACTGGCAACGCGAGGGGCAAGGCATAGCGGAACATGGTGAAGGACCTTTCGCTAATGGTGCTTGGAATAATTATACTGAGCGGTATGTTATTAATAGCAAACTCACCAGTCCAGTATTAAAAGCGAATAATGTCGAACAATCTTTCAGCACCCAACGGTCCGGGCCGTCCCAAGGATCTGGCCAAGCGCCAGGCGATCCTCGATGCGGCGAAAATTCTGTTTCTGAGCAAGGGTTATGCGAATACCAGCATGGACGCCGTCGCGGCCGATGCCGGTGTGTCGAAGCTGACGGTCTACAGCCATTTCAACGACAAGGAGACGCTGTTCTCCGCCGCCGTGATGGCCAAGTGCGAAGAGCAATTGCCGACGTTGTTTTTCGAATTGCCGGACGGCACTGCCGTAGAAACGGTGCTGTTGAACATCGCGCGCGGCTTTCATCAACTGATCAACAGTGACGAATCGGTCAATCTGCACCGGCTGATGATGACGCTGGGCAGCCAGGACCCGAAACTCTCGCTGATCTTCTTCGAGGCCGGGCCTGAGCGCATGCTGCAGGGCATGGAGCGGTTGCTGACCAAGGTTGATCAGAGCGGCGCGTTGAGCATCGACAAACCGCGCAATGCGGCCGAGCATTTCTTCTGCCTGCTCAAGGGTGCGGGGAATTTCAGGCTGCTTTATGGCTGTGGCGAGCCGTTGACCGGGGATGCGGCCGAGAGCCATGTGCAGGAAGTGGTGGGGTTGTTTATGCGGGCGTATCGACCAGAGACAGCCTGATAGGTTTCGGTTGTCTGTTCTGGCCCCTTCGCGAGCAAGCCCGCTCCCACATTTGACCGAGTCTTCTCAAGGGAACGCGGTCGAATGTGGGAGCGAGCTTGCTCGCGATGGGAGCGACGCGGTCTTAAGGCTTGAGCGCTTTCTTCGGGTAAATGTCATACCGGCTCGATTTACCGTCCAGCGCATGACTCGGCTTCGGCCCTTCGATACACGGCGCCTTGCGCGGGCGCTTGACCACCACTCGATGACTGGCCAATGCCAACGCCGCTTCGAGCAGTGCAGGCGCATCCGGGTCATCGCCTACCAGCGGCCGAAACAGGCGCATTTCCTTCTTCACCAAGGCCGTTTTCTCACGATGGGGAAACATCGGGTCGAGGTAGATCACCTGTGGCGGCTCGCCTTCCCAATTGCGCATCACCTCGATCGAATTGCCCTTGAGCAAGCGCATCCGCGCCACAATCGGCGCCACGTCAAAGTCTTCCGCGCCGCGTGCCAGGCCATCTTCAAGCAACGCGCCAATCAGCGGCTGACGCTCGATCAGGCTCATCTCGCAGCCCAGACTCGCCAGCACGAACGCATCTTTGCCCAGCCCCGCCGTGGCATCCAGCACGCGCGGACGCACGCCTTGGGCAACCCCGACCGCCTTGGCGATCATCTGACCGCTACCGCCGCCGTACAAGCGGCGATGGGCCGCACCGCCCTCGACAAAGTCCACCCGCACCGGCCCCGGTGCGTCCGGGCCCAGTTGCTGTAGCTGCAAACCCTGGTCGCCGACCTGCAAGGCAAACTCACCGTCATCCACCTGCATCGGCAAACCCAGGCGCTCGGCCCATTGTTCGGCCTGTGGCTGAAAAGTCGCGGCCAGGGCCTCGACATGGATGCGGCAGGCCGCAGGTTGCTCAATCATGGGAAAACACGCTCAAAAAATTAATGATCGGCAAAAACGGCCGATAACAAAACTATCGAGCATTTTGCCAGAGCTGAGCGTCGACCGAGAGAAATGTCAGACATTCAACGCACATCGATAGGCTACATCTCGCCCCACGGCGATTTTGGTCTACGAAACTCCCAAGCACTGAGCGGCGTCAGTCACCTGTGGCAGGATTTCTTTGCCCAGGCCCTGGCCGATCAGTCGGGCGATGTCGTACCGGCTTCTCTCAACTTTCCACCGGTCGATCTCGACAGCCCGGTCGAACCCACCGTTGGCAGCGAACTGCTGGCTCATATCATTTCCCAGCGCGAATGCGATGTGAAAGAAACCGAGGTCCGCCCTCCCGAGCCACTGTTCCTGCCGATTGCCGAGTTCGAAATGGACCTGGCCGACAAACCTTTCCCACCGTTCCCGGCACAAGAAATCGTCGCTCAACAGAAACAACAGGACTTCGAAAGCCGCTGGGTCCGCCCGATCGTGCTCACTGCCGGTCTACCGCTGCCAGTGCCTGGCGCCGCCCCGCAACCGCGTCCGCTGCACCTGCCGATCGCCGAGTTCGAACTCGATCTGCTGGACAAGCCATTCCCGCCGTTCTCGCCCGAAGAGCTGGTGGAGCAACAGAAACAACTCGACTTCGATAACGGCTGGGCTCGACCGATCGTCCTGCAAAACCTGCGCATCGCCGCCTGACCTTCAATAACAGGCCTTCAGCGACACACCCACCACGGCCCGACATCCACATGAAAGTGATTGCGATGGGCGGCGTTGTAGTCCGGGCTCAAGACCACACTGAACATGTCGCAGGCGCTATAGCGAACCTGACGTAAAAACCGTGCGTCCTGATTATCCTTCGGCCAATCCTTGAGCACGTTGATGGATCGGCCATCGGCCAAGCGAAAACCGGCGATATCCAGCGCATTGGCACTGGCATGCTGGCTGCGTCTGCCGTTTTCGCGGCTGTAGACGTTGCGACAGGCAAAGCTGCCGAGATGGTCGACACGCGTTACTGCTTGACCGTAGACCGCTTGCGCGGCGGGTTGCAGGGCGTGGTGTTCGAACAGGGCAAACGACACCGCCAGGCGGCAACTGGCGAGGAAACTGCTGCTCAGCGCCACCTCGCCGCCTTGCACACGCAAGGTGTTGATCAACGGACACGTCGCGTCGGGGCTGTCGGCCTGATGGGTTACGCGCAATCCAGAGCTGCTCAGGGCTTGATCGCACAACTGCGGATCATCGCTCAGACGCATCAGTTTATAGCGGGTCAGAAAATTGGGCGCGGCCTTCACGTCCAGCGGTGCCCAGGGATTCCACTGCGGCGGCAGTGAGATCCAGCCGCGCCAGACGCTCACCGCCGCCGTGCCAATGATTAACAGCATCAACAGCAGCCACCACCGAAACCGCATCGTCAGCCTTTGAACAATTGATTGGCCTGGGCGTACGGCATGGACCGCGACGTGAACCCGAATGTGCCCGACGTCTTGATCTCTTCGGCAGCGCGGAAAAACTCGCCATACGCTGCCAGCGCCAGAGCCGAACCGACGCTAATTCGTTTGACGCCCATTTCGCTCAACTGCTCGACCGTCAGTTTGAGCCCACCGGACATCAGCACATTGACTGGCTTGGGCGCCACGGCACGGACCACCGCCAACACATCTTCAGCACTGCGCAGACCCGGCGCATAAAGCACGTCGGCACCCGCCTCGGCAAACGCCTGCAAGCGGCGAATGGTATCGGCGAGATCAGGATTGCCGTGCAGAAAGTTCTCCGCGCGAGCGGTCAACATAAAGGGAAACGGCAAGCTGCGAGCGGCTGCCACGGCAGCCTCGATGCGCGCGACGGCATGCTCGAAGCAGTAGATCGGCGCTGCTGCACGGCCAGTGGCATCTTCGATAGAGCCGCCAACCGCACCGGCCTCTGCCGCACGCAAAATACTCTGTGCGCATTCGGCTGGATCGTCAGCGAAGCCGTTTTCCAGATCGACGGCTACGGGCAGATCAGTTGCCGCAACAATCGCCCGAACGTTTGCCAGAGTGTCGTCCAGCGTCAGCGCGCCATCGGGGCGGGCGTTGGAAAAGGCGTAACCGGCACTGGTGGTCGCCAGCGCTTCGAAACCAAGGCTGGCGAGCATTTTCGCCGAGCCGGCATCCCACGGGTTAGGAATGACAAAAGCCCCCGCGCGTTCGTGCAGTGCTTTGAACGCTTGGGCTCGAAGGGTTTGCGCATCCATTGGCAGGCTCCTGAAAAGTGCAAGAAATCCGCTTCAGAGCAGGCCAAGTTGCTCGGCAGCGGGCTCTCTGTATAGCTCAGGCAGCGGTGGCAGGCCAGGTAAACGCAGCATCAGTTTTGCGTGGAAACGTTGCGCCAGTTTGGCGGCCAGCAGGTTGTCGGCGGTGTGCAGGAAGATATAAGGCGTACGACCCTCTTCGATCCACACGGCGATTTTCTCGACCCACGGCAGCAGGAACGGGTCGTTGGCCTCAAGCTGCGGATGGCCGATGAAGCGCACCTGCGGACATTGCGTGAAGGCGGCCGGACGGGGCGGCACCCTGGGCTTTTTCGATTGGGCGTGAAGTACCGAGGGATCGGTCGATGTGCAGCTGAACAGCGCGCGGGGATCAAGGCAGATACGCTCGACACCGCGATCCAGTAGCAGGCGATTGAGCATTCTCTCGGCATCGCCCTTGGCGAAGAACTCGTCATGCCGCACTTCAACCGCCAGAGGCCGGTCCACAGCATCGATAAAACCGGCAAGCTCCGACAGTCGCTGCGGCGTAAAGCTTTTGGACAGTTGCAGCCACAGCGGTGAAACCCGTTCGCCGAGGGGGCTGAGCAATTGCAGGAAGGTTTCGGCAGCGGTCAATTGTTCGCGCAGGTCACCGCTGTGGCTGATGTCACCGGGGAACTTGGCAGTGAAGCGAAAGTGTTCGGGCATGGTCTCGGCCCAACGTTGCACAGTAGTCGCAGCCGGGCTCGCGTAGAAGGTCGTATTGCCTTCCACGGCGTTGAATACTTGGGAATAGAGATTCAGAAACTCAGCGGGTTTGGCGTCTGTCGGATAAAGATAATCGCGCCAGGCGTTTTCACTCCAGGACGGACAGCCCAGGTAGTAAGGCAGCATCAGATGTACAGGTCGAGGCCCAGCACATCCGAATCCCAATCGACAAAACCGGCGGTGCTCAGGTAGCTGGCCAGGGCCTTCGCGACACTGCTGCTCATGGCACGGTGATAAAGCATGTCTTGTTGACGGGCGGGAAGATTGCTCAAGCGTTGTGCAGAGGCTTTGGCAGCGCGGGCAGCCATTTGCTCTTCGGATGGAATTTCCAGCTCGCCGTCAATATCGACGTAGTCGTCATCCGCCACAGGGCCTTTGCGAGGCTTGCGTTTGATGGGGTAGGACTGGGAGGGAACGCCGTCTATACGCATGAGTACATGTCCGGGATCAATGGTGGCAGTTTAGTGGCGCATGGCCCGCTTCGCAAACTGCCGAGTGATAACTAGAACACATAAAAGCGAAAAGGTTTAAAAGCTGGGGCATAAAGTGACGATTGGCTGCGTTGCGCAGTCCGCCATCGCGGGCAAGCCCGCTCCCACAGGGGTTAGCGTAAACCCTGTGGGAGCGAGCTTGCTCGCGATGGGGCCAACTCGCTGCAATGAATTAACGCGCCTTCGGGGTCGCAACCTTATCCCGCAAATAAACCGGCTGAGCCTCATCAGCCACGATCGCCTCGCCACGCGCCCAGGCAAAACGCGCCAGGGTCAGCAGGTCCTCGGCGTGAGGCAGCATGCCCGCATCCTGCCCGGTCAGGCTGACGGCGATTCGCTCGGCATAACCCCAGCCAGTGCCCGCGCCAAACCACTCACCGCTGGCGTCTGCCGGCAACGCGGCCACTTCCGGCGGCAGCACGGCTTCATTGCCAACCAGCCGCATCTCCCCCGCCGTTTCGCGGTAGCAACCCCAATACACTTCGTCCATGCGCGCATCGATGGCGGCCGCCACCTGGCTCACGCCGTGTTCGCGATAAGCCCGCTGCGCCAGCACGGCCAGGTTCGATACTGGTAACACCGGACGATCCAGCGCAAACGCCAGCCCCTGCACCACGCCGATGGCGATCCGCACGCCGGTGAACGCACCCGGACCACGTCCGAAAGCGATGGCATCGACCGCTTGCAGGGTGGTCCCGGCATCCGCCAGCAACTGCTGAATCATCGGCAGCAGCTTCTGCGCATGCAGGCGCGGGATCACCTCGTAATGGCTCGTGACTTTGCCGTCATGCAGCAAGGCAACGGAGCAAGCTTCAGTCGCGGTGTCCAGGGCCAGCAAGGTGCTCATCGATGTTTCCGTAAGAGAGGTCAGAAAAAGTGCGCCAGTATAAACAACTACGGCCCGCAAGCGGGCCGTAGAAGATGAAGCGATTCAGACTTTTCAGCTCAGTGCTTCAAGCACCTTGCCGGTGATCACTTCAACCGAGCCGACGCCCGCAATGTGGCTGTACTTCGGCTTGCCATCAGTAGCAGCAGACAGCGTCTGGTAGAACTCGACCAGAGGCTTGGTCTGGGAATGGTAAACCGACAGGCGATGACGCACGGTTTCTTCGGTGTCGTCCTTGCGCTGCACCAGTGCTTCACCGGTGATGTCGTCCTTGCCGGCGATTTTCGGCGGGTTGTAGACGGTGTGGTACACGCGGCCGCTGGCCTCGTGAACGCGACGACCAGCGATACGCTGAACGATTTCTTCGTCGTCGACGGCGATTTCGACCACGTGATCCAGCTCCACGCCGGCTTTCACCAGGGCTTCAGCCTGAGGAATGGTGCGCGGGAAACCGTCGAACAGGAAACCGTTGGCGCAATCGGCCTGGCTGATGCGTTCCTTGACCAGATTGATGATCAGGTCATCGGAAACCAGACCACCGCTGTCCATGACGCTCTTGGCGATCAGGCCCAGCTCGGTGCCGGCCTTGACCGCGGCACGCAGCATGTCGCCGGTGGAGATTTGCGGGATACCGAATTTTTCGGTGATGAACTTAGCCTGAGTACCTTTACCGGCCCCGGGAGCTCCCAGCAGAATGACGCGCATCGATGTGCTCCTCAATTTTTTATATAGATAACGTCAGATTCGCCTCGTGGGGCCAATCTCAATAAAAGGGTCGTGACCGCCCAAACGGTCAAAGGCTGATCAAGATACACAGCAGGCCCGGACCACACAAGCCGCCGAAAGTCGGAGAAACCCACGCCTGATGTGGCCTTTCGTCGGGGTAACCCTAGTCGCAACCCCATCACTAACTGTCGCCTGGCAGCACTTTTCAAGCCCTCGCCCACAGGCAACTCGACGCTCGCGCCGAGTGCCTTGCCCCACGACGAAAACCTTAGCCGGTATTACGCAAACCGGCGGCAATCCCCGCCACAGACACCAGTAGCGCCTGTTCTACCGGACTGCCCTGTGCCACTTCCTGTTGTCGCGAACGCGCCAACAACTCAGCCTGCAATAGATGAAGAGGGTCGAGGTAAGTGTTGCGCAAGCGGATGAATTCAAGCGTGGCTGGGCTATGTGCCAGTAGCTGCGACTGACCGGTCAGCCCCAGGACCACCGAGCACGCCTGCGACAATAGGTCGCGTAAATGCGCCCCCAAAGGGAGCAGATCCGGCTCGACCAAACGCTCATCGTAAGACCGGGCGATATCGGCATCGGCCTTGGCCAACACCATTTCCAGCATATCGATGCGCGTGCGGAAGAACGGCCACTGCTCGCGCATCTGCCCCAGCAGCTCGCCTTCGCCGCGCTCCAGCGCCTTGCTCAGCGCCGCTTCCCAGCCGAGCCACGCCGGCAACATCAGACGCGTCTGGGTCCAGCCGAAGATCCACGGGATCGCCCGCAGGCTTTCAATCCCGCCAGCGCGGCGCTTGGCCGGGCGACTGCCCAACGGCAAGCGTCCCAGTTCCTGCTCTGGAGTGGACTGGCGGAAATACTCAACGAATTGCGGATTTTCCCGCACCACGGCGCGATAAGCGCTGACACCGTCGGCGGCCAATTCGTCCATCAGATTGCGCCAGGCTGGCTCCGGTGGCGGCGGCGGCAACAAGGTCGCTTCCAATACCGCTGCCAGGTACAGATTGAGGTTCTGCTCGGCGATGTCCGGCAGGCCGAATTTGAAACGAATCATTTCCCCCTGCTCGGTGGTACGGAAACGCCCCGCCACCGAACCCGGCGGTTGCGACAGAATCGCCGCGTGTGCCGGGCCGCCGCCGCGACCCACGGTGCCACCGCGACCGTGGAACAACAGCAGTTCCACTTGCTGCTCGCGGCAGATGTCGACCAAGCGCTCCTGCGCCCGATACTGCGCCCAGGCCGCCGCGGTAGTGCCGGCATCCTTGGCCGAGTCGGAGTAGCCGATCATCACTTCCTGCGGCCCTTGCAAGCGCGCGCGATAACCCGGAAGTAGCAAGAGCTTTTCAATCACCGGGCCGGCGTTGTCGAGGTCGGCAAGGGTTTCGAACAGCGGCACCACGCGCATCGGCCGTAACACGCCAGACTCTTTGAGCAGCAGTTGCACGGCCAGCACGTCGGAAGCGGCGCCGGCCATGGAGATCACATAAGAACCGAGCGATGCACCCGGTGCCGCAGCGATTTCCCGGCAGGTCGCCAGCACTTCAGCGGTGTCGGCCGATGGCTTGAAGTACGCCGGCAGTAACGGCCGGCGGTTGTTCAGCTCACGCATCAGGAAGACGATGCGCTCTTCCTCGCTCCAGTCCTCGTAGCGCCCCAGGCCCAGGTAATCGGTGATCTCGGTCATCGCCGCGGTATGTCGCGTCGAGTCCTGACGCACATCGAGCCGCACCAGGAACAGCCCGAACGTCACCGCCCGGCGCAGGCAATCGAGCAGCGGCCCATCAGCGATCACGCCCATGCCGCACTCATGCAGCGAGTGGTAGCACAGCTCCAGCGGATCGAGCAGCTCGCGATTGTTTTGCAACACATCGGCGGGTGCCGGCGTGGTCGTCGTCAAGGAGGCGTGAGCCCAGTTACGCGTCGCGCGCAGGCGTTCACGCAGCTGTTTAAGCACCGCACGGTAAGGTTCGGCGCTGTCCCCGGCCTTGGCCCCCAAGTCGTCGCTGGCCTGCTGCATCGACAACTCGGCCGCCAGGCGATCGACATCGCGCAGGTACAAGTCCGCGGCCATCCACCGCGCCAGCAGCAAGACTTCACGGGTTACGGCAGCGGTCACGTTGGGGTTGCCATCGCGGTCACCGCCCATCCACGAGGCAAAGCGAATCGGCGCTGCCTCCAGTGGGAGGTGCAGGCCAGTGGCGTCATGCAGGGCTTTATCGGCCTTGCGCAAATAGTTGGGGATCGCCTGCCACAGCGAATGCTCGATCACCGCGAAGCCCCATTTGGCTTCATCCACCGGCGTAGGGCGGGTGCGGCGGATTTCTTCGGTGTGCCAGGCTTCGGCGATCAGGCGCTGCAACTTCGTGTGGATCTGCTCGCGTTCGGCGGTGGTCAGGTCGCGATGGTCCTGGGCGGCCAGTTGTGCGGCAATCGCGTCGTATTTCTGGATCAGCGTGCGGCGCGCCACCTCGGTCGGGTGAGCGGTGAGGACCAACTCAATCTCCAGCCGTCCCAGTTGCCGGGCCAGGGATTCGGCGCCATGACCTTCAGCACTCAGGCGGGCGAGCAGTTCCGGCAGTACCCGCGCCTCGAACGGTGCAGGCTGCGACTCTTCGCGACGGTGAATCAGCTGATATTGCTCGGCGATATTGGCCAGGTTGAGAAACTGGTTGAACGCCCGCGCCACCGGCAGCAACTCTTCTTCGCTCAATTGGTTGAGGCTGGCGCTCAGTTCAGCGTCCATCGAACCGCGACGGTCGGCCTTGGCGCCTTTGCGGATCTGCTCGATCTTGTCGAGAAAACCGTCCCCGTACTGCTCGCGAATGGTGTTGCCCAACAGCTCACCCAACAGGTGAACATCCTCGCGCAAGCGTGCATCAATATCGGTCATCAGCAGTTCTCCAGCGAAAATCCGGGTGACTTGGTGTCCATGCTCTTGAGTTAGAGAGTGCCGCTGTAAAGCGGTTCTTACAAGCAGACGACGATGGGAATGCTGTTCGCCTGAGAAAGTTTTGGGATTGGGGATTGGGGATTGGGGTTGGTGGGTACATATCCGTTTCTGCGGTGATGGCTGATTACGGTTTCGCTTTTACAGCGACTCACTTGTGCGCCCAGCATGGGCGCCATCCTAGAGGTGAAAGTCCTCTCTTGAGCTGGCCACAGCGAATGAAGCGAAGCGCAACTGCATGAGGGCGACCGAGTGTGGGAAGGAAGC
>NZ_SOPU01000010.1:0-607 GCF_004402115.1 Pseudomonas sp. F01002 | reverse complement strand
TGCTTGCCACCCAGCGTTTGACCTCGCCTTGAGCTGACAGCCAAAAGCCATAGCCCAGAAACTTGCGGCCAAACGCACTGGCAATCGCGCTCTTGCTCTCGTTCACTTGCAGCCTAAGTCGGTCATAAAGGCGACGGAGCACTGCCATTACCCGCTGACCGGCCTTGAGGCTGCGTACGTAAACGTTCGCATCGTCCGCATACCTGACGAAGCAATGGCCTCGTCGCTCCAATTCCTTGTCCACCTCGTCCAGCAATACATTGGCCAGCAATGGTGAAAGGGGGCCACCTTGCGGCGTCCCTCGCNTCCCGCCCCGAGTGAATGTATTGCTGCGCCGCCAGTACCGCTTGGTGAGCGCTGCGACCGGGACGAAAACCATAGCTATGATCACTGAATCCCGGGTCCAACAGAGGCTGCAAAACCTGTAACAGCGCCTGTTGGATCAGTCTGTCCGTCACCGTCGGGATGCCCAGCTTGCGCTCGCCACCCTCCGGTTTTGGGATCAGAACTCTGCGCACCGGACTTGGCCGGTACGTTCCCGCCAGCAACTGCGCCCGTATCACGGGCCAGGCCGTTTTCAGATGCTCGACCGTCTCATCGATCCCAA
>NZ_SOPU01000001.1:3405-5724 GCF_004402115.1 Pseudomonas sp. F01002 | reverse complement strand
GCTCCATCGTTTACACCGCAACACTGACCAACGCTGCCGGCACGCCAGTGACTGTGACCCTGAGCAACGGCGCCGTGATCACCATCGCCGCCAACGCTACCAGCGGTTCCGTCACCGTCGATGCGCCGAAAGACGATGCCTACATTGACGCCGGCAAGGTCAGCGCCACGATCAGCACGGCCACCGGCGGCAACTTCGAGAACCTGGTCAAAAGCCCGGCTGCGGCCGTCACCACCGTCACCGATACCCTCGACACCTCGACCGTCACCCTGACCGCCACCAGCAGCGTGGCCGAGGGCGGCACCGTGGTTTACACCGCCTCGGTCGGCGCACCGGTCACCGGTTCGCCGGTGGTGGTGACCTTGTCCAACGGTCAGACCATCACCATTGGCATTGGCCAAAGCAGCGGCACAGTCAATGCCGTGGTCTCGAACGATGTGCTCAGCGGCCACGCGCCGGTGACCAACTCGATCACCAAAGTCAGCGGCGGCAACTACGAAAACCTGGTCGCCGATAAAACCCCGGTCAGCACCAGTGTGACCGACACCGTCGACACCACCACCCTGTCGCTGAGCGCCACTGGCAATGTCAAAGAAGGCGGCCAGATCACCTACACCGCCACCCTGACCCACGCGGCCGGCAGCCCGGTTACCGTGACGTTGAGCAACGGAGCGACCATCACCATCGATGCCGGTAAAACCACTGGCACTGTGAAAGTCGATGCGCCGAAAGACGACGTCTACAAGGACGCCGGCAAACTGGAAGTCACCATCAAGGACGCCGCTGGCGGCAACTTTGAAAACCTGGTCACCAGCCCGACCCCGGCCGTGACCAACGTGGCGGACACCACCAACACCACACACCTGACCCTCAGCGCTGAAAAGTCGGTGCTCGAAGGCTCGCACATCACCTACACCGCGACCCTCACCAACGCCGCGCAAACGCCGGTAACCGTCAAGCTGAGCAACGGCGAGACCATCACCATCGACGCCGGCAAAACCACCGGTTCGGTCACCATCGCGGCGCCAAGCGACGACGTCTACAAGGATGCCGGCAAGCTCGCTGTGACAATGACGGATGCCAGCGGTGGCAACTTCGAAAAACTCGACATCAGCAAAGCGTCAGTGACCACCACCGTCAAAGACACGGTCGACTCCACGTCCCTGTCGCTGTCGGCCAGCCACACGGTCAGCGAAGGCGGCCAGATCACCTACACCGCCACCCTGAGCAACCCGACAGACACGGCCATGACCGTGAAGTTGAGCAACGGCGCCGTGATCAACATCGCCGCCGGTGCCACCACCGGTTCGGTGAACTTCGCCGCACCGGCTAACACTCCGTATATCGATGGCGGCAAAGTCCAGGCTACGATTGCCAGCCAGAGCGGCGGCAACTTCGAAAAAGTCGTCACCGACCATTCGCCGGCGGTTACCACCGTCACCGATTCGGCAGACACCACCGGCCTGAGCCTGAGCGCCACCGGCTCGGTCGCCGAGGGCGGTTCGATCGTCTACACCGCGACCCTGACCAATGCCGCTGGCTCCGCCATGACCGTGACGTTGAACAACGGCGCGGTGATCCACATTGCCAAGGGCGCCACCACCGGTTCGGTGAACTTCGCCGCACCGAAGGATGACGTCTACAAAGACGCCGGCAAAGTCGAAGCCAGCATCACCAAGACTGCCGGCGGCAACTTCGAAAACCTGGTTCCGAGTACTGCCCCGGCAGTGACCGAGGTGACTGACACGATCAACACGTCGACGGTCAGTCTGACGGCCAACAGCACTGTGGCTGAAGGCGGGACCGTGGTTTACACCGCGTCCGTCACCGCGCCAGTGACCGGTTCGCCGGTGGTTGTGACCTTGTCCAATGGCCAGAGCATCACCATTCCAGTCGGATCGAGCAGCGGTAGCGTGAACTTTGTTGCGCCGAACGATGCCTTGGCTGGCGGCGGTTCGCTGAGCGTCAAGATAGATGATGCCAAGGGCGGTAATTACGAGAAGCTGGCAATCGACGCCAAGTCGGCGGACACCTCGGTCACTGATTCTGCGGACACCACAAACCTGTCGCTCAGCGCCAGCAACTCGGTCGCCGAAGGCGGCTCGATCGTCTACACCGCGACCCTGACCAACGCTGCCGGCACACCCGTGACCGTGACGTTGAGCAACGGCGCCGTCATCACCATCGACGCCGGCAAAACCACCGGCACCGCGACGGTTGATGCGCCGAAGGACGACGCTTATATCGACGCCGGCAAAGTCAGCGCCACGATCAGCACGGCCACTGGTGGCAACTTCGAGAACCTGGTACCAAGCACGA
>NZ_SOPU01000001.1:757-3277 GCF_004402115.1 Pseudomonas sp. F01002 | reverse complement strand
CACTGACACAGTCGACACCACCAACCTGTCGCTGAGCGCCAGCAACTCGGTCGCCGAAGGCGGTTCGATCGTCTACACCGCGACCCTGACCAATGCTGCCGGCACTCCGGTGACCGTGACGCTGAGCAACGGAGCCGTGATCACCATCGATGCCGGTAAAACCACCGGCACCGCGACCGTCGATGCGCCGAAGGACGATGCTTATATCGACGCTGGCAAAGTCAGCGCCACGATCAGCACGGCGACCGGTGGCAACTTCGAGAACCTGGTACCAAGCACGGTTCCGGCAGTGACCAGCGTCACTGATACCATCGATACCTCGACCGTGACCCTGAAAGCCACTGAGTCGGCCGCTGAAGGTGGCACCGTCACCTACACCGCCACTGTTGGCACCGCAGTCACTGGCAGCCCGGTCACCGTGTCTTTGGCCAACGGCCAGACCATCACCATCGACATCGGTAAAACCACCGGCACCGTAACCACCCTCGCACCTAACGATGCGTTGAACGGTCACACTCCGCTGACCAACTCGATCACCAACGTCAGCGGCGGCAACTACGAAAACCTGGTCGCCGACAAAACCCCGGTCAGCACCACCGTGACTGACACAGTCGACACGACCAACCTGACTCTGAGTGCCAGCAACTCAGTCGCCGAAGGCGGTTCAATCGTCTACACCGCGACCCTGACCAATGCTGCCGGGACTCCGGTGACCGTCACGTTGAGCAACGGCGCAGTGATCACCATCGCGGCCGATGCTACCAGCGGCTCCGTCACTGTCGATGCACCGAAAGACGACGTGTACAAAGACGCCCGCAAAGTCGAAGCGACCATCAAGGACGCCAGCGGTGGCGACTTCGAAAGCCTGGTCACCAATCCGGCAGCTGCGGTCACGGAAGTGACTGACACACTCAACACGTCGACAGTCAGCCTGACGGCCAACGGCACTGTGACCGAAGGCGGCACCGTGGTTTACACCGCATCCGTCACCGCGCCAGTGACCGATTCGCCAGTGGTCGTGACCTTATCCAACGGCCAGACCATCACCATCCCGGTTGGATCGAGCAGCGCGAGCGTGAACTTTGTTACGCCGAACGATGCCCTCGCCGGCGGCGGTTCGCTGAGCGTGAAGATAGATGATGCCAAGGGCGGCAACTTCGAAAAACTGGCAATCGACGGCAAATCGGCGGACACCTCTGTCAGCGATACCGTGGACACCACCAAAGTGACCATGACCGCCAGCGGTAGCGTGTTCGAAGGCGGCACGATCACCTACACCGCCAACCTGACGAATGCGGCCGGCACCGACATGACGGTCAAGTTGAGCAACGGCGAAAGCATCGTGATCAAGGCCGGCGACAAGTCGGGCTTCATTACCATTCCCGCACCTGCCGATGACGTCTACAAGGACGGCAGCAAAATCACCGTTGGTATCGCCAGCACCAGCGGCGGCAACTTCGAAAAGCTCGACGTCAGCACAACCACTCACACCACCACCGTCAATGACACCACCGACACCACCACACTGAAGCTCAGTGCCGATGTGAGCACCGTCGGCGAAGGTGGTCAGATCACCTACACCGCCACGTTGAGCCACCCGGCCGACACCGCCATGGCCGTTACGCTGAACAACGGTCTGGTGATCAACATCAAGGCCGGCGAGTCCAGCGGTTCGGCGCCGTACACCGTGCCAAATGACGTCTTCACCGGTGCGGCGCCCGTCAGGGCCGCGATCGCGGACAGCACTGGCGGCAACTTCGAAAAACTGGATACCGATAGCTCGGCCGTCGTCACAAAAGTGACTGACACCGCTGACACCACGACGATTAGCCTGAGCGCGACTGAGTCGGTTGTTGAAGGTGGTTCGATCGTCTACACCGCGAACCTGACCCATTCTGCCGGTACCCCGGTCACCGTCACGCTGAGCAACGGCNCGATGCCGGCAAAACCACTGGCACCGTGACGGTTGATGCGCCGAAGGACGATGCTTACATCGATGCTGGCAAAGTCAGCGCCACGATCAGCACCGCCACCGGTGGCAACTTCGAGAACCTGGTACCGAGCACGGTTCCGGCAGTGACCGCGGTCACTGACACCATCGATACCTCGACCGTGACCCTGAAAGCCACTGAGTCGGCAGCTGAAGGGGGCACCGTCACCTACACCGCCACTGTTGGCACCGCAGTAACTGGCAGCCCGGTCACCGTGTCTTTGGCCAACGGTCAGACGATCACCATCGAAGTCGGTAAAACCACCGGCACCGTGACCACCCTCGCACCCAACGATGCGCTGAATGGCCACACGCCGCTGACCAATGCCATCGCCAACGTCAGCGGCGGCAACTACGAAAACCTGGTCGCCGACAAAACACCGGTCAGCACCACCGTGACTGACACAGTCGACACGACCAACCTGACTCTGAGCGCCAGCAACTCGGTGGCCGAAGGCGGTTCTATCGTCTACACCGCGACCCTGACCAATGCTGCCGGCACTCCGGTGACCGTGACGCTGAGCAACGGA
>NZ_SOPU01000001.1:581-705 GCF_004402115.1 Pseudomonas sp. F01002 | reverse complement strand
GCCACCGGTGGCAACTTCGAGAACCTGATACCGAGCACGGTTCCGGCAGTGACCAGCGTCACTGACACCATCGATACTTCGACCGTGACCCTGAAAGCCACTGAGTCGGCCGCTGAAGGGGACG
>NZ_SOPU01000001.1:341-492 GCF_004402115.1 Pseudomonas sp. F01002 | reverse complement strand
CACTGACACAGTCGACACCACCAACCTGTCGCTGAGCGCCAGCAACTCGGTCGCCGAAGGCGGTTCGATCGTCTACACCGCGACCCTGACCAATGCTGCCGGCACTCCGGTGACCGTGACGTTGAGCAACGGCGCCGTCATCACCATCGAC
>NZ_SOPU01000001.1:0-264 GCF_004402115.1 Pseudomonas sp. F01002 | reverse complement strand
TGAAAGCCACTGAGTCGGCCGCTGAAGGGGGCACCGTCACCTACACCGCCACTGTTGGCGCGCCGGTCACCGGTTCGCCAGTGACGGTGTCGTTGGCCAATGGCCAAACGATCACCATCGACATCGGTAAAACCACCGGCACTGTGACCACCCTCGCACCTAACGATGCGTTGAACGGTCACACGCCGCTGACCAACGCCATCGCCAACGTCAGCGGCGGCAACTACGAAAACCTGGTCGCCGACAAAACACCGGTTTCGACTT
>NZ_SOPU01000059.1:0-460 GCF_004402115.1 Pseudomonas sp. F01002 | reverse complement strand
CTTGCCGGTCACTTCGCCGGTCCAGGTGTAGGTCACCACATCCTTGGCCTGGGTCGGTTTCGCGACGGGCCGCGGCGCGGTCAGTTTGCTGACGCCACCGGGCAAATCCTTGGGCTCCAGCGCACCGTCCTTTTCTCCAAGGACGATAGGTTTCACCAGCTCAAGTTTCGGCTCGCCAACGTTCAGCAGCGAGGTGCGCACGGATTCACGCCTGACGATCGCGCCGTCTTCCTCACTGAGCAGGCTGTACCACAACTCCAGCGTGCCGCCTTCAAGGGTCTTGAGGTGTTTGCCCTCGACGGTGACGAGGAAGCCCTCGGGATCCTTGGCTTCCTCGTTGCTGGGAAAGAACCACTCCAGTTCCGGGTCGTAAATAGTCTGATCGGGCCGCTTGCCGAACCATTTGAGTTCGATCGCCATGCCGGCCTGGATGAGCGGGTCAAACGGAATGCGAATGCGG
>NZ_SOPU01000058.1:0-460 GCF_004402115.1 Pseudomonas sp. F01002 | reverse complement strand
CTTGCCGGTCACTTCGCCGGTCCAGGTGTAGGTCACCACATCCTTGGCCTGGGTCGGTTTCGCGACGGGCCGCGGCGCGGTCAGTTTGCTGACGCCACCGGGCAAATCCTTGGGCTCCAGCCTGCCGTCCTTCTCGCCGAGGACGATGGGTTTGACCAGTTCGAACTGTGGCTCGCCAACGTTCAGCAGCGAGGTGCGCACGGATTCACGCCTGACGATCGTGCCGTCTTCCTCACTGAGCAGGCTGTACCACAACTCCAGCGTGCCGCCTTCAAGGGTCTTGAGGTGTTTGCCCTCGACGGTGACGAGGAAGCCCTCGGGATCCTTGGCTTCCTCATCGCTGGGAAAGAACCACTCCAGTTCCGGGTCGTAAATAGTCTGATCGGGCCGCTTGCCGAACCATTTGAGTTCGATCGCCATGCCGGCCTGGATGAGCGGGTCAAACGGAATGCGAATGCGG
>NZ_SOPU01000057.1:0-449 GCF_004402115.1 Pseudomonas sp. F01002 | reverse complement strand
AGCACTCCATGGATCAGACCGACACTGTTGTGCCAGAACCTGTGGCTGTTGCCGGCTATCGCCGCTGCCAAGTCAGGGTTTGCTCCAAGTTTGCGCAGTTCACGATACGTTCTTCTTCCGGTTTTCCATTGTTTGAGCTGGATGGCCCTGAGTCGTCGGCGTATCCATTCATCGAACCTATGCCAAAGGCGAGGGGTTTGCGATAAACCGAAATACGCTTTCCAGCCCAGTAGGTAGGGTCTCAGACCTTCCACCACTTGCGACAGGCTTCGGCCTCCATTTCGAGACGTCAGCTGTCGGATGCGGCTTTTGAACGTCTGCAGCGCTTTGCTTGCCACCCAGCGTTTGACCTCGCCTTGAGCTGACAGCCAAAAGCCATAGCCCAGAAACTTGCGGCCAAACGCACTGGCAATCGCGCTCTTGCTCTCGTTCACTTGCAGCCTAAGTCG
>NZ_SOPU01000056.1:0-443 GCF_004402115.1 Pseudomonas sp. F01002 | reverse complement strand
CGTCAGCACCACCATCACGGGAACCACCGGCGGCAATTTCGAGCAGCTGACCCCGAGCACCGAGCCGGCGCTGACCACTATCACTGACTCCAAGGATGCCACCGGCCTGAGCCTGTCGGCGTCCACCGTAGTGGCCGAGGGCGGTTCGATCGTTTACACCGCGAACCTGACCCACGCGGCCGGCACTCCGGTCACTGTGACCCTGAGCAACGGCGCAGTGATCACCATCGCCGCCAACGCCACCAGCGGGTCCGTCACCGTCGACGCGCCGAAAGACGATGCCTACATTGACGCCGGCAAAGTCAGCGCCACGATTACCACTGCTACCGGCGGCAACTTCGAGAACCTGGTGACCAGCCCGGCGGCGGCAGTCACTGAGGTGACTGACACAATCAACATTTCGACGGTCAGCCTGACCGCCAACGGCTCTGTGGCCGAAGGCG
>NZ_SOPU01000055.1:0-409 GCF_004402115.1 Pseudomonas sp. F01002 | reverse complement strand
GACTGGTTGTGCACCCGGTCACGCACCATGAACGTGACGGCCAGGCCTTCGAGGCCGGAGTCCCCGGCCGCGAGGATGGTTTGTTCGTCGACGTGGACCTTGATCGGGTTGTTCACCGGGGTGTCGATCTGTGCCTGGGTGACCGGCGCCGACAGCACCAGCTTGCCGCCCCAGCTCACCGTGATCACGTCGCCCAGCGCAATGTTGGGGTAAGGCAGGTTGGTGCCGCTGCCGGGCTTGGCCTGGATGAGGATGTCCACGCCGTTTTTGGCGCTGTCCTTGTCCACACCATCCTGGACGATCTCCGCCGGCTCGAAGGTCATGTACAGATTGGAATGCCCATAGTCCGGGTCCGTGTCCTGGCCGCCGGGAATGTCGAGTTTGACGTAGAGCTTGAGCGGCGGGGTGA
>NZ_SOPU01000054.1:0-393 GCF_004402115.1 Pseudomonas sp. F01002 | reverse complement strand
AAGGTCCGCGCCGCCGATGATGCTCCAGCGCCATACAGCGCCTTGGCGGTAAAGCTGTGCGCCGCCACGCTCAGGCCGGTGATGGTCTTGGACCAAATCCCCGTCGTTGGATCCGCAATGGCTTCCTCCTTGCGCACGCCGCCATCCTGGATCTCGACCTTCTGCCCTTTGCTGGCGGTGCCGGTCAGGGTCACCGCGATTTCCACGGTGGTGCCACCCGGAGGAATCTCGACCCCGCTCGGATCGCCTTTCACCGACTCGATGGTCGGCGGATCCAGGCTCACCGCTTCCCCCACCACAAACTCCAACACATTCGAATAACTCGTCTCATTCGTCGCCGCGCGCCAGATCCGGTAACTCGCGCTCACCTTTTTCCCACGATTGGGTTCGATA
>NZ_SOPU01000053.1:0-391 GCF_004402115.1 Pseudomonas sp. F01002 | reverse complement strand
CGCCGCACAGTGCTTTGGTGTGCTGTCACGAAAAGCAAATGCGGAGTGGGTGTTAGAGGGCGACATTCAAGGCTGTTTCGACAATATCAGCCATGACTGGTTGATCGCCCACATCCCCATGGATAAGGCGATTTTGCAGAAATGGCTCAAAGCCGGTTACGTCTACCAGAACGAGCTATTCCCCAGCCACACCGGAACCCCGCAGGGAGGCATCATTTCTCCGGTGTTGGCCAACATGACGCTGGATGGTTTGGAAGCGATGCTGGCGAAGAAATTCCCCAATGCAAAGTGGACAGGCCGAAAGATGCGCGTGGTGCGTTATGCAGATGACTTCATCATCACTGGCTTTTCGAAAGAGTGGCTGGAGAATGAAGTAAGGCCCGCCGTGGCT
>NZ_SOPU01000052.1:0-387 GCF_004402115.1 Pseudomonas sp. F01002 | reverse complement strand
TGCATCGCCGATGGTAGTGTGGGGTTTCCCCATGTGAGAGTAGGTCATCGTCAAGATTAAATTCCGAAACCCCTATCTGCGTATGCAGGTAGGGGTTTTGTTTTGTCCGCAGGAAAGTTCGCACAGCATTACCGGACGGCTCCCGGCTGTCACAGTCTCAGGAGTGCGACATCGAAAATCGTTTGAGGCATGAAATAGCCCCGCCAGACATTGTCTGTCCTGCGGGCTTTTTTACGCGTAATCACCCGACGATCTACATGGAAAGTCCGTATCCGCTCCATGAACTCCACATTCCAAGCGGATAGCTGACGGCTGATGCTGTGCTCCCGATTTCCATCAGGAGCCCATCACCATGATGCGTCCCAATGCCAGCGTTGAAAAAGTGTA
>NZ_SOPU01000051.1:0-380 GCF_004402115.1 Pseudomonas sp. F01002 | reverse complement strand
TGGGGCATCAACCTCGCCGCCGCCCAGCTCAACTTTCCGGACCAGGGCCTGAAGGTCCAGATCCCGATCTGGTCGAACAAGAACCTGGGCGACAAGGTCGAGCTGCTGCTCAACAACAACGTGGTCGATCAACACACCATCAGCGCCCCCGTCGAACTGACCGAGCGCGCCACCCTGTTCGTCGCCCCGGGCCGCCTGCAGACAGGGCCATGGGAACTGTCCTACCGGGTGACGCGGCTGCATCAGCAACCCGAACCCTTCACCCCGCCGCTCAAGCTCTACGTCAAACTCGACATTCCCGGCGGCCAGGACACGGACCCGGACTATGGGCATTCCAATCTGTACATGACCTTCGAGCCGGCGGAGATCGTCCAGGATGG
>NZ_SOPU01000050.1:0-361 GCF_004402115.1 Pseudomonas sp. F01002 | reverse complement strand
GCTGGGAAAGAACCACTCCAGTTCCGGGTCGTAAATAGTCTGATCGGGCCGCTTGCCGAACCATTTGAGTTCGATCGCCATGCCGGCCTGGATGAGCGGGTCAAACGGAATGCGAATGCGGGTGTTCGGCAGCTCAGGGTCGAGCGCGCCGTTCTGTGCGTCCTCAGCAATGGGCGCCGCGAGGCGTTTGGGTTCGCCGACGATGTTGATGAAGCGACCTTTGGAGCGCTGGATGATCACGCCCGCGCGTTCCAGTTCGTAGGAAAACACCCCTTGGGTTTTCGCCAGGGCCCGGGCGGCGGCGTTGGACAGCAGTACCTCGACCACCGAGGGCACGTTATTGATCGTTTCGTGGACCTTG
>NZ_SOPU01000049.1:0-359 GCF_004402115.1 Pseudomonas sp. F01002 | reverse complement strand
GCCGACGATGGCGCGAATACCCTCAGCGAAAGTTTCACTTACAAAGCCACCGATTCTCTGGGCAACAGCACCACCAGCACCATCGTGGTCAACATCATTGATGACCTGCCGACTGCCCATGTCGACGAGACTTCGGTCGCCGAAGGCGGCACCGTCAGTGGCAACGTGTTGTGGAACGACGTCGGCGGCGCCGATGGCCTCGCCGCAGGGGGCGCGGTAGTCGGCGTGCGTGCCGGTTCCGACACTTCGACCTCAGCCGTTGGCGGCCTCAACACTCAGATCAATGGCACCTACGGTTACCTGACGCTGGACGCCAACGGTAACGCCGTGTACCACAGCAACCCGAACGCCGTGAGCGG
>NZ_SOPU01000048.1:0-355 GCF_004402115.1 Pseudomonas sp. F01002 | reverse complement strand
CGGATCGTGCCTTCGGTGGCATATACAGTGGCCCCTGGGAACCGCTCGAGGATCTGTTCAGTGCCGAACCAGTGATCGCCATGTCCGTGGGTCACGTAGATGTATTTCAAGTGCTTACCGGATTGCGCAACCCAGTCGCTGACCTTTTGCGTTTGCTCACGGCTCATTGGCGGATCGATCAGCACAGCGTCGGTTTTCCCGAAGATCAGGGTTGAGGTGATCGGCGATGAAACGATGCGATCACCATTGGGTAGGCGTTTATCGCTCGCCCTAGTTACCCCGTCAGTAACGAGTACTTCATAGGACAATGCCGAAGGGTGGGACATATCGTTCTCTCCTGTACTTTTCGCTGCTG
>NZ_SOPU01000047.1:0-345 GCF_004402115.1 Pseudomonas sp. F01002 | reverse complement strand
GGGCTCGCACGCCCGCTGTTTTGCTTTTTTCGGCGGCACATCGCAGATCCTGGTGCCCGATAATCTGCGCAGTGGCGTCACCAAGGCGCATCGCTACGAGCCGGACATCAACCCCAGTTACCGCGATCTCGCCGAGCATTACGGCGTAGCCGTACTGCCCGCGCGTTCGCGTAAACCCAAGGACAAAGCCAAGGTTGAAGTGGGTGTGCAAGTGGTCGAGCGCTGGATCCTGGCAGTGCTGCGCAACCGCCAGTTCTTCTCGCTCGGAGAACTCAACACGGCAATCAGCCTGCTGCTCGAACGCCTCAATCAAAAGCCCTTCAAGAAGCTGCCCGGCTCACGCCG
>NZ_SOPU01000046.1:0-342 GCF_004402115.1 Pseudomonas sp. F01002 | reverse complement strand
GGCGCATGACAACGTCGACCTTGGCGGCCCAGAGGCGGTAGTGCTCGCAGAACCAGCTGTATTGGAAGCCTTGCGGGTGAGCGAGTCGGTACTCTTGCCAAAGCAGGGCCAGAGTTACGCCGGGGCGGCGCAACTCGGCATGCGCCCAAGCCCAGTCAGGCATCGGGCGCTGGTCGCTCGGCACCGGTACTGCCGGCGGAAACAGGCGTCGGTTCAGCTCTGCATCAGAGATATCGATGGGCCACTGAAGCCCACTGGCTGCGAACCGGCAAAGGTAGTCTCCCGCGCTTGAATGGCCAATGGATAAACTTTTGGCGATCTTGCGCACGGACAGGCCGGCGT
>NZ_SOPU01000045.1:0-331 GCF_004402115.1 Pseudomonas sp. F01002 | reverse complement strand
CCACCGTCGGCGCGCCGGTCACCGGTTCACCAGTGACGGTGTCGTTGGCCAACGGCCAGACCATCACCATCGACATCGGTAAAACCACCGGCACCGTGACCACCCTCGCACCCAACGATGCGCTGAACGGTCACACGCCGCTGACCAACGCCATCACCAACGTCAGCGGCGGTAACTACGAAAACCTGGTCGCCGACAAAACACCGGTCAGCACCACCGTGACTGACACAGTCGACACGACCAACCTGACTCTGAGCGCCAGCAACTCGGTGGCCGAAGGCGGCTCGATCGTTTACACCGCCACCCTGACCAACGCTGCCGGCACTCCGGT
>NZ_SOPU01000044.1:0-330 GCF_004402115.1 Pseudomonas sp. F01002 | reverse complement strand
CTGGAAACCACAAAACGCGACATTCGCCGTCATCGGCGTGGTGCCTCGAGATTAGGTCAGCGTCATTGCCCACGGCGAAAAACTGGAAATTGTCGACGAAACCGCCACCATCCAGCGGCACGCCTGCAAGCAGTGCCACGCCCATCTCTTCGGGCGCATCGAGAACAAGGACCATGCGTTTTATGGCCTGGACTTCGTCCACACCGAGCTTTCGCCGCAGAGCGGATGGGCTGCGCCGGGATTCGCGGCGTTCGTGTCCTCCATCATCGAAACCGGCACACCGCCAGCGCAAATGAAGGCCATCCGTGAGCGCCTGCGCTCGATCGGCCT
>NZ_SOPU01000043.1:0-326 GCF_004402115.1 Pseudomonas sp. F01002 | reverse complement strand
CACGAATGCATCCTCGATTTGCGCCCGTTGAAAGACAGCAGCGGCATCAGCGTCGATGACGTCGCCAAGCGCCTGATCGACTTCGGCTTCCATGCCCCGACCATGTCGTTCCCCGTCGCCGGCACCTTGATGATCGAGCCGACCGAAAGCGAATCCAAAGAAGAACTGGACCGCTTCTGCGACGCCATGATCCGCATCCGCGAAGAAATCCGCGCGGTGGAAAACGGCACCCTGGACAAGGACGACAACCCGCTGAAAAACGCCCCGCACACCGCGGCGGAAATCGTCGGTGAATGGACGCATCCGTACAGCCGTGAGCAAGCGGT
>NZ_SOPU01000042.1:0-322 GCF_004402115.1 Pseudomonas sp. F01002 | reverse complement strand
GCCCTCATGCTGAATCCGCCTTCCGTTAAAGAAACCGTCGACAACAACCTAAACCCCATCGCCGCCAAAGACTCCCTCACCGTGGTGGTCCCTCAGGGCGTCCTGCTACCCACCGACCTGCTGAGCGTGACGTGGACCGGCGCTGCCGGCACCCCGGCCGAAGGTTCGCACACCACCACGGCGGCCCCCATCAGCAGCATCGGTCTTGAGATCCCGGTACCGGTGTCGGTCATTGCCTTTAACCTGGGCAAGCCGGTGACGGTTAAATACACCGTAACTCGAGGGACGAATAGGCCACAAGACTCACAGCCCTTCTCGCTGA
>NZ_SOPU01000041.1:0-310 GCF_004402115.1 Pseudomonas sp. F01002 | reverse complement strand
GCCCGCGCGTTCCAGTTCGTAGGAAAACACCCCTTGGGTTTTCGCCAGGGCCCGGGCGGCGGCGTTGGACAGCAGTACCTCGACCACCGAGGGCACGTTATTGATCGTTTCGTGGACCTTGGTGTCGATGGCCTCACCCTCAAGGGTGGTGCCCTTGAGGTTCATGATGATGACATCGCCCACCTTGAACTCGGTGGACGACGCCGCCCAGACCTGCAAAATCAACTTTTCATCGCCCAGCGTGTCGAGGTCAAGCTCGTTGCCGTTGGCCTGTTTGAGGATGGGCGCATCCAGCCGCGAGTTGCCGGTG
>NZ_SOPU01000040.1:0-304 GCF_004402115.1 Pseudomonas sp. F01002 | reverse complement strand
GCCCGCGCGTTCCAGTTCGTAGGAAAACACCCCTTGGGTTTTCGCCAGGGCCCGGGCGGCGGCGTTGGACAGCAGTACCTCGACCACCGAGGGCACGTTATTGATCGTTTCGTGGACCTTGATGTCGATGGCCTCACCCTCAAGGGTGGTGCCCTTGAGGTTCATGATGATGACATCGCCCACCTCGGTGGACGACGCCGCCCAGACCTGCAAAATCAACTTTTCATCGCCCAGCGTGTCGAGGTCAAGCTCGTTGCCGTTGGCCTGTTTGAGGATGGGCGCATCCAGCCGCGAGTTGCCGGTG
>NZ_SOPU01000039.1:0-304 GCF_004402115.1 Pseudomonas sp. F01002 | reverse complement strand
GGCTGCGCTATGACGGCATCCTGGATAACGGCGCACCGACCGAGCAGGTCGTCTGGGCCGGTGTGCCGCATGCTTCGACGTCAGGGCCGATCTCGCTGGCCCCCAGGGACTGGCTGAAAACACTCAAGGACGGCAGCGAGCTAAAGGTCACCTTCCGGGTGAACTTCGATAAGGTGCTCGATACCGCTACGGCGGTGACCTTCCCGCTGCGCACCTATACCATCAGAGCGGTGGCATTGATTACCCCCACCCTTACCACCGTGTCGGACTCCAGAGGGCCTGTTCCCGAGGGTGGCATCACCGT
>NZ_SOPU01000038.1:0-300 GCF_004402115.1 Pseudomonas sp. F01002 | reverse complement strand
GCTCCATCGTTTACACCGCAACACTGACCAACGCTGCCGGCACGCCAGTGACTGTGACCCTGAGCAACGGCGCCGTGATCACCATCGCCGCCAACGCTACCAGCGGTTCCGTCACCGTCGACGCGCCGAAAGACGATGCCTACATTGACGCCGGCAAAGTCAGCGCCACGATTACCACCGCTACCGGCGGCAACTTCGAGAACCTGGTGACCAGCCCGGCGGCGGCAGTCACTGAGGTGACTGACACAATCAACATTTCGACGGTCAGCCTGACCGCCAACGGCTCTGTGGCCGAAGGCG
>NZ_SOPU01000081.1:0-177119 GCF_004402115.1 Pseudomonas sp. F01002 | reverse complement strand
TGCCAGTGCTGCGGAGCGCCGGAAGGCGCAGACACGGCCATTTGGCTATGTTCTAACATGCTGCCTTCCTCTCAAGTTTCCCCAAGCGAAAGACGTACGCATCCCCTGACGGGAATGGACGTTCCCGTCAGGGTTAGATTAATAAAAGATCCGTTACAACTGGACCTCTAGTCTCATTGAGACAGGTTTACTCAGAGTTCATGCGACGAAAGACCACGCAGAAGTCTGCCCGGTTTCCCGTGGGGTAATGTCCCAACCCCTATCCGAGTCATTACAGCCCGGCTTTCGCTTTCTCTGCGATCCCATACCCGCACAGCCAACAGCTCACCTTACGGCTCACCTGCCCGAAGGCAGCCATACGGGCTTACCACGTTCCCTGCCTGTCACACGACTGGGTTAGAGTCTGCCTATTCGCCGGCGACCTTATGTGACGACGTGTTCCGACCCTTGACCAGAACAACCGGTCGCATCACCTTTTTGGTTAATGCCTATCAGCAGATTAGGCACCGTAATGCTGACGACGTTTATTAGCAGTTCACTTGTGTTACCCATACCAGCCAGCCTAGCGCCTCAACCCGGTACTGCTCCGAGCATCTGCGCTCCACCTCACGGCGAAGACGCACCCATACGGGGGCTACATTGTTGGAAGAGCTTCACACCCCACCGTCACCAGTGACGCATGTCTTCCTAGGCTATCGTTGGTCGCACAACGAGTCCGCTGCCACTCCAAACAGGCAATGGCTGAACAATGACAGACAGAGCTTTCGCTCATGTCTCCGGTTTGATGTGAGCAGGGACTGCCGAGGCAGCATGCCCAAAGAATTGTTACCTCCTGTTTCAAAAGCAGGAGGGAACCCCAGCGGGGATTCTCTCCCGCATGGGTTTAGCCCTGAATAGGGCTGATGTGTAGTAGGCACTCCAATACCAGAAAATCCAGTACTGCGGTCGAGCTACCGAGCGCTAATCGACCTTGAGTTTGCCACCGCCGCTGCGGCAAGTCCTTGAAGGCATTGGACTTCTGGGAGGGTTTTGTTTCTTGGGGCTGGGTACCCAAGCTCTCGGCTCTCTTTCGAAAACCCTTCAAGATGACACTACACCTCGAAGTTTAGGAGACACGCCACGCGTGTCGCACCAAGGGCATGCATTCTAGTGGGTCAAACTCAAGAAGTCACCCTACTGAAAACGGGTAAAAAAGCAGCAGGCAATTTATAGGCGGGGACAAACGGTTGTGCCTCGCCCTGTTAGCAAATACAGCCAATCATGCCAGGGCTCTGCACCAATCCTTCTATATATAGAAGGCATCGGCAATCCATCCCTGACAGTCGACCCCACAAGGGGACCAACGGGCGAGCCAGCATCATCGAGAAACATAAATCCGACGATCCGAGCCGCCCTCTCGGCCCAGAACCTGCGGCCGCTTTGAAAATTCAGACTTCTAAAACAAAAACGGCGCAGCCCTTTTCAGGTGCTGCGCCGTTTTCTGCTATTAAATAGCTACTTGTAATGGTGCGGACGGAGAGACTCGAACTCTCACACCTTGCGGCGCTGGAACCTAAATCCAGTGTGTCTACCAATTCCACCACATCCGCATCAAGCTTTTAAAGCAAAGGCGCCAGACTGTTAATCTGGCGCCTTTCTAAATATGGGGTGGACGAAGGGGATCGAACCCTCGACAACGGGAGTCACAATCCCGTGCTCTACCAACTGAGCTACGCCCACCATATTGCCATGTTGCGCTACTTGTGCCAAAGCTGCCTAATGGCGCACCCGGCAGGACTCGAACCTGCGACCATCCGCTTAGAAGGCGGATGCTCTATCCAGCTGAGCTACGGGCGCCTTGTTAATCTGTATTCTTGGACGATTACAAACTAAGTGCTTTCAGTCTCACCGAATTAAACATCAACTCTGCTCGACCTTCTTAACCAGTGCTAGGCTGTGCCCGACAAGTGCGACGAATGTTATAGGTGACCCTGAAGGTCGTCAACTCTTTTTTAAAAAAAATTCATTTAATTAAAGGGGTTAGGGGAATTTGCAGACCAAGCGCCTTTGCCCTCACCTCATGACATGCGAGAATGCGTTCTCTTTTTTTCCCCTCTCGATGGTTAATCACGCGCAATGACTGCACAACTAATCGACGGCAAATCGATCGCCGCCAGCCTGCGCCAGCAGATCGCCAAACGCGTCAACGAGCGTCGCCAGCAAGGTCTGCGCACGCCCGGTCTCGCGGTGATCCTGGTCGGTAGCGATCCCGCCTCTCAGGTTTATGTCTCGCACAAGCGTAAAGACTGTGAAGAGGTCGGCTTCATTTCCCAAGCCTACGACCTGCCTTCCGAAACCACTCAAGAAGCGCTGACCGATCTGATCGATCGCCTGAACGACGACCCGGCGATTGATGGCGTTCTGCTTCAGCTTCCTTTACCTGAACACCTGGACGCCTCCAAATTGTTGGAACGCATTCGTCCAGACAAGGACGTCGACGGTTTCCACCCTTATAACGTCGGCCGCCTCGCCCAACGTATTCCGCTGCTGCGTCCATGCACCCCTAAAGGCATCATGACGTTGCTGGAAAGCACCGGTGTCGATCTCTACGGGATGGACGCAGTGGTTGTCGGGGCCTCCAACATTGTTGGCCGCCCGATGGCAATGGAATTGCTGCTGGCCGGCTGCACCGTGACCGTCACCCACCGCTTCACCAAGGATCTGGCGGGCCACGTCGGTCGCGCCGATCTGGTGGTGGTCGCCGCCGGCAAGCCGGGGCTGGTAAAGGGTGAGTGGATCAAGGAAGGCGCGATCGTGATCGACGTCGGCATCAATCGCCAGGAAGACGGCAAACTGGTTGGTGACGTGATCTACGACACCGCCCTGCCCCGCGCCGGCTGGATCACTCCAGTCCCGGGTGGCGTTGGCCCGATGACCCGCGCTTGCCTGCTGGAAAACACGCTGTACGCAGCCGAAACACTGCACAGCTGAGTTCGCATTTTCATGGCTGCGACGAACAAAGGAACCCCGCCATTGGCGGGGTTCTTTTTGCCTGAATTAAAAACTTTACCGCTCGCCGGAAACCTACTGCTTGTAGGGGTTTTCAAGGACTTTGACCTGTTCATTGAACAACCATCGACAGTTCTTCAGCCATACTCCTAAAATGCGTCGGTTTTAAAGAAACAACCCGTTACAGAACGGCTTATCCACACCTAACGAGTCTGCCAGCGTGAAAATCCGTCTTTCCATCCTGAGCCTATTTTTTGCATTTACAGGGACTTTCACCACGCCAATGGTCAACGCTGCCGACACCACTTCGGCGCCGCGAGATACGTCAACACTGAAGATCGCTTCCGGCAGTGCATTGCTGATGGATCTGCAGACCAACAAAGTCATCTATGCCAGCAATCCTGACGTGGTTGTGCCGATCGCTTCCGTCAGCAAACTGATGACCGGGCTGATCGTGGTTGAAGCCAGACAGAACATGGACGAATACCTGTCCATCAACATCAGCGACACGCCGGAAATGAAAGGCGTGTTCTCCCGCGTGAAACTCAACAGCGAAATGCCGCGCAGGGAAATGCTGCTGATTGCCCTGATGTCCTCGGAAAACCGCGCTGCCGCGAGCCTGGCCCATCACTATCCGGGCGGCTACGTTGCGTTCATTGCCGCAATGAATGCCAAAGCGAAAGCACTGGGCATGACCAGTACCCACTTTGTCGAACCCACCGGCCTCTCCCCTCGCAACGTGTCCACGGCCCGCGACCTGAGCAAACTGCTGATCGCTGCGCACAAGTACCCGCTGTTGACTGAGCTAAGTACCACCAAGGAAAAAACCGTCTCGTTCCGTAAACCCAACTACAGCCTGGGTTTCCGTAATACCGACCATTTGGTCAACAAGCCGAACTGGGACATCAAGCTGACGAAAACCGGCTTCACCAACGAGGCCGGTCACTGCCTGGTGCTGGTCACCAGCATGGCCAACCGCCCGGTTGCGCTGGTCATCCTCGATGCTTTCGGCAAGTACACACACTTTGCCGATGCCAGCCGTATTCGCAGCTGGGTGGAAACCGGCCAAGGCACGAACGTGCCGTCTGTAGCCTTGCAGTACAAATCCAACAAGAACCTCAAGCATCGTCAGAGCGGCGTGGTTGAAGCGTCGAAATAAGTAAACGACAGATGAAAGAAAGCCCCGACTATTCGGGGCTTTTTTCGTCCGGCGTCAGTCATTCGGCAGCGGCATCTGGTCGTCATCCGGAATGCCGTCCCCGGCATTCGGGTCATTCCAGCCCTGTGGATGCTCCGTCGGCACGACCACAGGCCTGGCCAAAGGATCCCTTAACGGGCTGTCCGGATCCATCACGGGGTCGATGTCTTTTTCGGGGCTGGTTGGAACGCTGTCCGGACGTTTGTCGTTGAAACTCGAATCGGTAGACATACGCACCTCACTAAGGCTCAGGATTTCAGATCGGCAAGTGGATCGTAAGGCTTCGCTGGAGCCTTGGTATTGTCGCCCGGCTTCACATCCCTGGGGGCCTTTGCAGGTCCGATGGGGTCGACCTGAGGATCAGCGAGGTCCGGCGAATCGGGATCGAACCCCAACTCATCGCCCGAAGAATGCTCAGACGAGTGCGGGCCGACGGGGGTAGTGGAATGTGCCATGGGCACCTCCTTTGAGTCTGGCCCGGAGAAATCCGGGCCCTACTTGCTTAGAGGTCGGCAAAGTGCAGGGGTGCCTGAAAGATGACGAACGGACTTATTGCGCGTTCAGCGCTTTCTTCGCCCTGGCGGCCGCCTGCTCCTGACCTGCCTGGGCAAGGTCGCTCGCGGCCTTGAGCCATCGCTGTTGATCGACATTGGCCGGCAGTTGATTCGGCTTCTGAATCAGCACGGCCCAGCCACCGGCATCCTTGAGCGCCGATTCAAACGAACCAAAGCCCATCAACTCCCGACGATTCATGCCCGAGCGCAGCAGCACTGTCTGTTTCTGACGGTTGTACCCGGCAAGAATGGCGTAACGCGGTTCAGCCCAGAACGCCGAGCCTTCCGTGAAACGCACCATTACCGGGTAACCGGCCGCAACCTGGGTCAACAGTGCAGGCAGATTGCTGTCGAGGGGATAGACGACCATGCCGTACTCGCGAGCGAGGTTCTGCATGTTCTGCTGCAACTGGGCTTTGGCACCCGGCAAATGCAACGGTTTTTCGAGCAAACCTGGCGTAATCACAATGCCTTGCTGGGACAACATGCTGGCCAGCACTTGCGGCCCACTCTGATTCGCCACGCCACGGTAAAACGTGCCACTGAGCTCGACTCGCTCCGGCAGGCGCTTGATTTCAGGCGCCACACTCCCCGCGCAGCCAGCCAGACCTGCAACGCAGCCAACGACCAGCACTAAAGATCGAATTCGAGAAAATACCCGCACCATCATCACTCTCTTGATTTAGACGCCAGGCGTTCACGCTCCCGGCTTGGCCGTCGATCATAGGACGCCGCGCGGCAGCGGTATAGCCTTAACCGGCAGATGATGGCATTCGATAGAGCGAACTGATTGGTGACAGCCGACCTTTGGTCAATAGCCTGAAACACAGCAGCGACTAGACTGTCATTTGCAAAGAGTGTGTGCCTGCAGCAGGGCGAAGAGGAGGCACTGATGAGCCTGACAATGACCATTGTGATGTTGATTTCTGGCTGGCTGGCCGTTGCCGCCGCCATGTTATGGGGAGTCCTGCGAATTACCCGCCGGCACCATCATCCGGCTCAGTCGGTGCCGGTAGCGCAAACCGATACAACCGATGCACACCACGTTACCGCGCACTGAA
The DNA here is from genome assembly GCF_004402115.1 of Pseudomonas sp. F01002. Taxonomy (NCBI): domain Bacteria; kingdom Pseudomonadati; phylum Pseudomonadota; class Gammaproteobacteria; order Pseudomonadales; family Pseudomonadaceae; genus Pseudomonas; species Pseudomonas sp. F01002. The sequence continues at coordinate 171,318 of NZ_SOPU01000081.1, read as the reverse complement.
CGACACCATTGTGTAGCGCAAACAAAAACGGCCGCCTGGGCTCTTTCGAGCACAGGCGGCCGTTTCGTTTAATGCAGATTAAGCTTCAGCGACTAAACGCTTCTGCTTTGCCCGGCGCGACATCATGTTCAAACCTTCGATCGTCGCCGAGAACGCCATGGCCGCATACACGTAGCCTTTCGGTACATGGGCGCCGAAGCCTTCGGCGATCAGCGTCATGCCGATCATGATCAGGAAGCCCAGCGCCAGCATCACCACCGTCGGGTTGTCGTTGATGAATTTGGCCAGAGGATCAGCCGCCAGCAACATCACCAGTACCGACACCACCACCGCGATGATCATGATCGGTAAATGCTCAGTCATGCCGACAGCGGTAATGATGCTGTCGATGGAGAACACCATGTCCAGCAGCAGGATCTGACCGATCGCAGCGGCAAAGCCCAAGGTCACGGTCGAGGTGGCCGACGTCGGATCATCCGGTGCAGGGTCCATGCTGTGATGGATCTCGGTGGTCGCCTTCCACAACAGGAACAGGCCGCCGGCAATCAGGATCATGTCCTTCCAGGAGAACGTCTGGCCGAAGATATCGATCACAGGCTCAGTCAACTGGACGATGAACGCGATGGTGCTCAGCAGCGCCAGTCGCAGGATCAGCGCCATGCCGATACCGATGCGCCGCGCCTTCTGCCGGTGCTGCTCGGGCAGTTTATTGGTCAGGATCGAAATGAAGATCAGGTTATCGATGCCGAGTACGATTTCCATGACGATCAACGTAGCCAGGGCAACCCAGGCGGTGGGGCTTGCAGCAAGTTCTAAAAGGTATTCCATGGGTCAGTCCTGACTCTTTTAAGACGGTTTAGATTTCCTGGGACGAAGATTCGGTTTTGTCCGTTTCTTTGGCCGGCTGTTCTTTCTTGCTGATCAGCCCGCCAGTGGCGTCACTGATTGCCTGCTCTGCGGCTTTGTGGGTGTCGTCGATCGCTTGTTTGGCGGTTTCGGCAGCCTTGCCCATCAGTTGCTGAGCGCTTTTTTCGGCCTGGTCACAACCGGCCAATACCAGTAAAGACGTGATCAACAGTGCCGTGGTTTTAAGCTTCATGATGCTTTCCTCGATAGAACAGACAGGGCCGAAAAGGCCGCCCGTCGATAGCGGGGCATTCTAGGGAGTCAAACACTTCAGGAAAATTCGTATTTCTAGCGGTTATACTTCGGTTTTTACGAATCCAGATCTGCGTACGCCGATCGCTTTACGTAGGAGCTGCCGCAGGCTGCGATCTTTTGATCTTCGCTTTTACAAACAAGATCAAAAGATCGCAGCCTGCGGCAGCTCCTACAGGTCATAAACATCATGTTGAATTACCGACAGCTTCATTACTTCTGGGTGGTGGCCAAGACCGGCAGCATCGTGCGCGCCTGCGAGCAGCTGAACCTGACGCCGCAGACCATCAGCGGGCAGATTTCCCTGCTCGAACAAACCTATGGCATTGAGCTGTTTCGCCGAGTTGGCCGACAACTGGAACTCACTGAAGCCGGCCGTCAGACCCTGCCCTACGCCGAGCAAATGTTTCAGCTGGGCGGCGAACTGGAGCTGATGCTGCGAGCTCAGCCCAACGAACAGCAGATTCTGTTTCGGGTTGGTGTGGCCGACGTGGTGCCCAAATCCATCGTCTATCGGCTGATTGCGCCGACCATGGAATTGAGCGAGCCGCTGCGCATCACCTGTCGCGAAGACAAACTCGAACGTTTGCTCGCCGATCTGGCGATCCAGCGTCTCGACCTGGTGATCTCCGACAGCCCGATGCCCTCGCACCTGGACATCAAGGGCTACAGCCAGAAACTCGGGGAATGCGGGATCAGCTTCTTCGCCACTGCTGAACTGGCGGCGCAATACGGTCAGGATTTCCCCCGCAGCCTGCACGGCGCACCGCTGCTGATTCCAGGGCCGGAGACCGTGGTGCGCAGTCGCTTGCAGCGCTGGTTTGCCGAGCAGCAGATCCAGCCGCGCATCGTCGGCGAGTTCGACGACAGCGCCTTGATGCAGGCTTTCGGCCAATCCGGTAGCGGGATCTTCATCGGCCCGAGCGTGATTGCCGACGAGGTGAAACGCCAATACGGTGTGGAGTTGATTGGCCAGACCGACGCGGTGACCGAGTCGTTCTACGCCATTTCGGTGGAACGCAAGGTCAAGCACCCCGGCATTGTCGCCATTACCGAAGGTGCCCGACGCGAGCTGTTCACCGAGATGTGAGGTGTCAGGCGCAGACTTCGCGGGGCTTGAAGGTCATCAGCGCGATGGCCAAGAGGATCGAGGCGAGGATAAAAGCGGCCGCCGCGAAACCAAGACCTTGCAGGCCTACACCGTCGATGACCCTACCGCCGATCATGGCGCCCAGGCCGATCCCGAGGTTAGCCCCGGCGATGTTCAGCGATGCCGCGAACGCCGGCGCTTCGGGTGCAGCCTTCATCAATCGCACATGGCTGACCAGGAACAACGCCGCCTGAGTCACGCCCCAAATCCCCATCGCCGCTGCCAGACCCAGCGGCGAATGAATGTTCGGCACCAATGCCACCAGGCCGGCGATCATGAACGCGCAGAACATCATCGAGGCGATCAACGGATGACGATCCACCGCGCGGCCGCCCAATGAGTTGCCGATCAAGCCGACCGCGCCGAAGCCCATCAGGCACCAGCCGACCAGCGTCCCGCTGAAACCGGCCAGTCGCTCAAGAATGTCCGCCAGATAAGTGTAAGCGGTAAACATGCCGCTAAACACCAGGATCGACAGCAGCACATGCCCCACCATCAGCGGGCTGCGCAAAATTTTGAATTGCGAACTGAAGCTCACTTGATGCTGATGCAGATTGGTTTTCGGCAGGTAGATAAACAGCAGCAATGCCTTGGCAAACGCGATCACCGCCAGAATGCCGAAGGCACTGCGCCAACCGAACGCATCGGAGATCAGTGTACCCACCGGAATGCCGAACACCGTGGCGCAGACAATCCCGAATCCGATCTTGGCGATGGCGCGGCCAGCGTAATCCGGGCCGACGATGTCTACCGCCGTCTCACTGGCCAGCGCCCAGAACACCGGCAGCCCCAACGCAGGGATCAATCGGGCGACGGACATCACCCAGATGTTCGGCGCAAACGCCGCGAGGGTGTTGGCCAGGCCGAACATGATCAGCACCGAGATGAACAATTTGCGGCGCTCGAACCGGGCGAAATACGCGGTCAGGAACGGCCCGAATGCGGCGACCGTGAAGGCGAACAAGGTCACCAGCAAACCCGCTTGCGGGATGGTGACTTCAAGGTCTCGAGCGATCGCCGGCAACAGGCCGACGATGATGAATTCCGTGGTCAGCACCGTGAAACCGGCGGCAGACAACAGAAGGATGGGCAACAGCATGCAGAACTCCAGAAAACGACGACACCAGCGATAGCCCGAAGGCCCACTGGCATGACTTGAAAATGAGGATGGCGAATCTTAACAGAGTGTTTCCGATCAGGGTTGCACGAACCTGCCGATCTCGTTGGCCCACGGGCGGCAGATCGTCACAGGTCTGAAGGATAAAGGCCACGCTGTGATAAAGTCCGCGCCCTGCGATACGTACACCCTGTTCATCGGCCATTGATTGGCATTGATGTCGCGATACCCCCGCACCTAAAAAAATCAGAGATGCCGTTTTATGACCGCTCCATCCCCTTCTCTATGGTTACGCCTGAAACGCTTAAGCCTGGTCACACAAATCATCATCGGCCTGATCGCCGGGATTGCCCTGGCCCTGTTCGCACCGGAGGTAGCGAAGTCCACCTCGTTTATCGGCAAAGTCTTCGTATCGGCGCTGAAAGCTGTCGCGCCGATTCTGGTGTTCGTGCTGGTCATGGCCTCGATTGCCAACCATAAGCACGGCCAGGAAACCCACATCCGGCCGATCCTGTTTCTGTATCTGCTGGGAACGTTAGCGGCGGCGGTGGTGGCCGTTGTCGCCAGTACGTTGTTCCCCTCGAGCCTGGTATTGGCGACTCACGACGTTGCGGTCACCGCGCCGGGCGGTATCAGTGAAGTGCTGCAAAGCCTGCTGTTGAGCGTGGTCGACAACCCGGTCAGCGCGCTGATGAATGCCAACTTCATCGGCATTCTGGCGTGGGCGATTGGGATGGGCGTTGCCATTCGCCATGCCGGTGACACCACTCGCGAGGTGCTCGGCGACTTGTCCAACGGCGTGACCCTGATCGTGCGCTTGGTGATCCGTTTCGCGCCGCTGGGGATCTTCGGCCTGGTGGCTTCGACCCTCGCCACCTCCGGTTTCGGTGCCTTGATCGGCTATGTGCATCTGCTGGCGGTGCTGCTGGGCTGCATGTTGTTTGTGGCGCTGGTGATGAACCCGGTCATCGTGTTCTGGAAACTGCGTCGCAACCCTTATCCACTGGTAATCACGTGCTTGCGCGAAAGCGGCATCACTGCATTTTTCACCCGCAGTTCGGCGGCGAACATTCCAGTCAATCTGGAACTGAGCAAGCGCCTGGGCCTGCACGAAGACACCTACTCGGTCTCGATCCCGCTCGGCGCGACCATCAACATGGCGGGCGCGGCGATCACCATTACCGTGCTGACCCTGGCCGCCGTGCATACGCTGGGCATCGCCGTGGACATTCCGACCGCCATCCTGCTGAGCATCGTCGCGGCGATCTGTGCCTGTGGCGCTTCGGGCGTGGCGGGCGGTTCGTTGCTGTTGATTCCACTGGCGTGCAGCCTGTTTGGCATCCCCAGTGAAATCGCCATGCAGGTGGTGGCCGTCGGGTTCATCATCGGTGTGCTGCAGGACTCGGCGGAAACCGCGCTGAACTCCTCCACCGACGTACTGTTTACGGCCGCCGCTTGCCTGGGTGAAGACGAGAAAGCCCAGCGATTGGCTTAACAAAGATCAAAAGATCGCAGCCTCGTTTCACTCGACAGCTCCTACAGGCGGTACGCATCTCAATGTAGGAGCTGTCGAGTGAAACGAGGCTGCGATCTTTTGATTCACCAAAAAAAAGCCCGCCAAGGCGCGAACCTTGGCGGGCTTTTTTACGCTGGGAGGTTTAGAACGCGCCCATGTAATCGCGCTTGCCCACTTCCACACCGTTGTGACGCAGCAGTGCGTAGGTGGTGGTGACGTGGAAGAAGAATTGCGGCAGACCGTAGCTCAGCAGGTAAGCCTGGCCAGTGAAGCGCTTCTCTTTCGGCGTGCCCTGACGGGTGATGATTTCGATGCCTTCCTTGCCGTCGATCTGTTCCGGTTTGATCTCGCCGATGAAGGCCAGCACTTTGGCGATCAGCGCTTGCAGTTCGGCGAAGGTGGTTTCGGTGTCGTCGTATTTCGGCAGTTCAACTTCGGCCAGACGCGCGGAAACGCCCTTGGCGAAATCAACGGCGATCTGCACCTGACGGACCAGCGGGAACATGTCCGGGTACAGACGGGCTTGCAGGAAAGCGTTTGGATCGATGTTCTTGGCAGTGGCGTGGGCTTCGGCCTTGTTCAAAACGTCGCTCAGGGCGTTGAGCATTTGTTTGAAAACCGGGACGGAAGCGGCGTACAGGGAAATAGTCATGGCAATCTCGTGTTGTGACAGGAGGGAAACGTGGGGCGATTATAGCCATGCGCGGCCCCCCTGCGGCGGGTCTTTTATCCGGTGGGGAAACGCAGCGCACCTCTGAACGATCTGCGCACGTTAGCCCCTTGCCGGCATGAAAACTTCAACTTCGTCAGTGTTTTTCTGCACTCGCCGACAGACCAGCCTTCGATTGAGTGAACCGGTAAAACAGATTGGGCTCGCTCACGATGTAAAGCTCGCCTGCGCTGTCCATGGTCATGCCTTCGGCTTGCGGCAGCGTATGTTTGAGGTCCCCCGCCAAGGCGCGCAGGGAGAGAATACTGACGAAGTTACCCTGCTGGTCCAGTTCGGTCAGGTTGCTGGACTGTTCGCTCAGCAACAGTAAGTGGCCGGTCCGAGGATCGTAGTAACCCTCGGAAAGGTCTTTGCTGAAAACGCTGCGGTCGACCCAGGTCGTCAAGTCCTTGATACGGATCTGCATTTGGTTGCCAATGGAGCCGAGCATGCCGGTGACTGAGTACAGTTGCCGCGGATCACGCTCCTTGATGGCGAAGATGCGGTCATTGGCCGGGTCATAGGTCACACCTTCAAACCCCTTGTTATGCTCGCTCAGATTGATCTCAATGGCGAGAGATTGGGTTTGCTCTGCACGGATGGGGCCAGGGGTGTCCGGCAGGGTAAAAATGTGCAGCCGCTGCAACCGTTCATCAACGATGACCACCCGCCCTTTGCCCATGTAAGCAATGCCTTCGGTGTCCTGGAAACCGATCAAGGGGTAGCGTTCGAGCAAATCGCCGTCACGGGTCAGCGCCAGAATTTCCATAGGCACACCATTGGTGATACCCAAAAAGCGGTCGTGCTCAGGGTCATAGGCGATACCGGAGATATCGGTGATGCCCGGGATCGGTTTGCCGTCGATCGCGACCTTGTAGTCTGGCAGCCAGATATTTTTGTCTGGCGCCTGATTGCCATACCAGCTGTTATGCCAGTGCGCGTACAACTGCCCGTGCCAGCCAAAATGAACGGAAACCACGCTAATGCCGACCAGCGCGGCGATCAGCAGAACTCCAGCCTTCCATGTTTTACTCATGTTTTTTTCTGGTCCCAAGTAAATCGATAGACATTGACGGGTTGTCCCGGACGGCATTGGCCGTTATCGGCATCGGCGCCGACGATCGACCAGTGTGCACGGGAGGTTTCGCCCAACTCATGCGCGGCCTGGGGATTGAAACACTGGCTCAACAGCTCGTCGGGGACCAAGGCGTATGCCTGAGGGTGTTCGCGCAGCCACAGTGCCGCCTGCTCGACGGTGGAGCCGACCATCCCGAAGTGCACGATCGGTTGTCGTGCGAACAGCCAATGGCCCTCGCGCCAATTGACCAACACCAGGTCGGCGCCTTGAGTCATGGTCGCCGCCTGCGCCATGATCGCCTCATGAGGGTTGGGACCGTCCTTGATCGGCTCGATGAAACCGCGGGCAATCCAAAGCGCAAACCAGGTCACGACCAGTGCCTGGAATACTCGCCGACCACGCGGACGCTGACTGAACCAGCGCTTGAGCAACCAGGGAATCAGCGGTGCAGCCACCAGCACCAGCCCAGGCTGCGCCGGGTAGATGTACAACTTGCGCTTGCCGCTGCTGATACAGAAAAACAGTACCACCAGCACGACCCAGCCCAGCAGCACCAGCACTCGGCCGTCGCGCTTGTGCAGTTGCCGGCGCCAAGCGGGCACCAACCACGGCAACGCGAGTACCAGCGGCAGCCAATATTGCGGGATCACGTGAACGAAGAAATACCAGAACGGCTCGCGATGGTCCCAGGCAGCGGCATAGCGTCCCGCGGTCTGGCGCAGCAGAATTTCTCGCGCATAGGCGACTTCGTCAGCAGTGCCATTGATCGCGATGGACAAGGCCAAGGGCAGTAACCAGATCGCGATGGCGCCCAGCATGACCAACAGTCCCAGCAGCCACTTGCGCGCCTCGCCCGGCATGGCCACCACACCGGGCCAACCTTTGCGCACCGCGTAGGCATACGGAATCAGCATCAGGGCCGGGACGAAGCCAACCCCTTTGGTGATCACACCAATACCCATGGCGGCGCAACCCAGGTAAAACCAGCGCCAGGCCGGCCCGAGCAACAGGTGCCGCGCCAGACCGTACATACCCACGGAGGTGAACAGAATCAAAAAGCTATCGATCTGGCCGGTCTGCAGGATGCTATAGGTCTGATAAGTCGCCAGGTACAAGAGCGCCGCCATCCGACCGGCACGTTGATGCCATAACCGTCGAGCCAGATCATAGACCACTGCGGTGACCGTCACGGCCGATAGAAGACCCGGCAGATACAAGGCGATAGCGGGTTTACCGGTGAGCCAGGCGAAGAACGCCACCGTCCACATGAAAATCGGCGGTTTGTCGCCGTAGATCTCTGCCGCACGGTGTGGAATCAGCCACGAGCCGTGCTGCAACATCTCGAGCGCAACGCCAAGGAATCGCTCCTCGTCGACATTCTGCGGCTGACGTAGCCCCAGCCCGGCACCGATCAAAACCAGGGCGAGTAACATCAAACCCAGGCATTCGACCCGGGGTGATAACGTTCTGCGCATGACTCAGTCCTTTAAGTGTTTGCTGCGGGCAATCAACTGCAAATTGCGCAGATAAACGATCGAGCCAAAGGCTTGACCGGCAATGAACACCGGGTCCTCCCGGTAAATGGCATAAGCGAGCAGCAGGGCGCTACCGACGATGCTCAGGTACCAGAAACTCACTGGAATCACACTGCGTTTCTTGTATTCGCTGTACAGCCACTGCAAGACGAAGCGACCGGTAAAGGCTATCTGGCCGGCGAAGCCGACCACCAGCCACAGGGTTTCACGGGAGAGATTCATCCTTCGATTTCCTGCGCATTGGCGTTCAGGCGCGTGCGCCGGATCAGCCACCAGACGCCGATCAGGTCGAGAATGCCCACCAGGGCACGGTCGAGGTTGCCGTATTTGGAGACCCCGGAGGTGCGGTGACGGTGGTTGACCGGATGGGTGATCATTCGGCCGTTGTGGCGCTGGATCAGTGCAGGAATGAACCGATGCATATGATCGAAGTACGGCAGGCGCAGAAACGCCGCCCGCTCGATCAGTTTCAATCCGCAACCGGTGTCCGGTGTCTGGTCCTTGAGCATGCGGCTGCGCAAACCATTGGCAAACCGTGAAGCCCAGCGCTTGCTCGCGTTGTCGCGGCGGTTGACCCGGTGCCCGGCCACCAGCTGAAGCCCGTCCATCCCCTGTCCACCACGCACCAAGGCCAACATCCCGGGGATGTCCGCAGGATCGTTCTGGCCGTCGCCATCGAGCGTGGCCAGCCACTGCCCCTTGGCAGCCAGTGCTGCATGGTAAAGCGAGGTACTTTGCCCAAGCGAACGCTCATGACGCAGGATACGCAGCGTGCTCAGGCCGCTGTTTTTGAGCTGCCGCAATTCGTGCAAGGTGGCATCGGTACTGCCATCGTCCACGACGATGATTTCGTACGCCTCGTCGGCCAAGGCCGTGCGCACTTCTTCAATCAAGGGCTTTAAGTTGTTCGCTTCGTTTTTTGCCGGAATCAGTACAGATACAAAAATTTCATGACTCATAGGGTCCCCCCTTTATTCCTTGGTTTCTTTTTATCAAGGGCGAACATTTCATCTCCCATAAAAGTGGCGATACCACTTCACAAATTCCGCTACACCCGCTTCCACCGTCACCTGAGGGTGGAAGTCGACCCATTGGGTCAATGCCGACACGTCAGCCCAAGTCTTGACCACATCGCCAGGCTGCAGTGGTAGAAAGTTGCGCTGCGCTTTGGTCCCCAGCGCCGATTCCAGACAATCGACGAACTCTAGCAGAGCTACCGGCATACCACGCCCGATGTTGAAAATCCGGTTAACGCCGTCGCCCTCCCCGTCCGGGATCGGCGGCCGTGGGCGCAGACGGGCGATGCTTTCGACAATGTCGTCGATGTAAGTGAAGTCGCGCGCCATCTGGCCGTGGTTATAGATATCGATCGGCAGGCCGTTGAGGATCGCTTCGGTGAACTTGAACAGCGCCATGTCGGGGCGCCCCCAAGGTCCGTAAACGGTAAAAAAGCGTAGGCCGCTGGCCTTCAGACCATACAAATGACAGTAGCTGTGAGCCATCAACTCATTGGCACGTTTGCTGGCCGCGTACAGTGAAATGGGGTGATCGACAGCGTCTTCGACACTGAACGGCATTTTGCTGTTGGTACCGTACACCGAGCTGCTTGATGCATAGATCAGGTGCTCGGGGCGATAGTGACGGCACGCTTCCAGCACATTCAGAAAACCCACCAGGTTCGATTCCGCGTAGACGTCCGGGTTGTCCAGTGAATAGCGAACACCCGCCTGGGCCGCCAGGTGCACAACGTCGGTAAAACGATGTTCTTTGAACAACGTCATCAATGCCGGTTTGTCGACGATATCCAGGGTCTGAAAACGAAAGCCTGGCAAGGACGCAAGCTCGTTGAGCCGTGCGCGTTTAAGCTCAACGCTGTAATAGTCGTTGAGGTTGTCGATACCGATGACTTCAAGACCTTCCAGGCACAAACGCTTAACAGTGTGATACCCGATGAAACCGGCAGCGCCAGTGACCAGAACGGTCATAGGGAGTACGCGCCGGTCAGCGCACTGTTTTTGGCCAATACCCACGTCAGCTTCATGCTTTGCTCCCTAGTCCAGTCAATATGGCTTGTATCGTCGATAGCAAAGCTACCAGATGCCCACAAGGAGTCCCGGCAATTCTCAGCCACGCATAGGTTGCTCGTCGGATTGTCAAAAAAGCGTCAATAATTCATTTAGTTTTGTGACAGCTGCCAATATGGCGTGACGAATTCAGTTGCCATTGACACACGTCAATCTAAAGTGCATCCCAGCAGGAGACAAAATTGCCCCCGGGAAGGATAAAGAACCATGAGCACTGAGCAAGAGATGACCTTAGACGAGCCGCGGCTAAACAGCACGGAAATCCGCATACTGGGCTCGCTGATCGAGAAACAGGCCACCAGCCCGGAAACCTATCCGCTGACCCTCAATGCGCTAGTGATTGCCTGCAATCAGAAAACCAGCCGTGAACCGGTGATGAACCTGACCCAGGGTCAGGTCGGCCAAAGCCTGCGCGCCCTCGAAGGCCGCGGTTTTACCAAACTGGTGATGGGCACCCGTGCGGACCGTTGGGAGCATAAGGTCGACAAGGCCCTGGAATTGGTGCCCGCCCAGGTGATTTTGACAGGGCTGTTGTTCCTGCGCGGCCCACAAACGGTCAATGAACTGCTGACTCGCAGCGGCCGCATGCATGACTTCGAAGATGCCGAACAGGTGGTGCATCAACTGGAACGGCTGATTGCTCGCGATCTGGCACTGCTGATTCCGCGCCAGGCTGGGCAGCGGGAAGACCGCTACATGCACGCCTTGGGGGACCCGGCGGACATCGAAACGATCCTGGCGGCACGGCAGAACCCGACCGAGCGTGGCGCGGGTGGTGGCGTATCGGTTGAGCGGATCGAAGAGCTTGAGGCGCGAATTGCGGCGCTGGAAGAGCGTCTGGCCCGCCTCGAATAACCCGGTGCAACGCACATATTAATGTGGAAGCGAGCTTGCTCCCACATTAGGTTTGCGGTGCTTCTACTCGCCGTCCCAATAATCCACGCCGTCGGCCGGCCTGGCGACGGCGACGAAGCCCGAGGCATTGCCCTCGGCGTCGACCTTGAAGTCGTCCATCACCGCATACTTGCCGGAATCCGGGTACTCGCAAATTTCGGGTGATTGTTGGGTGCTGACCGCCAGGTAGCGCAGCTCAGCGTTGCTGGTGTTGATGATCTGGTGCGCGGTTTCAGGACCGCCCGGCGGGCAGGCAATGACATCACCGGCGCGAACGGGAAAGCGCTCGGCGCCCAAGCGAACCTCCCCTTCCCCGGCCACGATGTAAAACATCTCCTCGTTGACCCGATGACTGTGAAACGGGCTGCCACGCATCCCCGGTTCCAGCACGTACAGGCGATAACCCAGCTTCTGCGCGCCAAGTTGCTGGCCGATGCGCGCCTGCCGTTGCTGATAGCGGTCGGCGGTGTCCCCCGTCGGGGCAAACGCTTCGGGCAGCGGTTCAAGTTCGGCCTGATCCAGATTAAGAATGGCAGGATGCATGAGTCACCTCAGTCACGGTTTGCTTGCTGGGCACCAGGAGAGCCAACGCCACTTCGGGCAAATTCCACGGCTTTGTGAAACTGCTCATCGGTCGGCCGCACGCCGGTGTACAGCACGAACTGCTCCAGCGCCTGGATCGCGATCACTTCCAGCCCGGTGATCACTCGCTTGCCTTCAGCACGAGCGCGCACAATCAACGGTGTTTCCGAGGGGACTGCCACTACATCGAAGACAATCTCGGCAGCAGCGATGGTTTCAACATCGAACGCCAGCTGATCGGCCTCGGGGCCGGACATGCCAATCGGTGTGACGTTGATCAGCATCTGCGGCCGCTCCGAACCCAGCTCCACTTGCCATCGATAGCCCAGCGATTCGGCCAACGCACATCCGGCACGCTCGTTGCGGGCTACGATCAGGCCATTTTTGTAGCCACCATCGCGCAAGGCACTGGCCACAGCCTTGGCCATGCCGCCGCTGCCGCGCAGGGCAAAGGTCAACTCCTTCGGCACCTGGTGGGTATCAAGCAACTGGGCGATCGCGATGTAGTCGGTGTTGTAAGCCTTGAGATGGCCGTTAGTGTTGACGATGGTGTTGATCGATTGAATGGCCGCAGCGGAGGGATCCAGTTCATCGACCAGCGCAATGCAGGCCTCCTTGAACGGCATCGACACGCCGCAACCACGAATCCCCAAGGCGCGAATGCCACCAACGGCGCCTGGCAGATCCTGACTGCTGAAGGCTTTGTAGTAAAAATTCAGGTCCAGTTGCTCATACAGATGATTGTGAAACCGCAAACCGAAGTTCCCGGGACGTGCGGAAAGCGACATGCACAGCTGGGTGTCTCTGTCGGGGTTCATCTGCATGAAAAATCTCCTTGAATAGCACTTTCAGATGGACGGGATTAGCCAATCCATCGGGTCTGATCGATCATAACGGCGTGTCTGCACGCGGCCCCACTGAACCGTAAAGAAACTAGTACAGACCTTACACAAAATTTACCCAACGGCTGTGCTGATTTTGAAAAAAACGCTGTCTTAGAAGTATCCCCGCGACAATCCTTGGGTCTATTGCAGACACAAGCGCCGGGGCGAAGAACCGAGGAACTATCATGATCCGTAAAATCCCCACAGTAGCCTTGCTGATCGGTGCTCTTGCTATCGCAGGGCAGGCAGAAGCTGGCGGCGGTCACGGCGGTCACGGTTGGGAAGGGCCGGCGGTATTTGGCGCGATCGTTGGCACGGCCATCGTCGGTTCGGCCATCATCAACAGCAACCGCCCGGTCTATGTACAGCAACCGGTTTACGCTCAGCCACAACCGGTTTACTACGGCCCGCCACCGGTTTATTACCAGCCGGCACCGGTCTACGTGCAACAACCGGTCTATTACGGCCCGCCGCCGGTTTACTACGGCCCGCCACGTGGTTATTACGGTCCACCGCGCGGTTATTACGGCCCTCCCCACGGCTATGGCCGCTGGTAACGGAATCATCAGGCCCCGCCTCAACAGCGGGGCCTTTTTGTGACCGTCCGTCGGCAAAGGTCTGGATAAATCTCGCCAAGGTCGCTGTCGGGACAGTCTTTGCGGTGCAAGTTGGCAAGATTGACTCGCCACCCTTCCCCCGCTTTGGGGAAAACGGTCATATTTATGTCATGTCAGGTCCGCAATCTTGGATCTGTCCGTTAACAACAGGTTGATAAAAACAAGGACGACCTCATGCCCACGCAAAACCCGCACCGCATTGTCGGCTTGTGCACTTCCAGCAAGGTGTACAACGCACTGACCGAACTCAAGCACCTGGAAGGCCATCGCAGCGCCAAGTTTCTTTCGCTGCTGGCAGAAAACCTGGTGCGAAAAGGCCTGCTCAACGAGCAGGAAGTGGTTCATATGCTGGATCTGGTGGTCGACTGAATCGATGACTCATTGGCATCAATGACGACTATCGAAAGCGTTGATTGTCCGTTCAGGCGTCAGGTCCGTAAGGTAGCTCCATAGATTGATGGAGGTACTTATGTCCCAGGTTCAGATCATGTCCGTTATCGGCAGCGCCGTTCCCGCACCGCTCAGAGAGCTAGGATTGCTCGCCTGTTGGTACCTGGTGCAGGACGGCGAACCGATCAGCGGTCCGCTCACCTCGCTGCCGGCTGCCCAGGCACTGTCGCAACGCATCTGCCAAGGCCAAATCAGCGCTTAAGGCAGCTGCACCCGCGGCTTGGTTTCAATGAAGATGGCCCAGCTCGACATAAACAGCGCAGCGATCAGCGGCCCGATCACAAAGCCATTGAGGCCGAAGACCGCCAGACCGCCAAGGGTCGAGATAAGGATCAGATAGTCCGGCATCTTTGTATCCTTGCCCACCAGGATCGGTCGCAGCACGTTATCCACCAGGCCGATCACAAAAACCCCGTACAGCCCCAGCACCACGCCCTGCCAGATCGCTCCGGCGAACAGGAAAAACGCCGCCACCGGCGCCCAGACGATCCCTGCCCCCACCGCTGGCAACAGCGACAGAAACGCCATCAGCACCGCCCAGAGCAGCGCGCTCGGAATATCCAGAAACCAGAAAATCAAACCGCCCAATGCACCCTGCGTGATCGCCACCACCAGGTTGCCCTTCACCGTCGCCCGCACTACGCGATTGAACTTGAGTTGCAAACGACGTTTCTGGTGCTCCTGCAGCGGCACTGCAGCGCGAACTTTGCGGGCCAGTTCGGCGCCGTCCCGCAGAAAGAAGAACAGCAGGTAAAGCATGATGAAAAAACTCACCAAAAAATCAAACGTGCCCTGTCCGAAACTGAAGACCTGCGTGGCGACAAACTCATTGCCTGTCACTGCACTCTTGATGATTTTCTCCCGCAGCCCGTCCAACTCGCCAACCCCGGCCCGATCGAGCAAGTGCTGGAAGTACGGCGGCAGGCTGTGTTTGAAATGCGTCACATACCCGGCGATGTCCAGCTCGCCGCTTTCGATGCTCTTGTACACCGAGGCCCCTTCTTGAACCAGCAAGATACTGAGGACAATCACCGGCAGAATCGCGATCACCAGGCAGATGCTCAGGGTGAGCAGCGACGTCAGATTGCGCTCCCAGCCGAACTTCAGTTGCAGTCGTCGCTGCAGGGGCGCGAAGAGGATGCCGAGGATCACCGCCCAGAACACTGCACCGTAAAACGGCAGCAAAATCCAGATAAACGCGGCGGTGACCAGCCCTAGCAAGATCACCAGTGATTTGTTTTGTACTGTCTCTTCGTTCATGTCCGATCCATGTCAGTCCGCAAGGACACAATGTCGCGTCCTGATGCTTAGTCCGCCACGGTTCGCGCGAGTGCCATCCGTTTGTTCATCAAGCATAGATCCAGATCAATGAACCCCGCTGGCAAGCCGCTTACTCTCGGCGGCTTTTGTGACCGACTCTGCCATGACTCTCCTGCCTCCAGAACTGCTCGCCCCCGCCGGCACCCTGAAAAACATGCGATATGCCTTCGCCTACGGCGCCGATGCGGTGTACGCCGGTCAGCCGCGCTACAGCCTGCGGGTGCGCAACAACGAATTCGATCACGCCAATCTGGCCCTCGGCATCCACGAGGCCCAGGCTCAACGCAAGCGCTTCTATGTGGTGGTGAACATCGCCCCGCACAACGCCAAACTGAAAACCTTCCTCAAAGACCTGGCGCCGGTGATTGCCATGGCGCCGGACGCGCTGATCATGTCCGATCCAGGCCTGATCATGCTGGTCCGCCGACATTATCCGCAGATGCCGATTCACCTTTCGGTACAGGCCAACACGGTGAACTGGGCCAGTGTCGAGTTCTGGCAGCAACAAGGCTTGAGCCGAATCATCCTGTCGCGGGAACTGTCCCTGGAAGAAATCGCCGAAATCCGCGAGCAGGTCCCGGCGATGGAACTGGAAGTGTTCGTCCACGGAATTGTGCATGGCCTATTCCGGTCGCTGCCTGTTGTCGGGTTACATGAACAAGCGCGATGCCAATCAGGGCAGTTGCACCAATGCCTGTCGCTGGAAGTACTCGGCGCAGCAGGCCACGGAAAACCAGCTCGGCGAAATCGTGCAGACCTTCCAGCCCGAACCGACCCTGGGCATCGGCGCCCCGACCGATCAGGTGTTCCTGTTGCAGGAAGCCAATCGGCCCGACGAATTGATGCCGGCCTTCGAAGACGAGCACGGCACTTACATCATGAACGCCAAGGACCTGCGCGCGGTGCAGCATGTCGAGCGCCTGACGCAGATGGGCGTGCACTCACTGAAAATCGAGGGCCGGACCAAATCCCACTTTTATTGCGCGCGGACCACTCAGGTTTACCGTCGGGCGATCGACGACGCGGTGGCCGGTCGCGAGTTCGACCGCAACCTGATGACGGACCTGGAATCCCTCGCCCAGCGCGGCTACACCGAAGGTTTTCTGCGGCGGCATGTGCATGACGAATACCAGAACTACCAGCACGGCAGTTCGGTGTCGGAGCGGCAGCAGTTTGTCGGCGAGCTGACCGGCGAGCGGCGTGACCGGATGGCGGAGGTCAAGGTGAAGAATCGATTTGGCCTGGGCGATCACCTGGAACTGATGACGCCCAAGGGCAACTTCCAATTCGATTTGCATGATCTGCAAAACGTCAAAGGCGAGCAGATCGAGGTGGCGCCGGGGGATGGGTACACCGTGTACCTGCCGATTCCGGATGCGGTGGATTTGCAGTTTGGGTTGTTGATGCGCGATGTCAGCGTCACATGATCAACAAGAACGAACACACAGGAACTCAGGCGAACTCTTCACGCAACATCCCCACAAACGCCTCCCGCGCCGGGTGAACCCCGGCGTTTTCATGCCAATAAAACAGGTTGTCGATGGCGGTCAATTCGGGGAACTCATAGCCCACGCAACCGGCGCCTTTGGCGTACTGATCAAACACGCCTTTAGGCACCAGCGCGACACCCGCCCCGGCACTGACGCAGCCGACAATCGCCCCGTAACTGGCCAGGCTGACAATCGGCAATGCATGCCCCTGCCGCAGCAACCAATGCTCCAGCGCCGCCCGGTAGGGACAACCCTGAGGCCACATGAATACGGTCTTGTCCTGCAAATCCGCGATGTCACGCACCGGCCCCAGGGACGTCGAGGCAATCAGCAGTAGCTCCTCACGGTACATCGGCGTGCGTTTGAGGTGTGCGCGCTCGACATCCACCGCGACGATCGCGCCGTCGAGCCGGTGGCTGAGTGTGTCGTCGAGCAATTGGCCCCAGGTGCCGGTGGTCAGTTCCAGTGCCACCGCCGGGAAACGTTTGTGGAATTTCGCCAGCAAACGCGGCAATCGACCGGTCGCCGACGACTCGATGGCGCCAATGCGCAACGGCCCGGACGGCTCGGCCGAAGGGTCCACCGCGCGCTTGGCTTCCGCCGTCAGGGCGAGAATTTTCGCGGCATAAGCCAGAAAGGTCTGCCCCGCCGGGCTGATTCGCAGCCCTCGGCCCTCGCGCAGCAACAGCGCGACACCCAGCTCCGCTTCCAGGGACTTGATCCGTGCCGTGATGTTCGACGGAACGCAATGCAACAACTCGGCCGCCCGGGCGATACTGCCGACTTCGGCGACGGTCTTGAACATGCGTATCTGTGCCAGCTCCATACATCACCTAAAGTGAAGAGTTGACGCACTATAAGTCAGTTGTGGAGAACAGTCAGGCTTCTGATACTGGATGCATCCGCCTACAGGTGCCCGATCATGAAGCCACTCACGCCCTCCCCCGGTTCGCCCGTCAAAATCTTCCTGGCCATGGCATTTGTGGTCGGCTGCTGGGGTTACTCACCGACCGGCATTCACATCGGTTTGCAGGCCTATGAGCCTGGTCATCTGGCCTTGCTGCGGTTTCTGCTGGCATCGGCATTCATGGCGGTGGTCGCGGTGCTCCGGGGCATCAGCCTGCCGAACAGGCGTGACCTGCCGCTGCTGTTCGCGCTCGGTTTCTTTGCCGTGAGCCTGCACCATGTCGCGCTCAACTTCGGCCAGCAAAGTGTCAGCGCCGGCGCCTCCAGTGTGTTGGCGCAATCGACGCCGTTGTTCAGCACGTTGCTGGCGCGTTTCGTCTTCAAGGACCGGGTGAGCGCGTGGCGCTGGGGCTGCGTTTTACTGGGATTGATCGGCGTGGTGATTGTGGTGGCCGGGGATAACGGACTGGGGAGCATCGACGCTCATGGATGGCTGATTGTGTTGGCGGCGGTTTCGTGGAGTTTTTACTTTGCCTTGCAGAAGCATCATTCGCGGCGCTACGACGGGCTGACGCTGGTGTGTTACACGGTTTGGTTCGGGACGCTTTTGCTGTTGGTTTATCTTCCGGGGCTGGTGAGCCAGGTCATCACCGCTCCGGTTGAAGTGCAGCTTGCGGTCATCGGGTTGGGCATTTTTCCAAGTGCCCTTGCGTATCTCGCCTGGGCGTATGTGCTGGCTCATGTGGATTTGAGCCGTGCAACGATGACGCTGTATCTGATTCCACCGACCGCCATGGCGATTGCCGCTTTTGCGCTGGGCGAGCGGCCGACGTTGATGATCGTTGCAGGAGCACTGGTGGTGCTGGTCAGTGTGCTGGCATTGAACCTGGAGCGGCGGGTGGTGGTTCCGGTGGCCAGCATCTGATCGCTGATTTGTGGTGAGGCGTCAGGCGCCTTCGTCGGAACGCCGCCCGGAGCAAGCCCGCTCCCACACTGATCACATGAACACTGGAAATCAAATGTGGGAGCGGGCTTGCTCGCGAAGAACGATGACTGGGTTAGCCTGCTTCACAAAAAATCCGGCGCACTGACCGGGTTCTGTTCTGGGCCGTACTCGATGGAAGCAGGGCCGCGGATGAGGTGCTATCGAGTAGACAAACGGTGGTCAGCGATCGGCCGAAAACCGGTCGCGACTATTGGTCAGGTGCAGCCACATCGCCGCCCGCGCCGCGTCCGGATCCTGGCGTTTGATCGCATTGAGAATCGCCTCGTGCTCAAGGTTGGCCAGTTGCCCGAGCTTGCTCAAGTCCACTGCGCCGCGCTCGGCGGCATTGACGCGGGTGCGCGGGATCATGGCGCTGCCCAGATGCTGCATGATTTCGGTGAAGCACACGTTGCCGGTGGCTTCGGCGATCAGCAAGTGGAAGCGCTTGTCGGCTTCGACGCAGCTGTCGTTGTTGGCCAGCAGGCTTTGATAGTCGTCCAGCGCTTCGCGCATCTGCGCCAATTGATTGTCCGTGCGACGGGTTGCCGCCAAAGCGGCGGCCTGGGTTTCCAGACCCATGCGCAACTCCAGAATGCTGCGCACCCCCAGCGCGGTATCGACGTTCAACCGCAGCCCCTGCTCCGGTGCTCGCTCGATAACAAAGGTGCCGATGCCGTGGCGGGTTTCCACGAGACCTGACGCCTGCAACTTCGAGATCGCCTCGCGCACCACCGTGCGACTGACCCCGTGCTCCTGAACAATCGTGTTCTCCGACGGCAGCTTGTCCCCGGGCAGCATCTGGCCAAGCAAGATGCTCTGGGTCAGTTTGGCGACCAGGTCATGGGCCAGGTTGTGGGTGCGCTTGCGGGCAGGCGCGTCGAGGTCTTCTTGCATGGCGATCATCCGAAAGCAGGGCTACCGGAATCGTAGCATTGCGCTCGACGGGAATCTCAGGAAAACGCCAATCAACTTGTATGACAACATTCAACAAGCAAGGTATTCAAGCCCATCATAAAGGTCATGCATCACCGCAAAAGAATAATAGATACTCTACACAGCGCCATTTTGTTGGACAACCACTCTTGCGGGATGAAAAAACGTAGTTGTATGATGTCTATCAACATCGCAACACCCAGTCACACCCCGCATAAAAATAATCAGTGGGAGATAACGCAGTGAATACATCCATATCCGGGATGAACGATGGCGCCGATTCGGTCCTTAAGTCCGCCATCTCGAAAGTGAAACGCCATGTTCTGCCGCTGTTCGTGATCATGTTCATCGTCAACTACATCGACCGCGTGAACATCGGCTTCGTCCGCGCCCACATGGAACATGACCTGGGCATCGGCGCTGCCGCCTACGGCCTCGGCGCCGGTCTGTTCTTCATCGGTTACGCGTTGTTCGAAGTACCCTCCAACATCCTCCTGCAAAAAGTCGGCGCGCGAATCTGGCTGACCCGCATCATGCTGACCTGGGGCCTGGTCGCCGCTTGCATGGCGTTCATCCAGAACGAAACCCACTTCTACATCTTGCGATTTCTGCTGGGCGTGGCCGAAGGAGGGTTCTTCCCCGGAGTGATTTATTACTTCACCCGTTGGTTGCCTGGCGTTGATCGCGGCAAGGCGATTGCCATCTTCCTCAGCGGTTCGGCGATTGCTTCGCTGATCTCCGGCCCGCTGTCCGGGTTACTGCTGCAAATCAGCGGTTTCGGGATGCACGGCTGGCAGTGGATGTACTTCATCGAAGGGATGTTCTCGGTCGGGCTGTGCGTGTTCGTCTGGTTCTGGCTGGACTCCAAACCCCACGACGCCAAATGGCTAAGCCGTGAAGAACAGGACGCGCTGGTCAAGGCCATCGACGACGAACAACTCGCCCGCGAAGCCGCGACGCCGATCAAACCGTCACTGGGCACGCTGCTCAAGGATCGCCCGATCATCCTGTTCTGCCTGATCTACTTCTTCATCCAATTGACCATCTATGCCGCGACCTTCTGGCTGCCGAGCATCATCAAAAAGATGGGTGACCTGAGCGATATTCAGGTCGGGTTGTTCAACTCGATTCCATGGTTGCTGTCGATCGTCGGCATGTACGCCTTCGCTTCGCTGTCGGCCAAATGGAAGCATCAACAAGCGTGGGTCGCCGCGGCCCTGCTGATCGCGGCGGCCGGGATGTTCATGTCCACCACCGGCGGGCCGATCTTCGCCTTCGTTGCGATCTGCTTTGCTGCGTTGGGTTTCAAATCGGCGTCGTCGCTGTTCTGGCCGATTCCACAGGCCTATCTGGATGCGCGGATCGCTGCCGGCGTGATCGCGCTGATCAACTCGGTGGGCAACCTCGGTGGCTTCGTCGCGCCGACGACGTTCGGCCTGCTGGAAGAACGAACCGGCTCGATTCAGGGCGGGCTGTACGGCCTGGCCGCGACCTCGATCATTGCCGCGATCATCGTCTTCGCCGCACGCAATAAACCGAAATCCGCACCTGCCGTTGCATCGGCCAAACAAGCGCCCAACCACGCCTGAACATCTGTTTTGAAGGACATAACAATGAACACACAAGAAACCGCCAAAGCCCCGATCATCACCAGCATGCAGGTTGTTCCGGTGGCCGGCCACGACGGCATGTTGCTCAACCTGAGCGGCGCCCACGGGCCGTTTTTCACCCGCAACATCGTGATCCTCAAGGACAACGCCGGTCACACCGGCGTCGGTGAAGTACCGGGCGGCGAGCGCATTCGCCAGACCCTGGAAGATGCGCGCAGCCTGGTGGTCGGCAGCCCGATCGGCACCTACCAGAAGATCCTCAATCAAGTGCGCCAGACCTTCGCCGATCGCGATGCCGGCGGTCGCGGGTTACAAACGTTCGATTTGCGCACCACCATCCACGCCGTCACCGGCCTTGAAGCTGCCCTGCTCGATCTGCTCGGCCAGCACCTGGACGTGCCGGTCGCGGCCTTGCTCGGTGAAGGTCAGCAGCGCGATGAAGTGAAGATGCTCGGTTACCTGTTTTACGTCGGTGATCGCAACGAAACCGACCTGGCCTACCGCAGCGAGCCGGACGCCGACAACGACTGGTTCCGCGTGCGTCACGAAAAAGCCATGACCGCCGATGCCGTGGTGCGTCTGGCCGAAGCGGCTCACTCGCGCTACGGTTTCAAGGACTTCAAACTCAAGGGCGGCGTGCTCAGTGGCGATGACGAAATCGAAGCCGTTACCGCCCTGGCCGAACGCTTCCCCGATGCGCGCATCACCCTCGATCCGAATGGCGCGTGGTCACTGAAAGAAGCCATTCGCCTGTGCCGGGATCAGCATCACGTCCTGGCTTACGCCGAAGATCCGTGCGGTGCGGAAAACGGTTATTCCGGACGTGAAGTCATGGCTGAATTCCGTCGCGCCACGGGTTTGAAAACCGCCACCAACATGATCGCCACCGACTGGCGGGAAATGGGCCACGCGATCCAGTTGCAATCAGTGGACATTCCCCTGGCCGACCCGCACTTCTGGACCATGCAGGGTTCGGTCCGCGTGGCGCAGATGTGCCATGAGTGGGGCCTGACCTGGGGTTCGCATTCCAACAACCACTTCGATATTTCCCTGGCCATGTTCACCCACGTCGCGGCCGCCGCGCCGGGTGAAATCACCGCCATCGACACGCATTGGATCTGGCAGGACGGCCAGCGCCTGACCAAAGCGCCGCTGCAAATCGTCGGCGGCTGCGTGCAAGTGCCGAAGAAACCCGGGCTGGGCGTAGAACTGGACATGGATCAGTTGGCCAGGGCCCATGAGCTGTATAAAGGCATGGGACTGGGCGCCCGGGATGACAGCGTGGCGATGCAGTTTCTGATTCCGGGATGGAAATTCGATAACAAGCGGCCGTGTCTGGTGCGCTGAGTCCGCGGTCGCGCCTGGCCTGTTAACTATCAGCCCGACCCGCCTATGGGCGGCCGGGTTTAAAAAACGCTCGGAGCGTAGCGTTTAACCCCCTAAAATGGCGCGCAATCGAATCAATGACGGACCAAACCAACATGGATAGGCTGAAAACTCTCGCCGTTTGCGTGGCGCTGCTCGCCACCGGCCAATGCGTCGCACAGGATCAAATCGAGACGGTGGTGAATGCCGCCGTACGACCGGTCATGCAAGCCCACGCCGTTCCTGGAATCGCCGTGGCCGTGACCGTCAACGGAAAGCCGTATTACTTCAACTACGGGGTAGCTTCGAAAGAGAGCGCACAACCCGTCACTGAAAACACCCTGTTCGAGATCGGCTCGGTGAGCAAAACCTTCACCGCCACCCTCGCCGCCTACGCTCAGGCCACCGGCAAACTGTCCCTGTCGGACAAGGCCAGCAACGTGCTGCCGGATCTGCGTGGCAGCGCGTTCGACACCATCAGCGTGCTGCAACTGGGCACCTACAGCGCCGGTGGCCTGCCGCTGCAATTCCCCGACGATGCCGATGCACCGGACAAGATGCTCGGCTATTTCAAGCAGTGGAAACCGACCTACATCGCCGGCACCCATCGGCAGTATTCGAACCCGAGCCTGGGGTTGTTTGGCTACCTCGCCGCCCAAAGCATGGGCGCGCCGTTTGATGACGTGATGGAAAAAACCCTGCTGCCGAAACTCGGACTGAAGCACACCTACCTCACGGTGCCGCAGGCTCAAATGGGGCTTTACGCTCAGGGTTACAACAAGGATGACAAGCCTGTGCGGGTTGGGCCGGGGGCACTGGATTCGGAGGCTTATGGCGTCAAAACCAGCGCTGCGGACCTGATTCGTTATGTTGAAGTGAACATGAAACCGTCGGGACTTGAAACGCCGATGCAGCGGGCCGTCGCCATCACTCACAACGGGTATTACAGGGTCGGCGACATGACCCAAGGCCTGGGATGGGAGTTCTACCACTATCCGGTCACCCTCGATACGTTGCTTGCTGGCAATTCGACGCAGATGGCGATGGAGGCTCACGAAGTCCAGTGGCTGACCCCGCCGCAACCTCAACCAGAAAACGTATTGATCAACAAAACCGGCTCAACAAGCGGCTTCGGTGCCTACGTGGCGTATGTGCCGTCGAAAGACATTGGCATCGTGATCCTGGCCAACAAAAACTACCCGAACCCTGAGCGAATCAAGATTGCTCATACGATATTGAGCGCACTGGCGAAGTAATCTAGTACCCCTTACCTGTGGGAGCGAGCTTGCTCGCGATAGCAGTCTGATAGTCGAAATAGATGTCGAATGTGATGGCCTTATCGCGAGCAAGCTCGCTCCCACAGGGTTTGGCAGTGACAAAAAAAATGGGCGACCCCTTTGAGGTCACCCATTGTCGTTACTGCGTCAACTCAATGCCGAGTCGGCGGCTGAGCGTCAGGTGCATCGCTTCTCGGATCAAGATTTTCCCGTGCCTGATTCACCAACAACTCGGCGACCGCCGCCAATTGTTGAATCGACAGCAGCACCTTGCGGTTCGAGCCTTCCAGTTTTCCGGCAAAACTCGCAATCAGGACATTCAGGGTGGCAAGGTTTTCGCAGGCCTGATTTAGCAGGGTTAGTGTGTCAACACCAGGAGCAACAGTGAAAATCTGCTGGGTCGTGGCGGTACGCCTGGGGCTTCGGGTGATTGCGCCTTTTGCGGTTTCACACAGCTTCGCGGGATCGAGATGATCGGCGTCGGTTAGGGTTTGCGGTTGATGCTTGCTGAACTTTTTCACAGACGAGGCTCCTTTTTGTGCCATTGGTGTTTTTCGTCCCTGGATCCCTCAGTGTCGCGGATTCCCACGTCCGACCGCGATTTTGCAGTGGCTGACGAAGGCTAGCTGGGCGCTCTGACAGAAACCAGTTCATCAAGACCGACAGGACTTGCAGGAAACTTCCGAGACCAATAGAAGCCAGTACATCTCACCCCGAAACACCCGATTTTTTTTGTAGCAGCTGCCGAGCAAACAAAATGGGCGACCTCTTGAGGTCGCCCATTTTTCATTGTTGTAGCAGCTGGCGCAGGCTGCGCCAGCTGCTACAAAAGTCTGCGTTTAATCATCCGGCATTTCAGGCGGCTTGGCGGGCTTCGCCGGTTTGCCTGGTTTTGCGCCCTTGGCGCCCTTTGCACCATTGACCGGTTCAGCCGCTTCAATAGGGGTCGCGACCGTCGGCGCTGCGGCTTCTTTTTCGGTCGCTGGCAGGGCGTCGATCGTGTCGAAAATTTTCTTCAAATCGACCGATTTTGATTCATCCCCCGAACTCTCAAACTTCTTCTCGCCGTCCTTGCCCACCAGGATGACTTTGCTCTTCGCGCCGGCACCCAACTTGAGCGAGCGGATCAATGCCGCCGTGTCTTGTGGCCCCAGGTCTTTGCCCTCGCGCTGGCCCATCAAATTGAGCACGGTGTACAGAACCATGTTTCGCTCGGTGAACCCCTTGCGGTTGGCCGGCTCATCCAGCGACTTTTTCAGGCTGACCCACGTGGGATCGACCGTACTTGGAGCGATGACAATCAATGGCCGGGACCTGCCCTTGTCCATATCCAGCGGTGAGCCGTCATCGGCAGCGAACAAGGGGCCGGTGAAAGCCAGCAGGGTAGTCAGGGTCAATGACCTGATGAGCATGCGCATCTCCTTTTGATATCCACGCTCTAATGATTGCGCATCGCGGCGTTCGTTCCGGGTGACGCTCGCAATTATGTCTCGCCTTGCCCCAAGCTTAGGTCAGGGCGGTCATTGCGCAACAGGCTGAGCTAATCTCATAGCTCAAAAACAACGCCCTGATTCGCCGTGAGGACCTGTGCATGAGCGCTCAGTTGAACCACACCATCGTCTGGTGTCGCGACAAGCAGACATCAGCCAACTATCTGGCAGACATCCTCGGCCTGCCCAGCCCCGAACCCTTCGGACCGATGCTGATCGTCAAGTTCGACAACGGTGTGTCGCTGGACTTCTACGACAATGACCCGCCGATTGCCTCCCAGCACTACGCGTTTTTGATCGGTGACGACGATTTCGATGCGGCCTTCGCCCGCCTGCAAGCCAGACAGCAACCCTGGTGGGCCGACCCCGGCAAACAACGACCGAACGAGATCAACGATTACGGCGGTGGCCGGCGAGTTTACTTCGATGACCCGGACGGGCATCTGCTGGAAATTCTGACCCGGCCCTAAGCCGGGGAGCTGGTTTGTTTCTGGAGCCTCTACCCGATTAAAAGGCCAGTTTGTACCCGATCAGCACCAGCATCGTGGCCAGGCAAGGCCGCAGCACTTCATCGGAGATGCGGCCCGTCAGGTGGCTGCCCAGGTAAATCCCCGGCAGCGAACCGATCAGCAAATAACCCAGCACGTGCCAATCCATGTTGCCCATGCTCGCATGGCCAAGGCCGGCAACCAGGGTCAGCGGTACGGCGTGCGCGATTTCCGTGCCCACCAGGCGGCGGGTCGGCAACAGCGGATAGAGAATGAACAACGCGACGGTGCCCAGGGCGCCAGCGCCGATGGAGGTCAGGGCAACCATGGTGCCGAGGACCAAGCCAGTGATCACGGTCAGCGCATTCAAGCGGTTGCCGCTGGGGTTGTAATGACCGCCCGCGCGTTTGTGGGCGAAATCGAGCAGGCGCTTCTTGAAAAAAATCGCCAGCGCCGTGGCAAACAGGACAAAACCCAAGGCCTGTTTGATGACCGCATTCATCGCCTCGGGCGACGTTTGCAAGGTGCTCAGGAACCACAGCGTCAGCGCCACTGCCGGCACACTGCCAAGGGTCAGCCAACCGGTAATGGCCCAGTCGATGTTCTTGTTCTTTCTATGAACCAGCACACCACTGGACTTGGTGATCGCCGCGTACAGCAAATCCGTCCCCACTGCGGTGGCCGGATTGACCCCGAACCACAACAGAATGGGAGTCATCAACGAACCGCCACCGACCCCGGTCATCCCGACAATAAAGCCGACCACCAGACCTGCCACGACTAAACCGAAATTACCGAATTCCATTAACACGCCCACAAAAAACGCATGAAAAATCTGCCCCGCAGCATAGCGATTTTTCTTATAACCAGTTATATCGATGCGATCTATCTTTATTCCCTAAACACACCCCCTGTGGGATCTGCTGAGTTGGACAAAACTCACTGCACGGGCAGGAAGTTGAGGAATAGCAGGCTCTGGGCGTAATTCAAGCCGATCCGTCGGTAGCGTTCGTCCAGCATCTGCGTCAGCAGGTCCAGCCGCGCGACGATCTTGCCGAACTCCACCGCAAAACTCAGGTTGCTGCCCTCCTCCGAAATTTCGTTGGAGAACAGCAAAGGCTCGCCGTTCTTGCTTTGCCGCTGGCTGAGTATCCAGGTGGCTTTCTCTATGTTGCGGGCAGCGTTGCTGACGAACGTCGGGTTGATCGCATCCGTCATGTAGAACTCGAGCCGATTGCCGTGGGCGGTGACGAGCATGCTGCCGATGGCATAGATGAAGGCACCGACCCGGTCGCCGAGAAACTCCGGGCTCATGGCATAACTCAGCGCAGCCAGGTCTTTTTTGCCACCTAGGGTCGGCAGCGGTTGTTGCTGTTCGATGGCCATGCGCACTTGCTTGCCAGCGGTGCGGGCGTCGAGGAAACCGGATTTTTTCAGCTCGTCCGGGTTGCGCAGGTAAAGCTTACTCATCAGCAGGTAGAGGCTGTCGAGGTTGTCGCGCATCGCCAGGGTCGCTATGCGGTCGACGCTGGTCTGGAGGAACTCCTGGGGTTTGCCTTCGCGGAACTGGCTGACGATCTCGTTGCCCTGCTGCTGGCTGCACCCGGAGGCTGCGAGCATCGACAAGCAGGCCAACAGCAGGCAACGGCGGCGGATTGACGGGGTGGTGCGGGGTAAAACTCGAGCCATGGGTTCTTGAACTTGGGCATGGGCCGGCGGTGGGGATTCGCCGCAGGCTGGCCAAGGATAGAGCCGTGATTCCTGAAAAAGTGCAGTGCCGACGGTCCGTAAGCGTTGGCAAGCACGTGCTCGACGGAACCACCGGGCTATTCTGCTGCCCACTAAAGTATCGATCGAAATTCAGAAAGGAGGTTTGAATGCGGACCCTCGAACTGGCCGGCGTCAACGTACCGGTCATCGGCCAAGGCACCTGGCGCATGGGCGAAGATCGTTCCCGGCACACCCAGGAAGTGGCGGCATTGCGCCTGGGCATCGAATTGGGCATGACCCTCGTCGACACCGCTGAAATGTACGGCGAGGGCGGCGCTGAGGAAGTGGTCGGTGAAGCCATCGCCGGCAGGCGTGACGAAGTGTTTCTGGTCAGCAAGGTTTACCCGCACAACGCCAGCCGCAAAGGTATCCCCCAGGCGTGCGAACGCAGTCTGCGGCGGCTGGATACCGATTACATCGATCTCTACCTGTTGCACTGGCGCGGCCAGTACCCCCTCGAAGAAACGGTCGAAGCCTTCGAGCGCCTGCGCGAAGAAGGCAAGATCGGTCGCTGGGGCGTCTCCAATTTTGATGTCGACGACCTGGAGGAACTGGCCTCACCGGCCTGTGCCACCAATCAGGTGCTCTACAACCTGGAAGAACGCGGCATCGAGTTTGATCTGTTGCCCTGGAGCCGCCAGCATCAAATGCCGGTCATGGCCTACTGTCCGATCGGTCAGGGTGGGCCTATGCTGAACCATACAATGCTCAAACAAATAGCCGCCCGTCACCGTGTGACGCCTGCCCAGGTAGCGCTGGCATGGATGCTGCGTAAGGAAGGCGTGATCGCCATCCCCAAAGCGGTTCGGCCCGAGCACGTGCAACTCAACGCGCAAGCCGCGCAATTGCAATTGGAAACTGGGGATCTGGAGGCGCTGGACCAGGCGTTTCGCGCGCCACAACGCAAACAGCGGTTGGCCATGGTCTGAGCCATCGCAGTCTGTCAGAGGGCTTCGGCATGAGAAGCACTGATCAGGACGATTCCTTTAATCTGCAACGCTTTATCCAGGCACAGGACCCGGTGTTCAAACGGGTCCAGGCCGAGCTGAACGCCGGTCACAAGCGCAGTCACTGGATGTGGTTCATCTTTCCACAACTCTCAGGATTGGGCGGCAGCGAGATGTCCCGCCACTTTGCCATTCGTTCCAAAGAGGAAGCCGCGGCGTACCTCAACCATCCGCTGCTGGGTTCACGGTTGCGCACCTGCACGCAATTGGTGCTGAACATCGAAAAAAGCTCGATTGCCGGCATATTCGGCCATCCCGACGATCTCAAGTTCCACTCTTCCATGACGCTGTTCGCCCAGGTTGCCGGCGCTAACAGCGACTTTCATCGAGCACTTGACCAGTATTTCCATGGCATCCTGGATGACTGGACGTTGTTGCTGCTCGACTCAAAACAGGCCCAACTGCCCACCAATCAAGGTTGAAAAGTCGTCGTCCACGAAGGGCAGAATGGCGTCCGCCACCGGTTGCAGTTGCCGGGTGACGTAGTGGTCGTAGTCGATGGGCGCGCTGCGGATTTCCAGCGGCTCGGGCCCGGCGACGGTGATCACGTAACTGATCCAGCCACCGTTCTGGTATTGCCGCGGACGGCCCTGCTGGTCGTTGTAATCATCGGCAATCCGCGCAGCCCGCACATGCGGCGGCACATTGCGCTGATAGTCATCGAGGGTGCGGCGCAGGCGCTTGCGGTAGATCAGGCGATCGTCGAACTCCCCCGCCAACGTCTTGCGCACGTAGTCGCGCACATAATCCTGATAGGGTTTGCGATTGAAGATGCGCAGGTACAGCTCCTGCTGGAATTGCCGGGCCAGCGGCGACCAGTCGGTGCGCACGGTTTCCAGGCCTTTGTAGACCATTTCGTCGGTGCCATCGGCGCGGGTCACAAGCCCCGCATAGCGTTTCTTGCTGCCCTCCTCGGCGCCGCGAATGGTCGGCATCAGAAAGCGCTTGTAGTGGGTTTCGAACTGCAACTCCAACGCACTTTCCAGACCGTATTCCTGCCGCACATGCTCGCGCCACCACTGGTTGACGTGATCCACCAGCGCGCGGCCGATCTGTGCGGCTTCTTGTTGACCGTGCGCACGGCGCAGCCAGACGAAGGTCGAGTCGGTGTCGCCGTAAATCACTGTGTGGCCCTGGGCTTCGATCAGCTGTCGCGTACGCAGCATGATCTCGTGACCGCGCAGCGTGATGGACGACGCCAGGCGTGTATCGAAGAAGCGGCAACCGCTGGAACCGAGCACACCGTAAAAGGCGTTCATGATGATCTTCAGGGCCTGGGACAGCGGCGCGTTGTGTTCGCGCTTGGCGGTTTCGCGACCTTCGGCGACCCGGGCGACGATGGCGGGCAGGCAATGCCGGGTTCTGGAAAAACGCGCACCGCGAAAGCCTGGCACCGACTCGCTGTCCTCGGGATGTTTAAGCCCCTCGATCAAGCCCACCGGGTCGATGAGGAAGGTACGGATGATCGATGGATAGAGGCTTTTGTAGTCGAGCACCAACACCGACTCGTACAGGCCCGGTTGCGAGTCCATGACAAAACCGCCGGGGCTGGCCTGCGCAGGCTTGTTCCCAAGGTTCGGCGCAACGAAACCCTGGCGATGCATCAGCGGCATGTAAAGGTGCGTGAACGCCGCCACCGAGCCGCCGCTGCGATCCGCCGGCAACCCGGTGACGCTGGCCCGTTCCAGCAGGAAGGTCAGCAGCTCGGTCTTGGCGAAAATCCGCGTCACCAGCTCGCAGTCCTTGAGGTTGTACTTGGCCAGGGCCGGTTTGTCCTCGGTGAACATGCGGTTGATTTCGTCCATGCGCTGGTACGGATTGTCGATCGACTTGCCCTCGCCAAGCAGGGTTTGTGCGACGTTTTCCAGGCTGAACGAGGGGAAACTCCAGGTCGCCGAGCGCAAGGATTCGATGCCGTCGATGATCAGCCGGCCGGCGGCCGAGGCGAAGTAATGGTTGCGGCTACCGTGTTCACGCCACTGCATTTCTTCGCCGCCACGCCCCAGTTTCAGCGGCACCGCCAGGCGCCGGGCGTGTTCGTGGAGTACGCGCAGGTCGAACTGCACGACGTTCCAGCCGATGATCGCGTCGGGGTCATGGCGGGCGAACCATTCGTTGAGTCTTTTCAGCAGCAGGGTTCGGGAATCGCAGTATTCGAGCTGGAAATCCACTGCGCTGTCGTCGCCATTGGGCGGGCCGAGCATGTAGACCTGGCGCTCGCCGCAGCCTTCCAGGGCGATGGAGTACAGCTCGCCCTGAGCGGTGGTTTCGATGTCCAGGGAGACCAGCCTGAGGCTCGGGCGATAGTCGGGGTCGGGTTTCATCTGCGCATCGAGCAGCAGGCCCTCGGCGTTCGGCGTGCCACTGAACCGGACCGGTGCGGTGATGAAACGCTCCATCATGTAGCGTTCCGGCGGGCGCACGTCGGCTTCGAAGATGTCGATGCCGGCCTTGCGCAGCGCGGTTTCCAGGCGTATCAACTGGCCGTGCTGCTGGCAATACAGACCGAGCACCGGGCGGTGCTCGAAATCCAGCAACGCCAACGGCCGCAGCTCGACGTTCTTTTCGCCGCGCAGCAGCGCTTCGGCCTGCTCACGCTGGGCTGCGGGGATGAACGCCACCGACGGTTGATGAGGCAGGCGGATCCGCTGGGGACCGGTGTCGGTCGCCAGCCAGAACTCGACTTCCGTACCGGCCGGGGTATCACGCCAATGCCGGGTCAGGACGAAGCCCCGCTGTAAATCCACCACTGCAACCTCAAGATTTGATTCAAGGCGCAATTCTACGCGTCATCGAAGGCGATAGCCCGTCTGGCTCCAACGTCTCGGACAGACCCGGAACCTGTGGGAGCGAGCTTGCTCGCGATAGCGGTGTGTCAGTCAATACAGGTGTCCACTGATCCACCGCTATCGCGAGCAAGCTCGCTCCCACAGGGGGTTGATGGAGCCCATGGATGAGTGAATAACTATGGAATACTCCAGGTTTACGGAAGAAAAACCGCTGAATGGCGTTTTTTGCGTGTTATCTGCCGCTTTCTCCCTTGCCCTCAGCGCCTGTGTCTACGATTCTTCAAGGACAACGACAACACCTGAGAAACTGCCATGAAAACCGTCGCCCAACTGCTGAAGTTAAAGGCTGAACAGAATCATGAAGTCCACACCATTGCGCCGCATCAAATGGTGCTGGAAGCGCTGATGGTCATGGCCGCCAAAAACGTCGGCGCCTTGCCGGTCCTGAAGAATGGCGAGGTCGTCGGCATCATCAGCGAGCGTGACTATGCGCGCAAACTCGTGCTCAAGGGCCGTTCCTCCGTCGGTACGCCGGTCGAAGACATCATGGTGTCGCCGGTGATCACCGTGGACACCCATCAAACCGTCGAAACCTGCATGGGCATCATGTCCGACAAACGCCTGCGCCACTTGCCCGTGGTGGAAAACGGCACATTGATCGGTTTGCTGTCGATCGGCGACCTGGTCAAGGAAGCCATTGCCGAACAGGCTGAGCTGATTCGCCAGTTAGAGCAGTACATTCGCGGCGAATAGATCAATCCGGCCAATGCCGCGCAAAGACCGGTGCCAATGTCGGGTGCCGGTCGATGCGCGTAAGCCACGCGAAAAACCCGGGCCTTGCACTGCGTAAATGTTCCCGGCTGCCCGCCCATCTGGAAACCACCGCCGCCAGCACATCCAAGGCTCCCGGCGTCTCGTCGCCCAGGTACAAATCGCCCGAAAACTGATCGGCAAACGCCTCCCAACTCCTGTGCAGTCGCGCGCGGGCGCCGGCCATGAGGTTTTGCCTGGACGGTTCATCCGCTTCGGCCAACCAGCGCTCGGGGTAATCGATGATGCCAATCGCCGAATAGCAATTGCTGACGATGTACACCAGGCCTCGAATGACCTGATCACGCGCAGCGGTGTTTTTCGGCAACAGGTTTGATTTGGGGAACGTGAGCCCCAGGTGAATCAGAATCGCCGCGCTCTCGGTGAGAACACTGCCGTCGGGCAATTGCAGTGTCGGAATCTGCTTGAGCGGGTTGAGTTTTTCCAGCGCGTGGGTCGCCTCGGGAGAGGTTTCAACGTCGATGAAGCGGTAAGGGATTTCGCAAAGCTCCAGTGCCGCTTCTATCGCGGCAGCGCCGGAGTTCTGGTGTCCGTATAGCTGGTACATATCGCGCGCTCCTGGCGAAACGAACAGAGTCAGTAGACGAGTGAGCACGAGGCACGTTCCCGTCATCGGCCAGTCTAGTCGGTGAACAAGGGCGCGGCTGAGCCATGCTCGCGTGAGGTGCCTCGTCCTTCCTATCATTGCCGTCGATGTTCATCATCACGGCAATGAAGTTCTCATAAAAAATCCGCGGCGTAACATCAGCTCCAGCCCCAACAACTACACCCCGGAGCACACCATCATGAAACGCCAAATCCTCCTCAGCATCGCTTTCTCGGTTTTTGCAGTTAACGCTTTCGCCGCTACCTCTGTTCACCCGGTTGTCGCCGAAGGCGGCTCGGATCGTCTGATTGAAAGTCGTGTGGCCGAAGGTGGTTCGGATCGTTTGATCGAAAACCGCGTTGCCGAAGGTGGCTCGGATCGTCTGATCGAAAGCCGCGCGGCATAAATGATTGGCTTTACCACGGTACTCAATGAAAAACCCGGCCTCATCAGCCGGTTTTTTTTATGCCTGCGATTATCCGGAACTCATGCGGTGTCTGGGTTTGCGCCAAGATCGCAGCCTCGTTGCACTCGACAGCTCCTACAGGAGGAATGCAAAACCCTTGTAGGAGCTGTCGAGTGCAACGAGGCTGCGATCTTTTGATCTTCAACCACCCTTGGCCATGCAACGCTGATAACGCTCATCGACCCGCTTGGCAAACCACGCCGTGGTGAGTTTGCGGGTGATTTTCGGGCTTTGCAGCGCAATCCCCGGCAACACCGCGCGCGGTAATGGCCGACCTTCCGCCTCTTCGGCCAGGGCGAAAACCCGTGCATAGAGCTGGGTGTCCTCGAATTCGAAGTTTTTGTCCTCCTCCAATTGGTCCCGAATGGTCGGATTGCGCATGCCCAGTTGCTTGCCGAGTGTGCGCACCGCCAATTCCGTGGTGCCAGGCATGATCGAATCGTACCGGACCAGGTCACCATCCAGCGCCAGCGGTATGCCCGACGCGCGACTCACCGCGTTCTGAAACGCGGCATTGCGACTGGCGTACCAACCGGCATTGAAATCGGCAAAGCGATACAGCGGTTGTTTGTAGCTCACCGGATAACCGAGCAAGTGGGCGATACCGAAGTACAGGCCGCCGCGACGACTGAACACTTCATGACGGATCGAGCCTTCCACCGGGTACGGATACGCCTTCGCCTGTTGCTCGGCGAAATCGATGCTGACCTGCATCGGCCCACCGGTGTGCACCGGATTGAACCCACCGAACAGCGTCCGGCCCATTGGCACCATGCCGATGAAGTCATCGAAGATCGCGCTGAGTTCTTTTTCACTGCGCGCCGCATTGAGTCGGTCGCTGTAGCTTTTGCCGTTGGATGAACTCACCTGCAGCGCACCGCTCACCAGCAGGCCGGGAATGTGGGCTTTGTCGGCACGGCGGTCGATCTCCTCGCGGGCGATTTTGCCCAGGCCCGGTACCGGCGGGTCCACCTGAAAGGTCGACTCCTGCTCGGTGACCGCCAGTACCGAGCACAGGTTTTGGGTGGATGGATAAATATTCTGGGCAGCAAATGCTGCGTAAATATCGGTAGCCCAGCCCTGGCGATCGGTGGTTTTGGCCGGCAGCAGGCGCACGATCTCGGCCTTGACCTCGGCAGGCTTGCGCGCAGGAAGCTCTTGCGTGCGCTGAGTGCCGCAACCGGCCAGCACCAGCAGCGCGGCGACGCTCATCATCAATCGATTGGCTTGCATGTTGCTCCATCAAATCCGTTGAGCCGGGGTAACCATACGATCAATGGCCTGGCGCAGGCTATGACTCTCGCCGCCCACTGCTGTTCCCCATAGCAGCGCGGGGCCTTTTTCCGTTTGGCAGACAACCTGCCCGTCTGTCGCGGCTGAACCATACTTGAGCCACACACCGAGGAGGACAGTCTCATGAACCGTAGCGACGTTCTGATCATCGGCGCCGGCCCGACCGGGCTGGTGTTGGCGTTGTGGCTGAGCAAGCTTGGCGTGCAAGTGCGCATCATCGACAAGACGTCGGCACCCGGAACCACTTCGCGGGCGCTGGCCGTGCAGGCGCGGACGCTGGAGCTGTATCGCCAGCTCGACCTCAGCAATGCGGTGGTGCAGAACGGCCATCGTGTGGCCGCAGCGAACTTCTGGGTCAAGGGCGAACCCGTGGCGCGCTTGCCGCTGAGCCGCATCGGCGAAGGCCTGACACCCTATGCGTTTCTCGAAATCTTTCCTCAGGACGAACACGAACGGCTGCTGATAGACCGCCTCGAAACCTTTGGCATCAAAGTGGAGCGCAACACGGCGCTGGAGAGTTTCCTGGAAACCGGTGACGGCATCACCGCCTATCTGCGCTTGGCCGATGGTCAGGAGGAAACCTGCCAGGCCTGCTATCTGGCAGGTTGCGACGGTGCCCGGTCGATCGTGCGCAAGACCCTGGACACCGGATTTCCCGGCGGCACCTACCAGCAGATTTTCTACGTCGCCGACGTGCAAGCCAGCGGGCCGACGTTCAATGGCGAACTGCATGTGGATCTCGATGAAGCGGATTTTCTCGCGGTGTTTCCCTTGGCCGGTGAAGGCCGCGCCCGTCTGATCGGCACCGTACGCGACGAACGTGCCGACCAGGCCGAAACCCTGCAATTTGAAGACGTCAGCAGCCGGGCCATCGAACATATGAAAGTAAAGATCGAGCAACTGAACTGGTTCTCGACCTACCGCGTGCATCATCGGGTGGCGGATCATTTTCGCACCGGGCGCGCGTTTCTATTGGGTGACGCCGCCCACGTCCACAGCCCCGCCGGTGGCCAGGGCATGAACACCGGCATTGGCGATGCCATCAACCTCGCATGGAAACTCGCGGCGGTGCTGAGTGGCGCCGCTGAGGCCAAACTCCTCGATACTTACGAAACTGAACGCATCGCCTTTGCCCGAAAACTGGTCGCCACCACCGATCGGGTGTTCAGTTTT
Source organism: Pseudomonas sp. F01002 (assembly GCF_004402115.1). Taxonomy (NCBI): domain Bacteria; kingdom Pseudomonadati; phylum Pseudomonadota; class Gammaproteobacteria; order Pseudomonadales; family Pseudomonadaceae; genus Pseudomonas; species Pseudomonas sp. F01002. The sequence goes on along the minus strand of NZ_SOPU01000081.1, from coordinate 135,765 downwards.
GTCACGGCCGAAGGGCGCATGGCCGATTTGCTGCGCACGCGTCTGGCGCCGTTCGTGATTCCGAAAATGGCATCGTTTGAGGCGTCCCGCGAATTCCTGTTTCGCACGGTGTCGCAGATCACCTTGAATTATCGCGGGATGCCGCTGAGCACGGGCGTTGCCGGTCATGTTCACGGTGGCGACCGCCTGCCCTGGGCTCACGACGGAGAGGGGGACAATTTCGAATCGTTGAAGTGTTCGACCTGGCAGGTGCATGTGTATGGCGACACCAGCGACGAAATGATCGCCTGGTGCCACGAACATCATTTGCCGTTGCATGTTTTTGACTGGCGGCCGGCGTTTGAAGCGGCTGGCCTGGGGCGTAACGGGTTTTACCTGTTGCGGCCGGATACCTATGTGGCGATTGCCGACAACTCTGCCGATCCCAATGTGATCGAGCGGTACTTCCGGGACCACGGGATCAGGCCGTTTTTCGGCTGAGGATCAAAAGATCGCAGCCTGCGGCAGCTCCTACAGGTGTACTCAATTTCCTGTAGGAGCTGCCGCAGGCTGCGATCTTTTGATCTTGATCAGATCCCGGCCAGCGCCAGGTCCATCGCGAAGTAAGTGAAGATCAGATCCGCCCCGGCCCGCTTGATCGCGCCAAGACTCTCACGCACCACGCGATCCTCATCGATCGCCCCGGCCTGGGCGGCGAATTTGATCATCGCGTACTCGCCACTCACCTGATACGCCGACAGTGGCAAACGCGAGGCTTCACGGATGTCGCGGATGATGTCCAGATACGCGCCGGCCGGTTTGACCATCAGCGCGTCGGCGCCTTCCTGCTCGTCCAGCAGGGATTCGCGCACGGCTTCGCGGCGGTTCATCGGGTTCATCTGATAGCTTTTGCGGTCGCCCTTGAGCGCGCTGCCGCCGGCTTCACGGAATGGACCGTAGAGCGCCGAGGCAAACTTGGTCGAATAGGCCATGATCGCGGTCTGGTTGAAACCCGCTTCATCGAGCGCCCGGCGAATGGCCTGGACCTGCCCGTCCATCGCGGCCGACGGGGCGATCACATCGGCGCCGGCACGGGCCGCGGCCACCGCTTGTTTGCCGAGGTTGATCAGGGTCTGGTCGTTGTCGACCTCATGGTTGTGCAGCACGCCGCAATGGCCGTGGTCGGTGTATTCACAGAAGCAGGTGTCGGACATCACGATCATGTCCGGCACCGCATCCTTGGCAATGCGCGACATGCGCGACACCAGACCGTTTTCGCTCCAGGTGTCACTGCCGTTGCCGTCCAAATGGTGCGACACGCCGAACGTCATCACCGACTTGATCCCGGCCCGGGCATAACGCTCGATCTCACCCGCCAGTTTCGACTCTGGAATACGCATCACGCCGGGCATGCTTTTGATCGGTACGAAGTCGTCGATCTCTTCCTCGACGAAAATCGGCAGCACCAGATCATTCAAGCTGAACTCGGTTTCCTGGAACAGGCTGCGCAGGCTCGCATTGCGGCGCAGACGGCGTGGACGTGCTTCGGGGAACTGACTGGACATGAGGGGTTCCTGAAAAACAGAGGACGAGACGAAAGTCGTAGGGGGCCAAAGCTTATGCCCTGCAAGGCGCTGGGCACAAACCTCAGACGCGGAATAAGCCCTTACCGGTTCGGCAATAATCACCCGTATCCAGCACAGAACCCTGTGGGAGCGTCAAGGTTCCGCTGATGCAGGTCACCACCGCGCCGCCGATCCAGATCTCGTCGCCCACTTGCTCGACCTGAATGCGTCCGGCGCGGCCCATGGTCAGGCCCTGGCTGACCACATAGGACGCCGGCGCCAGTCCTTCGCTGAGCAACCATTGGGCAATCCCGGCGTTCAGGCTTCCGGTGGCGGGGTCTTCCGGCATGCCGTCGCCGGAGATGAACGCGCGCACTTCGAATTGTGCGTCATCGCCATCGCGCTCGGGATGCCATGGCGCGATGACACCGACGGCCAGGCCAAGCATTTGCGAATGATCCGGTTGCAGGTCCAGCACCTGCTGACGATCCTCGACCATCACGGCCAACCATCCGGCACCGTTGTCGACCCACTGAGTGCGCACAATCGCGTCCGATTCCAGCCCTAGCCCCCGCCGCACCCGTTCCACCGCCTCCACCGGCCCGGTTTTGAGCAATGGCGGTGCGAGAAAGGCCAGCTCTGACCCTTGTCGACGAACCCGCACCAGCCCCACACCGCACTCCTGAATGATCTCTTCGCCCTTGGGCACGCCACCGGCCTCCAGCCACGCATGGCAGGTGCCCAGTGTCGGATGACCAGCGAACGGCAATTCGTTCAGGGTGGTGAAGATCCGCACGCGATAATCGGCGCGAGGGTCGCGCGGTTCGAGTATGAATGTGGTTTCGCTGAGATTGGTCCAGCTGGCGAACGCCGCCATGCGCTCATCGCTGAGCTCATCGGCGCCGAACACCACCGCCAACGGATTGCCCTTGAGCGCAACACGACTGAAGACATCTACTTGCTTGAAATCGAATGAGTGCATGGCCTGCCTTGGTCTTGATCAAATTGAGGCGTTTTGCTTGGGAATTTCCAGCCCGCGCATCACCGCCGGCCGCGCCAGAAAGCGCTCCAGCACTCGCGTGACGTTCGGGAAGTCGTTGATGCCCACCAGCTCGCCGGCCTCATAGAAGCCGATCAGGTTGCGCACCCAGGGGAAGGTCGCGATGTCCGCGATGGTGTAGCGCTCGCCCATGATCCAGTCACGCCCTTCCAGGCGGTTATCGAGGACATTAAGCAGGCGTTTGCTTTCATCGACGTAGCGGTCGCGGGGACGTTTGTCCTCGTAGTCCTTGCCGGCAAATTTGTTGAAAAAACCGAGCTGGCCAAACATCGGCCCGATACCGCCCATCTGAAACATCAGCCACTGGAGGGTCTCGTATCGCGCCGCCGATTCCTGGGCCAGCAGTTGCCCGCTCTTGTCGGCCAGGTAGATCAGAATTGCCCCGGACTCGAACAGCGCCATGGGTTGGTCCCCCGGACCGTGGGGGTCGAGGATTGCAGGGATCTTGTTGTTGGGGTTCAGCGAAAGAAATTCGGGGGACATCTGATCATTAGTGTCGAAGCCCACACGATGCGGTTCGTAGGGCAGCCCGATCTCTTCGAGCATGATCGACACCTTGACGCCGTTGGGTGTCGGCAAGGAGTAAAGCTGAATCCACTCGGGGTATTGAGCCGGCCATTTTTGGGTAATCGGGAACGCGGACAGATCGGTCATGGGAAAGGATCCACGAGAAAATTGAGAGTGACGATCATAATGTCAGCGGCCGAAGAACTGCGACCTTTTGGCGTGATTGATATCGCTGATGAACATGATCAAAAGATTGCAGCCTGCGTCTGCCCAGCTACGTGTAACGTGTCCACAAATTCGCAACATCCTGTCGATAACCTAAGCTCCAACCCGTTCAAGGTTACCGGTACATTGCTGCGCACTCGCCGGAATCGAACCAAATGAGTATCAGGGGACTCTGAGCACTACCCCTTTGAAACGAACCGGCTTAATGACATGGAAAACACCCGACGCAGGAATTTCGCGGTGTAAAGGTTTGTCAGCCTTAACCGAATGCGCTGAAGACCCCTTAACTCAATGATGAACCCTCTGAAATTCGCCAACCGCTTCAAACATCGCGCTTATCTGTTACTGCCCGCCCTGCTGGCGGCGGGCGCGTTGTTTCTGGCGCTGGACTCCCGCGAAAGCCGCGCCCAACCGGCAGACGGCACTCAGACGCTGGTGTTCCTGCGTCACGCGGAAAAACCAGAGGGTGGCCTCGGCCAGCTCAACTGCCAGGGCCTGAACCGCGCCATCGACCTGGCCACCTTGCTGCCGGAAAAATTCGGCAAGGCCAACTACGTGTTTGCCGCCAACCCGACGCGCAATGTCGAGGAAGGCGAACAGGACAATTCCTACAGTTACATCCGCCCCCTGATAACCATCAGCCCCAGCGCGATCAAGCTCGGTTTGCCGGTGAACATCAACTTCTCGGCCAACGACACCAGCGACCTCGCGGATGAGTTGCTTCAGGACAAGTATCACAACTCGGTCATCTACACCGCCTGGTCCCACGGCTATCTGCCCGAACTGATCAACAAGGTCGCTGGAGAAGCCGTCGGCAAGAAACAGACCATCGCCGATGACTGGGAATCCAACGATTACGACTCGCTGTACGTGCTCACCCTGACCTGGCACAACGGCAAGGCCAGTGTGGTGAGCCACAGCTACAAGCAAGGCCTGAATAACAGTTCGCAGACCTGTCCAACATAAATAGTGTCTGCAAGGGCCCCTTCGCGAGCAAGCCCCACACACTGAATCTTGGTAGTACACAAAAATCTGGGTTCACTGAAAATCAAATGTGGGAGCGGGCTTGCTCGCGAAGGGGTCGGCAAATACCACATTATCCTCGCTGGGAAACGCGCGCTCGCAGATACTCAAGGACCGCTGTCCGCTCCCCGGCAAACTCAATCCGCCCCCCCTTCTTCTCCCGCTGAAACGCATACATCGGGTCGTAATACTCGCGAAGCAACCCTTCGATCCAGCCCCGGTGCAAGTCCACGGCCCCGCTGCTCGCCTGCTCCGCCAGCGCGTCTTCCATCAACATCAACATCCGCCGATGGCGCTCACCGCCCAGACGTTTCTGCACATTGTTCAGGCTCTCCAGCAAGCGCTCGGAAAACAGCGCGAAGCCTTCATCGCCATGCACGCCGATGAACTCCGCACACAAGTCCACCACGTAATCGCGCAAAATCCGTTCGACCCGCCCTTCCAGGCTGTCTTCCAGCCAGACCATCGGGAACTGTTGCATGCCCTGAAACAGCGGCAACGGCAGCGCACAACTGCCGATCGCGCGGCTCTCGTCTTCCAGTACAAACTGCTCGATGCCGTGGGCGCGCTTCTTCAGCACGTCCACTGCCAGGCGGTTTTCAAAATCGATGTTGGAGGGTTGGCCGGTGGCGCGTTTACCGAAGCTGGAGCCGCGATGATGGGCGTGACCTTCAAGGTCCAGCCCGTTGCGCAACTGCGTGAGCACTTCGGTTTTACCGGTGCCGGTCATGCCGCCCAGCAAGACAAAATCACACTGGGCAACCGCCTGATCGAGCGTGTCGAGCAAGAAGGTGCGCATCGCCTTGTAGCCGCCACCCACTCGTGGATAGTCGATGCCCGCCTCGTCCTTGAGCCATTGCTGGACGATCTGCGAACGCAAACCGCCGCGAAAACAATACAAATACCCATCAGGATGAGCCCGGGCAAAATCGGCCCAGGCCTGGATACGCTCGGCTTTTATCCCGCCGGACACCAACTGGTGCCCCAGCGTAATGGCCGCTTGCTGGCCGTGTTGCTTGTAACAAGTGCCGACCCGTTGCCGCTCATGGTCATTCATCAGCGGCAGGTTGATCACGCCGGGGAATGAGCCTTTGAGAAATTCGACCGGCGCACGGGCATCCATCATCGGTCGGTCGTTGAGAAAAATGTCGCGGTAATCGGTGAATTCGATGGACATCAAAACACCTCAACCGCGTTCGTCTGTCGCTCGATCAGTTCACCGATCGGCTCAAGGGGCAGGCCCAGCTCGGCGGCTACTTTGAGGAAGTGTTCGTTGCCTTGGGGGGTGACCGCAACCAGCAGGCCACCGCTGGTCTGCGGATCGCAGAGCACGCGTTTGTGCATTTCCTGAAGACGCCCAAGCTTGCTGGCGTAGCTGTCGAAGTTGCGCAACGTCCCGCCCGGCACGCAGCCTTGGTCGAGGTAATACTCGACACCCGGCAGACGCGGCACACGGTCGTATTCGATGCGAGCGGTCACGTTGCTGCCGTCGGCCATTTCCACCAAATGCCCCAGCAAACCAAAACCAGTGACGTCGGTCATCGCGGTGACGCCTTCGAGTTTGCCGAAACGGCTGCCGGGTTTGTTCAGGGTGCACATCCAGTCGCGAGCCAGGCCGATGTCGGCGTCGCGCAATTTGCCCTTCTTCTCAGCGGTGGTGAGGATGCCAATGCCCAGCGGTTTGGTGAGGTAGAGCAGGCAACCAGCGGTGGCGGTGTCGTTGCGTTTCATGTGGCGCTTTTCCACCAGACCGGTCACGGCGAGGCCGAAGATCGGCTCCGGCGCGTCGATGGAGTGCCCACCGGCCAACGGAATACCGGCTTCATCGCAGACCGAACGCCCGCCGCGAATCACTTCCCGGGCAATTTCCGGGGCCAGTATGTTGACCGGCCAGCCAAGGATCGCAATCGCCATCAACGGATCGCCGCCCATGGCATAGATGTCGCTGATGGCATTGGTGGCGGCGATGCGACCGAAATCGAACGGGTCGTCGACGATCGGCATAAAGAAGTCGGTGGTCGACACCACGCCGCGTTCTTCATCAATGGCGTACACCGCCGCGTCATCGCGTGAGGCGTTGCCGACCCAGAGTTTCGGGTCAAGGTTCTGCGCCCCGCTGCCGGCCAGAATCACCTCCAGCACCTGGGGAGAAATCTTGCAGCCACATCCAGCACCGTGGCTGTATTGGGTCAGACGAATCGGTTCGGTCATGGGGGGCATACCTCGTGAAGTCAGTGCCGAAGAGTCTACATCAACGTCGTCTCCCCCGAGGTCCCACGAATCGTTGACCGAAAGGACAGTTAAACCACCAACTCCCTAACCTTTTCCATACCTTGAGCAAGATTGGTATGCCTTGTGCAAACGTTTGCGTGTCGCTAATGCAGGCGTTTTCGCTACATAACCGCGCAAGCCCGCAGAACCGGGCCTTCGATCCGCACGAAAAGGGACTTTTAATGCACCGCACGTCCAGCCGCGTGACTTGCTCGCGCACTTTTGCTGTTTCCTTGCTGCTGGCCAGCGTTACAGGACTACTCAGCAGCACCGTTTTGGCGCAACCCGATCCCGCCGAAGAATCCGCCCAAGGCGAAACCCTCAGCCCCGAAGCGAGCCCACCGAAAAAAGGCGTGTACCTCTCGGACTGGTTCAACCAGGACCTGACCGTCATCGGCAGCAAAGACATCAGTTTCGGCCCGCAACCGGCCGACGATATTTATCTGGAATACGAGTACTTCGGGCGCAAGGGGCCGTTCGAGTTGTATGGCTACATCGACATCCCGAAGATTTTCGATATCGGCAACAGCCATGACAAAGGCGTATGGGACCACGGCTCGCCGGTGTTCATGGAGCACGAACCGCGGATCTCCATCGATTACCTCGCCGGCCGCAGCCTGGCCATCGGGCCGTTCAAGGAATGGTACGTCGCCTTCGACTGGATCTACGACCACGGCAGCAACAGCGCCAACCGCGCCAATACGCTGTACAGCGGTTTGGGCACCGACATCGACACCCATTCGCGGGTCAACCTGTCGGCCAACTTCTATGGGCGTTACCAGTGGGAAAACTACGGTGCCAGCAACGAGTATTCATGGGACGGCTATCGCGCCCAACTCAAATACATCGTGCCGATCAGTAGCTTCAGCAACGGCGCGTCACTGACCTACATCGGGTTCACCAACTTCGACTTCGGCTCGGATTTGCACAAGGACAACCTGGCTCGCACCGCCAACGCCACCGTCGCCACCAACGTGTTGCTGTACTCGTTCACCCACTTGCGTTTCACCCTGGTCGGCCGTTATTTCCACAACGGCGGCAACTGGGAGGATGGCAGCGAGTTGAATTTTGGCGACGGTAACTTCCGCGCCCGTTCCGACGGCTGGGGTTACTACGCCGGCGTCGGTTATCAGTTTTAGTACTGCACGACGCAGCAGGAAGACAACTCCACTTATGAAGCGCTGCTGCGGGCGAGTCGTAAAGGTTTGGTGGATGTCCAGCGACTGGCGGTGGTGCGTGCCGGTTCCGATTTTGATCGGCCGGCCCCGGGCCAGAGTGAGGTGGATAACCTGCTCAAGTATGCGGATCAAGGAGGGTTTGTGCCGGCGCTGGAGAACCTGTACCGGACGGGGAATCCGTTGGTGCAGGAGATTTTGAAGAACTGGTCGGCGTGGGAGAACGGTGTTCCCGAGGTTTGATCTGACAATACAAAACCTTGCGGGAGCGAGCTTGCTCGCGATGGGGCCATCACATTCAACATTTCCATTGACTGTCATGCCCTCATCGCGAGCAAGCTCGCTCCCACATTGATTGGGGTTACGGCAACAAAATCACCTTGTCACTGCCGCCCTGACTCACCTCGGCATACCGCGCCAGCCCTTCCTCCAACGGCGATTCAAACAAACCCTCGGGCAACGGCAACAAGCCCTGATCGAAGAACGTGCCGAATTGCTCAAGCATCGCCGCACACGCCTGGACGCCGTACAACAACGAGTTGATCCCCACCACCGAACCGCCCTTGCGATACAGCGCCAGGGCCGGCAATTGCACCATGCCGTCCACCGGCGCGGCGATGATCGCGATTCGACCGAACGCGGCCAGCGCCGGGACCGAGGCCGGCAGCCAGAAACCGGTGGTGTCGAAAATCACATCGGCGCCGCCGGCATACACGGCGTTCACCTGAGCACCGAGATCCTCGGGTTTATTCAGTTGCAGCGTCTGATACCCCTGGGCCTGCAAATCCTTGACCTGTTCCGGCCGCCGCGCCGCTGCCAGTACTTGAGCGCCACGCACCTTGGCCAGCGCCAGCGCCGCAGTGCCAACCGCCCCGCCACCGATCACCAACACGCGAGTGCTGGCCGTCACCAGGCTGCGCTCCAACGCATCCCACGCCGTGGTGTACGGCACGCCGAGGCTTGCAGCCTGGGCAAAACTCAGATGGGTCGGCTTTTGCGCCACGCCACTGGCCGGTAGTTTGACGAATTGCGCGTGCGAGCCATCGGCGAAAAATCCCAATTCACGGCCGGTGCCCCAGACTTCCTGACCGATCAGCGCCTGCGGGCCTTCAACGACTACACCGGCGAAATCACGACCGGGAATCCGCGGCAGTGTGGTGTAGGGAAAACGCCCGAGCACGTTCTTCACATCGCTGGGGTTGAGGCCGGCGGCCTTGATCTGGATCAGTACTTCATCGGCGCCGGGGACGGGGGTTGGAACCTCAACGTAGCGCAGGGCCGAGAGGTCACCGGTCTTGTCGAATTGCAGTGCTTTCATGAGCGTTTCCCTCGAATGAATAAACGGTTCAGGAGATCCAGCCAGTGACCAGCTGCCGGCCCATTGGCCACACCTTCTCACCCGCCAACATGCCGAGCAGCCCTACCAGCGCGATGGCCGGCGGTGCGGGGGAACGAAAATCAAGAACGCCGTAAAGCAGACCGACGCCCAGACCGATGACCAATGAGATGAGGTAGCTCATGGCAGACTCCGTGGCTAATTAAGGTATGCCCGGAGTCTAAAGATCGGTAGCGACGAGCACCGGCCAAGTGCTTCTGAATATCGGCCAAAGCGCTAATGCCGGAGGCAAGTCAAACCTGTAGCAGCTGGCGCAGCCTGCGTTCGGCTTCGCAGCAGTCGTAAAACCTGTGTGCACGATATTACTGAAGCACCGCGTTACCTGATTTCACGACTGCTGCGCAGCCGAACGCAGCCTTCGGCAGCTGCTACAGGTTTTGTTATGCCTCGGCCTGGCATTGGCTCGCGGAAAATTGCGAAGGCGCGACGCCCAATTCCCGTCGGAACATGTCGCTGAAGCTGCTCGGTGAATAACCCAGCTCCCGGGCAATCGCACTGACCGGCACGCCCTGGATCAACTCCGCCACCGCCGTCGCCAGTTGCACCTGGCGCCGCCATTCGGCGAAGCCCATGCCCAAACCGTCCTTGAACAACCGCGCCAGCGTACGCACGCTGGCACCGGCGTTTTCGGCGTGTTGTTCGAAGGCAATGTCCAGCGATGGCGCGGCCATGACCGCCTGGCACAGGTTCATCAGGCGTCGGTCGGAATCATCCGGCAAGGGGATTTTCAGCAGCGAGCGCCTGGCTCGCCTAAGCTCCAGCAGCGCCAGGCCGACCAGCGCTTCGTAATACTCGGGCGCGCCATCGTCGCCCTGCTCCACCAACCCGACGATCAGCTCACGCAGCAGTCCGCCGACTTCGATCACCTGAACCGTGTCGTCCAGCGTCGCCGCCAATGAGGGCCGCAAATAGATGTTGCGCATCTGTAAATCCGAAACCACCCGAATCCCGTGGGGCATACCTGGCGGCAGCCACACCGCTCGTTGCGGCGGCACCACCAGCGCTTCATGGGGCGTCTCGACCCACATCACCCCGCTCATCGCATACAGCAACTGCCCCCAGACATGCTCATGCGGCTCGATGTACAAGCCGCGCGGATAGGTGCGCGCCAGCGGTTGCACGGGCACATCGGTGTCACTCAGGTCTGGGGGCGCGGCAAGGGCCATGGGCAGCAATCATTGGGGAGTTTCAGATATTGCATGGTAACGAGCCACCGGCCTTGTCGCCACTGGCGGCCTCCATCTGACAATTCGAGTGAATTTTCCGTAACGCCAACGATCCTTGTATTACCACAAGGAGGAATATGGGCTTTATGAACAACGCAAAACTTTTCGTCATTGAATACACCCTTCATGGCGCGCCCAAGTCTTTCATCATCCGCCTGGACAAGATGGATAGTGCGGAGGCCTGGCATTGGGCAAGTTGCGACGCGGGAGTCGGACGAATCCCTCGCTTCGGCCGAGAGAAGGTGCAAAAAACCAGCAAGCCGATGGCGGAGAAGTTCGGCGTGGAAAACGTCAAGTGGCGGCCGGCAAATTGAAATGAAAGTGGAGCCCGATCAGGCTCCACCTTTTTTTGGATGAGTGGTCAGCGTTTGGCGCACTTGCAGCCCTTGCTGGCACATTCTTCGCCATGTTCGTGGTGCTTGGCGCAGGCTTCACAGCAATAGTGCTTGCCGTGGCGCGCGATCGGATGTTCGCCCAGTTTGCAGGAGCATTTTGGGCAGTCGCAGATACTTTCACTGTCGATCATGAGTCTGACTCCAGGGTTATGGTCGTCTGGTGCCGCCGATGTGCACCGTCTTACCAGTGTAGGAGCTGCCACAGGCTGCGATCTTTTGATCTTGCTTTTGAAACAAAAAATCAAAAGATCGCAGCCTGCGGCAGCTCCTACATGAGGGTCAGCGTTATGCCTGCCGGGTACTGCTGCGATACATGAACAGCAACGCCAACGCGAGACCCACCATCGCCAGCATCCGGCTACTCGACAACTCGATCGCCGGGTTGCCCAGCCAGCCGAAGTTATCGATCAGGATCCCCATCCCCAGTTGCCCGACGATCACCGCCACCGTCGCCACTGCCGCGCCGACCCGCGGCACCGCGCCAACCATCACCATCATGTACACCACTCCGAACAGTGCACCGCTGAGCTGCCATTTCGGCACGTCCAGCAAACTCACGGCATGTGCCGGTTCGAAAAACAGAATCAGCAACCCGGTGGTCACGGCACCGACCACGAAGGTCAACAAACTGCTGCGCAACACGCCCACCGTTTCGCCCAACCGCCCATTGATCGCCGCCTGAACACTCAATACCGCACCGGCCGCCACGACCACCGCCAACAAAATAATCAGATTCATCATCAACCCCGAGCGATCAGAACAAGTGCCGCGACAATCAGCAGCAAGGCCAGCCAACGTTCACCGTTGACCTTTTTGCGGGTGGCGCCGAACCAGCCGAAGTGGTCGATCAACACGCTTTTTCCGACCTGCCCGGACAGGATGGCGATCATGGTCATGGCAATGCCGATGTGCGGCGTGGCCAAGGTCAGCACGATCACGTACATCGGCCCCAAAAAACCGCCGATCAACTGCCAGCGCGGCAGCTCATTCAAGGCCGGTCCCTGTTGCCGACCGCTGAACAGCAACAATAAAAACAGAATCGCCGAGCCGACACCGAAGATGCTCAAGGTCGCCCACAAGTGCCCGACCTGAACCCCGAGCGGCCCGAGCAAACCGGCCTCCACGGACAGGCCCATGCCGGCCAGAATCACCAGCGGCAGCAGCAACAGTCGCAGCCCCGGTTGGGTGGTCGGCGTGGCAACAACGCCAACGTCGTCGATTGAAGAAGATTGCATAGAGAAACACCTGCCAGTCATCAGATAAAACACGGGACCTTGTGGGAGCGAGCTTGCTCGCGAAAGCGGTGTGTCAGTCGATACAAATATTGGCTGGAAGACCGCTTTCGCGAGCAAGCTCGCTCCCACAGGGTTTTGTGTTCTCAGTGGAATAGGCGCGCATTATCGGCTGGCGATCCTTTGCGATAAATGGGAGCATCCTGACAACACTTTTGCGTAACTCGCACAGCAGGATTCGTCATGCATGGCCTCAACGAACTGGGATTCAAGGCACTTCGGCTGTTTGTAGCGGTGCTGGACCACGGCAGTTTTTCCGAAGTCGCCCGCCGCGAAGGCCTGGCACCCTCTTCGATTTCCCGGCAGATCCAATTGATGGAGCAAGCCCTGAGCCAGCAATTGCTGTATCGCCACACCCGCGCCGTCTCGCCCACCGAAGCCGGGCGCATGCTCGGTCATCACGCGCGGCTGGTGCTGGTGCAACTCGAAGAGGCCGAACAGGCCTTGCAGGAACAGCAAAGCGAACCGAGCGGACTGGTGCGGATCAATGCGCCAGTGGTGTTTGGCCAACGGCACCTGACGCCGTGGCTGGGACGGCTCTGCGAGCGCTACCCGAAACTGCAACTGGATATCCAGCAGACCGACAGCTACGTCGACCCGCTACAGGAAGGCGCCGACCTGCTGTTTCGCATCGGCCCGCTGCACGATTCGAGCATGCAGGCGCGGATTCTGGCGCCCCATCGTTTTCAAGTCGCCGCGAGCCCGGCCTATTTGGAACGTCACGGCACGCCGCAACATCCCGAAGAACTGCCCGCGCATCAGTGCCTGGCCTACAAGGGCGTGACCGGCCAGCAGCGCTGGTTTTTCCGCAAGGACCAGCAGGACTGGACGCCTTGGTCGGTGAAGGGGCCGATCACCGGCAACCACGCCGACACCCTGACCCAAGCCGCCGAACAAGGCTTGGGGCTGGTGATGTTTCCGTCGTGGCTGATTGGTGAGGCGGTGCGCAATGGCACGCTGGTGCCGGTGCTGGGGGCGTATCAGGTGTCCAACAGCCTTGAGCCGCAGCAGATTGCGGTGCTGTGGCCGGGCAGCCGACGGTTGTCGGTGAAGGTGCGGACGGTGATTGATTTTTTTGTCGAGTGTTTTGGAACGGTGCCCTACTGGGACAGACCGTAATGTCTGTCGGCACCACAATCCCTGTGGGAGCGAGCTCGCTCCCACAGGTTCAGTGCTTGCCTCCAATATTCGGTGAATAAAGTCAGATACGGAACTGCCCCACCAGTTTGCCCAGGCGCTGACCGAGGTCGGCGAGGCTGCGGGAAGTCTGGGCGCCGAGTTGGGTTTCGTCGGCGACGCTGTCCACGGCCACGGCGATCTGATGCACGCTGCGATTGATCTCTTCGGCCACGGCGGTCTGCTCTTCGGCGGCGCTGGCGATCTGCGCGTTCATCGAGTTGATGGTGCCAATCAGCTGGGCCATGGTATCGAGCGAAGCGCCGGCCTCGTTGGCCTGAGCCGAAGTGCCGTCGCCGGCCTCGCTGGAACGGCGCATCGCTTCCACGGCCGATTGGGTGCCGGCCTGCAAGCGATCGATCATGCCCTGGATTTCCTGGGTGCTGATTTGTGTACGACTGGCCAGCGCTCGAACCTCATCGGCCACCACGGCAAAGCCACGCCCGGCCTCACCGGCACGAGCGGCTTCAATGGCGGCGTTGAGTGCCAACAGGTTGGTCTGCTCGGCAATCGAACGAATCACCCCAAGCACGCTGACAATCGACGACACGTCTTTTTGCAGACTGTCCAGAGACACGCCACTGCTGCGAATGTCGTCCACCAATGCATGAATCTTCACAATGCTGCCGGCCACCACACGCTTGGCAGCCTGGCCTTCTTCGTCGGTCTGCTGGGCAGCCACCGCGGCGTTTTGAGCGCTTTTCGCCACTTCCTGAGCGGCGGCGGACATTTGGTTGATCGCCGTGGCGACCTGATCGGTCTCGTGACGCTGACGTTCCATGGCCTGATCCGAACGCTGGGCCTGATCGGAGACCTGATTCACCAGCCCGGTCAGTTGCGAGGTCATTTCGGTGATCTGGCGCACCAGGCCGTGGATCTTGTCGACGAAACGGTTGAACGAGCCGGCCAGTTCGCCGAGCTCGTCCTGGCTGGTGATGGTCAGGCGACGCGTCAGGTCGCCCTCGCCCGCCGCGATGTCATCGAGGTTGGCTTTCATCAGGTTCAGCGGACGCAGGATGGTGTTGGCCAGCAGCATCCCGGCGGCGGCAATCACCAACAGCACCACGGCGGCAATCCCGACGATGCTTAGCACCACGCCTTGCATGCGCTCCTGGACCTTGATTTCGACCAGTGCCACTTGGGCTTCGATGCCGTCGAGGTTGACCGACGTACCGACCGCCATGTCCCACTTCGGCAGGTATTCGGTGTAGCCCAGTTTCGGCACCAGCACTTGGGTGTTGCCGGGCAGCGGTGAGCTGTATTGCAGATAGTGGGTGCCGTCCTTCGCGACTTTCACCAGGTCGCGGTTGACGTAGACGCCGTTCGGATCGCGGTTGTCCTTGAAGCTCTGGCCCACGCCTTCAGGGCTGTTGGCCTTGAACAGGCGCACGGTGTTGGAGTCGTAGCCGAAGAAGTAGCCGTCCTTGCCGTAGGTGATGCTCGACAGCAACTTGACCACTTGGGCCCGCGCCGCGTCATCACCGGGGGCGGCCGCATCGTAGAGCGGTTTGATCGTCGTCATGGCCACGGCGACGTAGCTTTGTAGCGTCGCCTTGGCATCGCTGAGCAGGCGCTGGCGTGTTTCCTCGACTTCCTTGCGGGCCTGCTCCTGCAGAATGAACAACGTGGTCAGGCTGATGACCAGCGCAAAGAGCAACACCGGGAGGACGGCAAGGGACAGGACTTTAGCCTTCAGGCTCATGCGCATGACGGTTCACTCTTTTGATTTTATTGGCGTGGTTAAAGGCTTTAACGGCACGCCAGGCCAAAAGTTGAGTGAAGGGTCACCCGAATCAAATGTGTGGGCTTGCTCGCGAAAGCGGTATGTCAGTCACATCAATGCTGGATGTGCCGCCGTCTTCGCGAGCAAGCCCGCTCCCACATTTGTTCCGGGTTGACCAGTGAGCAATGGGTTACAAGACCATCGCCGCCACCCAGCCGAACGCCAGCAGCGGCAGGTTGTAGTGCAGGAAGGTCGGGACCACGGTGTCCCAGATGTGGTGATGCTGGCCGTCGATGTTCAGGCCCGAGGTCGGGCCGAGGGTCGAGTCCGAGGCTGGCGAACCGGCGTCACCCAAGGCGCCGGCAGTCCCAACGATACAAACAATGGCAATCGGGCTAAAGCCCAGTTGCACGCACAACGGCACAAAAATCGCTGCCAGGATCGGCACTGTGGAAAACGACGAACCGATGCCCATGGTCACCAACAGTCCGACCAGCAACATCAGCAACGCGCCAATGCCTCTGCTGTGATCGATCCACGAGGCCGAGGCCTCGACCAGTGTCTGCACCTGACCAGTGGCTTTCATCACCTCGGCAAAACCGGACGCGGCGATCATGATGAAACCGATCATCGCCATCATCTTCATGCCTTCGGTGAACAGATCGTCGGTTTCACGCCACTTCACGATCCCCGACACCGAAAAAATCAGAAAGCCAGCCAACGCACCGATGATCATCGAATCCAGCAACAGCTGAATGATGAACGCCACCGCAATGGCCAGACCGGCGACCATCAGGCTCAGCGGGTTGTACTGCACCGCGACCTGTTCGACTTGCTCGATCTTTTCCAGATCGTAGACGCGCTTCTTGCGGTAGCTGACAAACGCTGCCGCGAGCCCGACGAACATGCCCAATGCCGGAATCCCCATGGCATGAGTGACGTTGATGCCGCTGATGTCCACACCACTACGGGCGACGTTGGCCAGCAGGATTTCATTAAGGAAGATGTTGCCGAAGCCCACGGGCAAGAACATGTACGGCGTAATCAAGCCGAAGGTCATGACACAGGCAATCAACCGGCGGTCCAGTTGCAGCTTGGTCAGCACATATAACAGTGGCGGCACAAGCAGTGGAATAAAGGCGATATGTATCGGCAGAATGTTCTGCGAAGCGATGGCCACCACCCACAGCAAACCGATCAACAGCCATTTGACCTGACGGCCACCGCTGACGTGCTGACGGTCGACCATCAGCAAGGCTTTGTCTGCCAGGGCATGCGCCAGGCCGGACTTGGCAATGGCCACGGCGAAAGCGCCGAGCAATGCGTAGGACAACGCGACCGTCGCGCCACCACCGAGGCCGCTGTTGAAGGCTTTTAATGTTGCGTCGATCCCCAGGCCACCGGTCAAACCACCCACCAGGGCGCCCACGATCAGCGCGATTACAACGTGCACGCGGGACAGGCTGAGGATCAGCATGACGCCGACCGCGGCAATTACAGCATTAATCATCGTTACCTCAAGGCAAACGGAAAGAGTCCGGCCGGCAGTCTGCAAAGAGCCGCCAGCGGATTAAATGAGAGGGTTTTATTAGAGGGCGCGCACTGTGCCGGACCGCTGCCACCTTGTCAAAGCCAACGCAAATCCCCGTAGGAGCTGCCGCAGGCTGCGATCTTTTGATCTTCCGGCGCCATCAAGGACGTAAAGATCAAAAGATCGCAGCCTTCGGCAGCTCAGGGAGAAATGGTTATTCGTCAGGGATCATAAAGAAAGCCGAATCGCGGCCGTTACAGTGCAAAGTCTCAGATATTTATCGAATAAAGGACGTCTCCATGTCGCTCAGAGAACTTTCCATTCAATGGAAAATCACCCTGCTGGCCGGGCTGTGCCTGGCCGGCATCGTGACCCTGCTGGTGGGTCTTTCGCTGTATCGCATGGAGCACAGCTCCGAAATGGTGAAAGCATCCAGCATGGAGATGCTCACCGAAGCGGCCCAGGCCCGGATCGAATCCCAGGGTGAAAACCAGGCGCTGGGGATTCGCCAGCAGTTCATGGACGCCTATCAATATGGCCACGGCTTTTCGCGCCAGGTGCTGTTCCTGCGCGACCAGGCCGAGAAGCGCTTTCTCGATGCCTTTGACCTGCGTGAAGACCTGACACGTCAGGTCAAGTCGGCCCTGCAAGCCAACCCGGACCTGCTCGGCCTCTCGCTGGTGTTCGAAGCCAACGCGCTGGACGGCAAGGACGATCTGTTCGCCGGCCAGGCCGAGTTGGGCAGCAACGACAAGGGCCGTTTCGCGCTCTATTGGTCGCAGCCGACACCGGGTAAGGTGACGTCGATGGCACTACCGGAAAGCGACATGGCCGACACCAGCACCGGCCCCAGCGGCGAACCGGCCAACGCCTGGTTCACCTGCCCGCGCACGACCCTCAAGCCCTGCGTGATCGAACCCTACTTCTACGTGATCGACGGCCAGAACGTGCTGATGACTAGTATCGTTTTCCCGCTGATGGTCAACGGCAAGGTCATCGCTTCGCTGTCGGTGGACATCAACCTCAACAGCCTGCAAGCCGTAAGCCAGGGTGCGAGCAAGAAGCTCTATGATGGCCAGACCAACGTCAGCATCATCAGCCCGGTCGGCTTGCTGGCCGGTTACAGCCCGGACGCCAGCAAGCTCAGCCAGCGCCTGGACACCGTGGACAAGACCAACGGTGCCGAGCTGATCCGCATGCTCGCCGCCAGCAGCAAGACCGAAAGCCTGCACAACAATCAACAACTCAAAGTGCTGTCGCCGTTCCAGCCGATTCCCGGTGGCAAGTCCTGGGGCGTGTTGCTTGAGGTGCCGGAGAAAGTCCTGGTCGGCCCCGCTGAAGCGCTGAAAAAACAACTCGATGAAAGCAACACCGCCGGCACCCTGGTCGAACTCGGCCTGGGTGTGCTGGCCGCGTTGATTGGCCTGTTGCTGGTGTGGCTGATGGCCCGCAGCGTGACCAGGCCGATCCTGGGTGTGGCGCACATGATCGAAGACATTGCCAGCGGTGAAGGCGATCTGACCCGCCGCCTGGCCTACGACAAGCAGGACGAACTCGGCCAATTGGCTGGGTGGTTCAACCGCTTCCTCGACAAGCTGCAACCGATCATCGCCGAGGTCAAACGCTCGGTGCAGGACGCGCGCAGCACGGCGGATCAGTCGTCCGCCATCGCCACCCAGACCAGCGCCGGCATGGAACAGCAATACCGTCAGGTGGATCAGGTCGCTACCGCTTCCCACGAAATGAGCGCCACCGCTCAAGACGTTGCTCGCAGTGCAGCGCAAGCGGCACAGGCGGCGCGGGATGCGGATCAGGCCACCCGTCGCGGTCTGACCGTGATCGACCGCACCACCGCCAGCATCGACAACCTCGCCGCCGACATGAGCGCGGCGATGATCCAAGTCGAAGGCCTGGCGGCCAACAGCGAGAAGATCGGTTCTGTGCTGGAAGTGATTCGGGCCATCGCCGAACAGACCAACCTGCTTGCGCTTAACGCCGCCATCGAGGCCGCTCGCGCCGGTGAGGCCGGACGCGGTTTTGCCGTCGTGGCCGATGAAGTGCGCAACCTGGCACGCCGGACCCAGGAGTCTGTCGAAGAAACCCGTCTGGTGATCGAGCAGTTGCAGACTGGCACTCAGGACGTGGTCGGCTCGATGAACAACAGCCATCGTCAGGCTCAGGGCAGTGTCGAACAGGTGGGTCAGGCGGTGACGGCGCTACGCCAGATTGGTGAGGCGGTGACGGTGATCAGCGACATGAACTTGCAGATCGCCAGTGCCGCGGAAGAGCAAAGCGCCGTGGCTGAGGAGATCAACAACAACGTGGCGACGATTCGGGATGTGACGGAGTCGTTGTCGGGGCAGGCCAATGAATCGGCGCGGGTGAGTCAGTCGCTCAATAGCCTGGCGAATCAGCAGCAGAGTTTGATGGATCAGTTCCGCGTTTAACGCAGTTATTGCGTCCTCTGAAGATCAAAATGTGGGAGCGGGCTTGCTCGCGAATGCGGTGTGTCAGTAACAGCGATGTCGACTGACACACCGCATTCGCGAGCAAGCCCGCTCCCACAGGGTACTCAGCGTTTGGGTAATTGGATGACTACCTTCAGGCCGCCCCACTCGCTTTCCTGCAGCTTCAATACCCCGCCCCACGTATCAACGATATCGCGCACAATCCCCAATCCCAACCCATGCCCATCCGTTTGTTCATCAAGCCGCGTACCCCGGCTGAACACCTGATCGCGCTTGTCTTCGGGAATCCCCGGCCCATCGTCTTCCACGCTTAACTCAAACCCTTCGGCCGTCTCGACCACGCTCAACCGAACCTCGGCATCCGCCCATTTGCTGGCGTTGTCCAGCAAGTTACCGAGCAGTTCGAGCAAGTCCTCGCGATCCCAAGGCAGTTGCAAACCGGCCGGTGCACGGTAGCTGAGATCAAGATGCTCACCATGAATCATGTTCAACGTCGCCAGTAACCCAGGCAATTCCGCATCGCAATCAAACAACGCCCCCGGCAACGCATCGCCGGATAACCGGGCGCGATTGAGTTCGCGATTGAGTCGCTGCTGGACCTGTTCCAGTTGCGCCTTAATCACCTTGCGCAGTTCCGGCTGCGCATCGAGCTTCTCGCTTGAGGCCAGGCTCAACAATACCGCCATCGGGGTTTTCAAGGCGTGGCCGAGGTTGCCCAGCGCATTGCGCGAACGCTTGAGGCTGTCTTCGGTGTGCGCCAGCAAATGGTTGATCTGCGCCACCAGCGGTTCAAGCTCTACCGGCACCTGATCATCGAGCTGTGAGCGCTGCCCCTGCTGCAACTGGGCGATCTGCTCACGAGCCTTTTCCAGCGGGCGCAAGGCGCGGCGCACGGTAATGCGTTGCAGCAGCAGAATCAGCAGCAGTCCCGTCAGTCCAAGGCCCAATCCGACTTGACGCATGCGCTGGAAACTCTCGCGCACCGGCGTGTAATCCTGGGCCACGCTGATGGAAATCGATTGGCCGAGCCGTCGATAGTCTGAACGCAGCACCAGCAGTTGCTGCCCTTCCGGCCCCAATTCCAGGTTGCTGTGCAGGCCGGCATGGTCGAGGTGCGGCAGTTCCTGATCCCACAGCGAACGGGAGCGCCAATGGCTGTCGGCAAAATCGATGCGGAAGTAATGCCCGGAAAACGGTCGCTGATAGGCCGGCGACAGGTGTCGCTCATCCAGCTGCAAACCCTGCGGCCCGCGCACCAGCGCCACCAGCAGGTTTTCGCTGTCGTTGCGCAGCCCGGCTTCAAGGTAGCTCTGCAAGCCCAGCTCGAAACACCATAGGCTGATTTGCGCCAGCGCCAGGCCGACGATCACCATCACGCTGATCAACCCCAGACTCAAACGGCGCTGGATCGACCTCACCGGGCTTGTCCGCCGAACAGGTAACCCTGGCCGCGACGGGTTTCGATGACGCTGCGCCCGAGTTTGCGCCGCAGGTGGTTGACGTGGACTTCGAGCACGTTGGAGTCGCGCTCGGTTTCACCGTCGTAGAGGTGTTCGGCGAGGTGGCTTTTGGAAAGAATCTGCTCGGGGTGCAGCATGAAATAACGCAGCAGGCGGAATTCAGCGGCGGTGAGCTGGATGTCGGCGCCGTCGCGGGTCACGCATTGGCGGCCTTCGTCCAGGTGCAACCCGGCAGCCTTGAGCGTCGGCTGGTTGGCATGGCCGTGGGAACGGCGCAACAGCGCCTGGACGCGCAAGTGCAGCTCTTCGGGGTGGAAGGGCTTGGTCAGGTAATCGTCGGCGCCGGCCTTGAGACCTTCGATCCGTTCGGCCCAGGAATCACGGGCAGTGAGAATCAGCACGGGCGTGGACAGGCCAGCGGCCCGCCATTGAGTCAGCACCTCGAGCCCTGGCAAACCCGGCAGGCCGAGGTCGAGGATGATCAGGTCGTAAGGCTCGCTGCTGCCCTGATACACCGCGTCGCGACCGTCGGCCAGCCAGTCCACGGCGTAACCCTGCCGATTGAGGCCGGCCATCAGTTCGTCGGCCAGCGGCACATGGTCTTCCACCAGAAGCAAACGCATCGATCAATTTTCCTTGTCTTTCAGTAACTGGCCGGTGGTGGCGTCAAGGTCCAGTTCGCGGACAGCACCTTCGGTGGTCAGCAACTCGACTTCATACACGTAGACCTCGTGTTTCTCTTCAAGCTCGGCTTCCAGCAATTTGGCCCCGGGATAGCGGTCCAGAGCTTGCTGCAACAGCTGCTCCAGCGGCAGGATCACGCCCGTTTGACGCAGGCGCAGGGCTTCGTCCTGATCCAGGTCGCGGGCCATGACCACCGAGCAAAAAACCAGAAGCGCCAGAGCCATTCGACCGCTCACGCGCCGCTTTGAAACAGAAAGCACCTTCATTACGTATCCTGATGATCCTTGAGAATCTGCCCGCTGACAGCGTCCAATTCCAGATCCCACTCAATGCCCTGAGGGTCGCGCAATTCCACCTGATAGATGTACTTGCCGTACTCTTCTTCCAGCTCGGTTTCGGTGATCCTGGCGCCGGGATGTTTGGTCAGAGCGGTGGCGTTGAGCTTCTCGAAAGACACAATGGTACCAGCGTCGCGCAGTCTCAGGGCTTCATCGGGACCGAGGTCGCGAGCGTGGGCGATGCTGGCGGTCATGCCGATGATGGACGCGGTGAACAGGGCAGTCAGGGTTCTCATGGGGTGTCTCCGTATTTTTTTATGTGTTGCTTACGGGGTGCACCTTAACGGGGCGAACTTAACTGAAACTGAATTGCCATCATCAGGAGTGGCACCTCGATATCGCAGAGCTGCGCAAAACCTGTGGGAGCGAGCTTGCTCGCGATGGCGGCTTAACTTTCAACAAATATGTCGACTGTCACACAGCTATCGCGAGCAAGCTCGCTCCCACAGGGGATTCATGCACTTATAATCCCCCGCTTGCCAGACATCGAGACCGGTATGACCGCTATCCACATCAAGTTCCCCTCGCTGACCCTCAAGGCCGGCCCTCGCGCCTTGGCGCGCATCCGTGAAAACGGTTTGAGCGCCGCCGATGTGGGCACGCTGCCGGGTGCCGCCGGTGGCCCCAAGGCGTTGGGGATTCAAGGTCTGGACCTGGCGTTGTTCGGTGAATGGCTGCCGGCGGCGCCGCGGGAACGTTCGCTGATCGGTGCGTCGGTGGGTTCCTGGCGCTTCGCCAGCGCTTGTCTGCCGAATGCCGCCGAAGGTATCCGCCGCCTCGGTCACCTCTACACCAAGCAAAACTTCGCCAAGGGCGTGACCATGGCGCAGATCAGCCAGAGCTCCCGGCGCATGCTCGATGAGCTGCTTGACGGCCGCGATGCTTCGATTCTGGACAACGCCCATTACCGACTGAACATCATGGTGGTCAAAAGCCACGGCCTGCTGGCGGACGATCATCGCGGCCGACTGGGGCTGGGCCTGTCATCGGTGATCGCCGACAACCTGCGTGGCCGGGCGCGCCTGTCGCGGCATTTCGAGCGGCTGATCATTCACGATCCGCGTCTGGCACCGCCGGTCAATGCATTGAACGATTTCCCCTCGCGCTTCGTTGCGCTGAATGCCGACAACCTGCGCCAGGCCTTGCTCGCGTCAGGCTCGATCCCGATGGTGATGGAAGGCGTGCGTGATCTGCCGGGTGCCGGTGCCGGGACGTTTCGCGATGGCGGTCTGCTGGACTATCACCTCGACCTGCCCTACAGCGGCAACGACATCGTGCTCTATCCGCATTTCACCGACCGGGTCATTCCCGGCTGGTTCGACAAGGCCCTGCCGTGGCGCCGCGCATGTCCCGCGCGTTTGCAGGATGTCCTGTTGCTGGCGCCGTCGAAGGATTACCTGGCGCGCCTGCCCTACGGCAAACTCCCGGACCGCAACGACTTCAAACGCTTCATGGGCGATGCCCCGAGCCGGCAGAAATACTGGCGCACGACGATGGATGAAAGCCGTCGCATGGGCGATGAGTTCCTCGAACTGGCTGCCAGCGGTCGCCTCGGGGAGCGCTTGCTGACCCTTTAGTCAGTGTTTTCCCGCAACGCCAAACGCAAACTGTTAAACTCGCCGCCTGCCCACATCGCCGCGGCGATCGCCACCTGACAGAGCTGAAACCACTGTGGAAATTTTCAAAGAGTTCACCTTCGAATCCGCCCACCGCCTGCCCCACGTACCGGACGGCCACAAGTGCGGCCGCCTGCACGGTCACTCGTTCAAAGTGGCGATCCACCTGAGCGGCGACCTCGATCCGCACACGGGCTGGATCCGCGATTTCTCGGAAATCAAGGCGATCTTCAAGCCGCTCTATGAACGCCTGGACCATAACTACCTGAACGACATTCCTGGCCTGGAAAATCCGACCAGTGAAGTGCTGGCCAAATTCATCTGGAAGGAATTGAAGCCTCTGCTGCCGGAACTCAGCGCGATTCGCATCCACGAGACGTGCACCAGCGGCTGCATCTATCACGGTGAATAAAAACACCCGATTGAAAAGAACCACCGGCGACGGTGGTTTTTTTATGCCTGTCGTTTCGCCGTCCTCCCCGGTACAGTCGGGCCTCATCCTTGGCCCAAAGGAACCCGTCCGATGTCGCTGCTTATTCGTCCCGCTACCCTTGAGGATATCGCGCAGATCGAGGCCATCGTCGAGGCGGCTTACTCGCCCTACATCGAGCGTATTGGCCGCAAACCCGCACCGATGCTGGATGACTACGCCAGTCAAGTGCTGGCCAGGCGCGTCCATGTGCTCGCCCACGAGCAGACACTCAGCGGCTTTGTGGTGTTGATCGACACGGAAGAGTACTTGCTGCTGGACAACATCGCGGTCAGCCCGGCGGTCAAGGGGCAAGGTTATGGCCGTCAGTTGCTGGACTTCGCCGAACGCCACGCACTCGACGCGGGTTACCCATCGATCCGGCTGTACACCAACGAAGCCATGAGCGAAAACATTGCGCTGTACACCCGCCGAGGGTATGTCGAAACCCACCGGGTCGAAGAGAACGGCCTGCGCCGTGTGCACATGAGCAAATCGCTGGGTTGAGCGCACTAAAAACCTGTGGGAGCGAGCTTGCTCCGGGCGGCGCTCCGACGATGGCGGCCTGGCAGTCACATTGATGTTGAATGTGCAGACGCCATCACGAGCAGGCTCGCCCCCACAGGGACAGGCGTTTCGTCAGTGAATATAAAAACAGCCTTCAATGGCTGTTTTTTTATGCCTATGCTTTTTTGGCTCCCCCACGCCAAGAGGACACCCGCAATGACTGACTGGCCTCTGCCTCAGACCTATCGCTTCAACGGGCACTCCGTTCGCTACGCCGTACGGGGCGACGGTCCGCCGTTGGTGTTCGTGCATGGCACGCCCTTCTCTTCTTATGTGTGGCACCGGATTGCGCCGCACTTCATCACCACGCATCGGGTGCATTACTTTGACCTGCTGGGTTATGGGCTATCGGAGAAAATCGACGGCGATGTGTCGTTGGGTGTGCAGAACGACCTGTTGGCTCACTTGCTGGATCACTGGGGCCTGGAGCGACCAGACCTCGTCGCTCACGACTTCGGCGGCGCCACTGCTCTGCGTGCTCACCTGCTGAACGGCAAGGACTACCGCAGCCTGACGCTGATCGATCCCGTGGCGCTGACACCCTGGGGTTCGCCGTTTGTGCAGCATGTGCGTCAGCATGAGGCGGCATTCAGTGGCCTG
This sequence comes from Pseudomonas sp. F01002, assembly GCF_004402115.1. Lineage (NCBI taxonomy): Bacteria > Pseudomonadati > Pseudomonadota > Gammaproteobacteria > Pseudomonadales > Pseudomonadaceae > Pseudomonas > Pseudomonas sp. F01002. The sequence goes on along the minus strand of NZ_SOPU01000081.1, from coordinate 111,019 downwards.
CCCGATTACATTCAGCGGGCGATTGTGCCGACCTATATTCGCGGGGCGATCAAGCGCGAAATCCCCGATGCTGAACTGGCGCCGTATGTGCAGCCGTGGCTCGGCGATCCGGGGCAAGCGGCGTTCTATCGGCAGATTGCTCAGATGGATGAGCGTTACACCCGTGAGGCCGAAGGGCTGTACCCGACGATTCGTTGTCCGGTGCAGATTCTGTGGGGGGAAGATGATCAGTGGATTCCCATTGAACGTGGGCAGGCGTTGCATCAGATGATTCCGGGGTCGCGGTTTCAGGCGATTCCGAATGCCGGGCATCTGGTTCAGGAAGATGCGCCGGAAGCGATCGTCGCGGCGTTGCTGCGGTTTCTGCCGCAACACAAATCCCCCTGAAAAAACCGAATCAAATGTGGGAGCGGCGGTGCGGCGATCCGACTTGCTCGCGAAGGCGCTGGGGCAGTCGACCTCAGTGTTGAATGCTCAACCGCTTTCGCGAGCAAGTCGGATCGCCGCACCGCCGCTCCCACATGGGTTCTGTGTTCCTTCAGGTGCACCGCTTTCGTGCCCCTTTCCGCGCCAAGTCTCCCCGCTCGGCTATAAATAACTACACCACCCCACGCTTGGCACGACCACTGCAACACGCCCCGCGTCACTCATTCAGCAAGGAACGCCCCATGACGCAGAACGATCCCGGCAACGATTACCCCCTCAGCGAAGTCCCGATGCATGCCCGCAAAGGCCTGGCCTCAACGGCCATGGTGCTGCTGGGTTTCACCTTTTTTACCGCGACCATGTTTGCCGGCGGCAAGCTCGGTGTGGCGTTCAGTTTCGGCGAGATGATGGCGGTGATTATCGTCGGCAATCTGCTGCTGGGGATCTACGCCGCAGGCCTTGGCTACATCGCCTTCAAGAGCGGCCTGAATTCGGTGCTGATGGGACGCTTTTGCTTCGGTGAAGTGGGCAGCAAGCTCAGCGACCTGATCCTCGGTTTTACCCAGATCGGCTGGTACGCCTGGGGCACGGCCACTGCCGCCGTGGTGCTGGGCAAGTATTTCGAATTGAGCGAGGGCACCGTTCTCGGGCTGATGGTGCTGTTCGGCCTGGTGTTTTGCGCGACCGCGTATGTCGGTTATCGCGGCTTGGAGATTCTGTCGTACATCGCCGTACCGGCGATGATGTTGCTGCTGACGCTGTCGATGTGGGTGGCCACGGTGAAGGTAGGCGGGCTCGACGGTTTACTCGCTGTAGTCCCGACGGGAACACTGGACTGGTCGACCGCCATTACTTTGGTGTTCGGCACCTTTGTCAGCGGCGCAACCCAGGCGACCAACTGGACGCGTTTCTCCCGTTCAGCGCGCGTCGCGGTGATGGCGAGCCTGATCGGTTTTTTCATCGGCAACGGCCTGATGGTGTTGATCGGTGCTTACGGTGCCATCGTCTACCAGCAACCGGATGTGGTCGAAGTGTTGCTGTTACAAGGCTTCGCCATGGCGGCGATGGCGATGTTGCTGCTCAATATCTGGAGCACCCAGGACAACACCATCTACAACTTCGCCGTCGCCGGTTGCAACCTGCTGCGCACCGGCCGTCGCAAAACCGTGACCCTGGCGGGCGCGGTGATCGGCACGTTGCTGGCACTGCTGGGCATGTACGACATGCTGGTGCCCTACCTGATTCTGCTGGGCACCGTGATTCCGCCGATTGGCGGCGTGATCATGGCGGACTTCTTCTACCGCTATCGTGGTCAATACCCACGTCTGGCCGATGCTCGATTGCCAGCGTTCAACTGGTCCGGTTTGGCCGCCTACGCAGTCGGCACGGTCGCCGCGTTCAGCTCACCGTGGGTCGCGCCGCTGGTAGGGATTGCCGCTGCCGCGCTAACGTATGTGTTACTGACCGGCGTGCTGGGTGCCCGTACTGCCAACGCACCATTACAAGATCTATAAAAGGATTCGCCTGATGCACATCATCAACGCCCGCCTGCGCAACCAAGATGGCCTGCATGAGTTGCACCTGGAAAACGGCCAGATCAGCAACATCGCCCGACAGACCGAAGCGCCGACCCTGGGCCCCGATGATCTGGACGCCGGCGGCAACCTGGTAGTGCCACCCTTCGTCGAGCCGCACATTCACCTCGACGCCACGCTCACCGCCGGCGAGCCGCGCTGGAACATGAGCGGCACGCTGTTCGAAGGCATCGAATGCTGGGGCGAGCGCAAGGTGACCATCACCGAAGAGGACACCAAAACCCGCGCCAAGAAAACCATCCGGACCCTCGCCGCCCACGGCATCCAGCACGTGCGCACCCACGTCGATGTCACCGACCCGCAGCTCACCGCGCTCAAGGCGATGCTCGAAGTGCGCGAGGAAAGCCGTCACCTGATCGACATGCAGATCGTTGCGTTCCCGCAGGAAGGCATCGAGTCGTACCGCAACGGTCGCGAGCTGATGGAAGAAGCGATCCGCATGGGGGCCGATGTGGTCGGCGGTATTCCGCATTTCGAGTACACCCGCGATCAAGGCGTGAGCTCAGTGAAATTCCTGATGGACCTCGCCGAGCGCACCGGTTGCCTGGTGGACGTGCATTGCGATGAAACCGACGACCCGCACTCACGCTTTCTAGAGGTGCTGGCCGAAGAAGCCCGCAGCCGCGACATGGGCTCACGGGTCACCGCCAGCCACACCACGGCCATGGGCTCTTACGACAACGCTTACTGCGCCAAACTGTTTCGCCTGCTCGGGCATTCAGGGATCAGTTTTGTCTCCTGCCCCACCGAAAGCATTCACCTGCAAGGGCGCTTCGACAACTTTCCGAAACGCCGTGGCGTGACCCGTGTCAACGAGCTGCTCGAAGCCGGGATGAACGTGTGTTTCGGCCAGGATTCGATCGTCGACCCGTGGTATCCGCTGGGCAACGGCAACATCTTGAGGGTGCTCGAAGCCGGCCTGCACATCTGCCACATGCTCGGGTACCGCAACCTGCAAAGCGCGCTGGACCTGGTCACCGACAACAGCGCCAAGGCCATGAACCTGGGTGATCGTTATGGACTGGAACGCGGGCGGCCAGCGAATTTGCTGATTCTGTCGGCGGACAGTGATTACGAGGTGATCCGCAGCCAGGGCCTGCCGCTGTATTCGGTGCGCGATGGCAAGGTGTTGATGAAGCGGCAGATGCCGGTGGTGGAATGGGCGGTTCAGCCCTAAATTCTCGCTGATTATGCGGGCCTCTTCGCGAGCAAGCCCGCTCCACACATTGGATCTGTGTCGTCCACAAATCCCCTGTGGGAGCGGGCTTGCTCGCGAAGGCGATGTTGAATTCACCCCATCAACCGCGCCGTGCCGAACAACCTGACCCGACTCAACTCACCCTGCTCTTCTTCCAGAAGAATCGGCGCCGTACCGCCGGGCATGACGACTTTCACTTCGCCAGCCGTGACCCAACCCACCCGCCACGCCGCGCAAGCCACCGCACTGGCGCTGGTGCCCGACGACGCCGTCGGCCCTTCTCCGCGTTCAAATACTCGCGCGACGACTCGCCCTTCTGACTCAAGCATCGCCCATTGCAGATTCACGCCAGCAGCACACGGCTCCCCTGCCCCGGTCGGCATGGCGTAGGCGATACGCGTCAGCCCTTCGGACAACCCCGGCTCGCGCATCTGCTCATTGCTCGGCAATGCATCGGCTTTCTCTAAAAGCGTCACACAATGTGGATTGCCGATGCGCACGAACTGGCTTCGAGACCAGGCGGGATCGAGCGCCGACAACGGCTGCACATGGCTGGCGTCGCGACCGTTCAACAGCACGCTTTCAACCCCTTTTGCCCCCACCGCGTCAGGCCCGAACGAGGGTTTGCCCAAATCCAGCCAGAACCCTTTTACACCCTCGATCTCGGCCGGTTTCACCGAAGTGTCCACCGGTGAAACCGCATCAGCCTTGTCATGATGAACCCTGAGCAAACAAACCTCGTCCCTCGGCAGCAGCCCTTGCTCACTCAGGGCCTGAGAGAAAATCGTCAGCCCGTTGCCACTGCGCAACGCGAGCGTGCCGTCAGTGTTAACGATCAGCAGGTCAAACGGTGGCGAGTCTTGAAACGGCCCGATCAGCAAGCCATCGCAACGATGGTCCTTGCTGCCGGACGGTTGTGTACCAGGCGCCCAGCCACAGAACGCCTCGATGGCCGACAGCGCCCATGCCTCGCGGGTTTGCGCTGCCGGACCGGCCAGCTCAGGTAAATCGATACCCGCGCAGCGCACGGCCTCGGGCGCTGCAACCGCATAGATATTGCCTCGAGCATCGTAGAACGACGCCATGGATCGGTCCTGAAATCAGCCAGAAAAGAACCTGTACTTTAGGGGCTCCCGGAAGAAAACCGCAAACGATCCGGTTATTTAACCCCCGCCTCTTATCGCAAAACAATCGCTGCAACCTGTCAGTTGTGACAGCAGACAGCCCATCCAACTCGCCCCAAAGTAGAACCTCGCCTCTATCGTGTGGTAACGATCATGAAAAGGACGTTCCTATTACACCTGCTGATTGCCCTCACGTTGGGCGGTGCGGTCATCGCCGGTCAAAACGGCGCCGGCGTAAAGGTGATCGACGACGTCATGCCCAACCACATGACCGACAACAATAACCCCGAACCGCTGTTCCTCAGAGGCCGAAACGAATGGCGTCACGATTGTGAACCCTGTGATAAAGGCGATGTTTTCCTTGATGGCAAAGCCAATCTAAACACTGACAATCCGCGCGTGTTCGAAACCTTCAACTCTGAATTCATCAACCTGCGCGACCATTAAGACGCCCAGGGGGCGTGGGATCCTATGATCCGTCTAGCGGCATGCGCTGGCAGCCGGGTCCCAACGTGAGCTTGACCAGCGAGATGGGCAGCACAACGGGAGGGGCGTTTTAACGTTGCGATTGACGATTAGGAGAAACCCTCAGGGTCGCGACACGCTGTCTGATATGCAAGGATGCTCCTCTGTCTATTGTCAGCAACCCGCAACGCCAAGGATTTTTCATGACTGCCCTCAACACGTCTGCGCCCGTCATCCCCGGACGCCTGGAACAGATGTCCACGCGGATCGCCTTTTTCATTGCCGGTTTCGGCATCGCCGCGTGGGCGCCGCTGGTGCCCTACGCCAAGGCTCGGGCCGGGCTGGATGAAGGGACGCTCGGTTTGCTGCTGTTGTGCCTGGGGGTGGGGTCGATTCTGGCGATGCCGATGGCGGGGCTTCTGGCCAAGCGTTTCGGCTGTCGCCGGGTGGTGAGCGCCGGGGTGTTGCTGATCTGTACGGCCCTGCCGCTGCTGGCGACGGTGTCGTCGATTCCGGCGTTGATTGCCGCGTTGTTCATGTTCGGCGCGGGCCTTGGCACGGTGGATTCGACGGTGAACCTGCAAGCGGTGATCGTTGAACGGGCCAGCGGCAAGACCATGATGTCGGGTTTCCATGGGCTGTTCAGCCTCGGCGGGATTGTCGGGGCGGCGGGCGTCAGCGCGCTGCTCGGCTTTGGGGTTTCACCGCTGGGGGCAACGCTGGTGGTGATCGTGATGCTGCTGATCGCCCTGGCCAAGGCCGCGCCGCACCTATTGCCCTACGGCAGCGAAAGTTCGGGGCCGGCGTTTGCCGTTCCCCATGGCATTGTGCTGTTCATCGGCGGGATGTGTTTCATCGTGTTCCTCGCCGAAGGCGCGGCGCTCGACTGGAGCGCAGTGTTCCTGGCGCAGGAACGCGGGATCGACACCGCTTATGCGGGACTGGGTTACGCGGCGTTTGCGTTGACCATGACCGTCGGACGATTGACCGGTGATTCGATCGTCCGTCGTCTCGGCGCTACGCGGGTGATTGTGTTCGGTGGGTTGACGGCCGCAGCGGGCCTGTTTGTGGCGACCTTCGCCCCGAGTTGGGAAGCGGCGCTGGTGGGTTATGCATTGTTGGGGGCGGGTTGTTCGAACATTGTGCCGGTGCTGTACACCGCCGTGGGCAAACAGACGGTGATGCCCGAAAGCGTCGCCGTGCCGGCCATTACCACACTCGGTTATGCCGGGATTCTTGCGGGGCCTGCGTTGATCGGGTTTATCGCCCATGGAAGCAGTTTGAGTTTTGCCTTCGGGTTGATGGCGGTGTTGCTGGTGGCGGTGGCCATTGGCGGGAAGGTGTTGAAGGTCTGAAAGCGAAAAGATCGCAGCCTACACAGCAGCTCCTACAGGATGTACGCCATCCAAATGTAGGAGCTGCCGGAGGCTGCGATCTTTTGATCTTCAGCCGTTAAAACCCGACGCTAGCCTGCACAAAGAACGTGCGCGGTGCGCCAACGTACATCCCCGAGTTGTTGTCGCTGGAGCGGGTGAAGTACTGCTTGTCGAAAATGTTCTTCACCCCGGCGCCGACTTTCAGGTTCGAAAGCGTCGCGCCGAAGTCATAACCGCCGCGCACGTTCCAGGTGACGTAGCCCGGGATATCGCCGTACTGGCCGTCCGCGGTGCCTTCGGTGATGTAGTTGTTGGTGAAGCTGCCGTCAGCGTTGACGGCAACGCCCGGCGAACGCTGCTTGGACTGGGCAAACGCATCGAGGTTGTAGGTCCAGCGGTTGATGTCGTAACGCAAGCCGGCAGTCGCGACCTGACGCGAATAGAACGGCAGGTCACGACCCTTGAAGCCCGGGATCTCGCCTTCATAAACGGCGCGCGTGTAGGTGAAACCGGCGTTGGCGGTCAGGCCGTCGAGGCGTGGGTCCAGTGCCGCCATGTCGTAGTGCACCGAGGCTTCGAGGCCCTGGTGCGTGGTCGCGCCGAGGTTGGTCCAGCCCGCATCGTTGCTGATGTATTGCAGCTCTTTATCGAAGTCGATGTAGAACAGCGTCACTTCCCCGCCCCACACATCATTGTTGTAGCGCGTGCCGACCTCGTAGGTCTTGGCCTTTTCCGGTTCCAGGCCATTGGCGGTGTTGTCACCCGCGCCACCCTGGCCGAGCTGGAAATACTGCAGGCTGCCGAACGAGGTTTCGTAGTTGGCGAACAGCTTCCACTCTTCCGACACGTGATACATCACGCTCAGGGCCGGCAGCGGCTCGTTGCTTTCGATGCTGCGGTTCTTTTCCAGCACCGGTTTGCCGGCGGTGTCGAGCACCGGGCGGTCGTGCCAGTCGGTGCTGATGTGTTCAAAGCGGATGCCGGGGGTGATGGTCCAGTTGCCGACGTCGATTTTGTTATCGACGTACACCGAGTTGGCTTCAGTGCCACCGGTGCGGTCCTGATAGACATGGCCGTCGGAGTTTTTGGTCACGACCGGCTCGTTGTTGACCAGCGCCAGGCGGCTCGCCTCTTCGTGCATGCCTTCCTTGAGGTAGCGATAACCGACACTGACTTCCTGGGTGGTCGGGCCGACGTCGAACACACGGGACACCCGCGGTTCAATCCCGAAGGTGTAGTAAGTACGCGGGAATGAGCCGAGGGTCTTCTGATCGCGAGCGGCGATGTTGCTGCCACGGAAGCTGTCGGAATAGTAGGTCAGCACTTCGGCCTGGGTGCGGTCGTCGATCTGCCGTGCCCACTTGAACGAGACGTCCTTGCGGCGTCCGCTGAAGTTGTCGTTGTTGCGGTCGGACTGGAACGGATCGGCGTCGTACTGCGCCTGGGTCAGGCCGCCGGGCATGTCGGCGCTGGCGTCGTAGTAGTGAAAGTTGAGGCTGAAATCGTCTACATCGGTGGGTGCCCAGTGGGTCTTGAGGATCACGTCGTCGATGTCGTTGCCGTTGTTGCGTTCACGGTAACCGTTGCCGTTCACGCCCGAGTACAACAGCGCCATGCCGATGCCGTTGTCCGCGGTGCCACCGAGAAACGCCGTGTCGATGTGCTTCCAGCCACCGTGCTGGGAGGTTTCCAGGGTCGAGCCGATTTCACCGGTGGCTTTCTCCGGAATCGCGCGAGTGACGAAGTTGATCACGCCACCGACGTTCTGTGGCCCGTAACGCACGGAGCCGGCGCCGCGAACCACGTCGATGCTGTCTAGGTTGCCGGAAGAAATCGGGGCCATGGACAACTGCGGTTGGCCGTACGGGGCGAACGCTGCCGGCACGCCGTCAATCAGCACGGTGGAGCGTGGCGACAGGCGTGAAGTCAGGCCTCGCACGCCGACGTTCAGGGAAATGTCGCTGCCGCCGGTGCCGTTGGCGTCCTGCACTTGCACACCGGGCACGCGCTTCAACACGTCGCCGACGTTCATTGCACCCTGCTCGATCATCGCCTCGCGGCGAATCACCGTACGGGCGCCGGGATGGTTCTGCACCACGGCGGCATCGGCGTCACCGAGCCAGTCGCCGACCACCTTGATGTCGGTCACGCCCAGTTCCAAAGGGCCGTTGGCAGCCGAAGTCGGAGCCGGCATCAACGTGACCGAGCCTTCGTCGATCTGGTATTGCAGACCGCTGCCTCGCAGCAGCTGGCGCAGCGCGTCTTCTGGCGAAAGGTTGCCGTCCACCGCCGGGGCCTGTTTGCCGGCAACCAGCTCAGGGCTGAAGAACACCTGCAGCGAGGTTTGCTGGCCCAGTTCACTCAGGGCCTGCCCCAGGGGTTGCGCCGGAATGTGAATCGCGTCGGCGGCAAAGACCTGGGGCAGCGCCGTGCTGACAGCCAGGGCGAGAGCGAGGCGCAACCAAGGTGATTTGTTGTTTTTAGCGGTGGATTTTTTCACGTCGAACGTAGTCCTGTGGATCGCAAGAGTGTGCGCTTGTTAATGCAAACCAGTTGCAGTTGGACAGGAAGACGATCAACTCGAAAAAAACCTGAATTTATTTGGAAATTATTTCCTGACTGCCGTCATCGAGGGTGCGCACGGCCACCGGCAGAATGCTCGGCAAGGCCTTGAGCAGTGCGTCGGTGTTGTCGGATTTGAACACGCTAGTCAGGCGCAGATTGCCCACTTTGTCGTTGCCGACGGTGAGCGGTTTAGCCCGATAGCGCGAGACTTCCTCGGCGACATCGCTGAGTCTGGCGTTGTTGAACACCAGTTTGTCGCTGCGCCAGGCGGTCAGCTCGGCAGGGTTGACCGCGTAGGCAGCGGCCACTTTGCCCTGGGCATCGATGTGCGTGCCGAGGCCGGCCGTGAGGCTGATGAAATCGCTGCCTGCCGCTGCGTGCCCCTGAACCTTGACGGAGCCCTGCTCCACCACGACCCGAGTTTGGGCGGTGTCGCGGCGCACATCAAAACGGGTGCCGGTGACCGTGACCTTGCCGCTGCCCGCCTCGACCACGAAGGGCCGGCGAGTATCGTGCTCGACGCTGAACATCGCTTCGCCCTGCGTCAGCTCGATGTTACGGCGGTCGTTTTCATAGTGCACCTGAACGCGGCTGCGGCTGTTCAGGTCGATCACCGAACCGTCCGGCAACGCCACATGACGTCGCTCGCCCAGAGCCGTGGAAAATTCGGCGGTGTAGATCGCCGGGTGATTCAAACCGCTGAACAGCCCCAACCCGAGCGCGACGGCCAACACACTGGCGGCCACCGCATAACGCACCAGCGGGCGGCGTTTGCTGCGCGCAGGCGCGGTTTCACACAAGGCTTGCAGTCGCGCCGCCGGCAGCAAATCAGCCGCCGACCACAAGCCCTGGAGCAACTGGAATTCATCGCGATGCTGAGGGTGTTCGTCCAGCCAGGCTTCGAAATGCCGGTACTCTTCGACATTGATCGCAGGTTCCTGCAAACGCACAAACCACCGCGCCGCCTCGTCGCGAACCGTTGTTTGCCCGCACGCACAATCACGAGTATCCATCATGGAAGTTCCTGTTTGGCTGGGGATGAGAAGGCACCGCCGATTTGCCTTATGTAGGAGCTGCCGCAGGCTGCGATCTTTTGATCTTGATCTCCAGCGATTTCAATGCCGCCAAAAGATCGCAGGCTTCGCCAGCTCCTACAAAAGCCACCGCACATCATGATTGCAATCCGTCAAGGCGGTCGCGCAGATGCCGCAGCGTGCGGATCATATACTTTTCCACCATGTTCTTGGACAGCCCCAGGCGTTCGGCGATTTCGGCCTGGGTCAGGCCTTCGATCTTCTGCCAGACAAACACCTTGCGGCAGTTGACCGGCAACTCGGTGAGCGCCCGTTCGATGGAGTCAGCCAACTGGATCGCCTGCATGAAATGCTCCGGGTCGCCGGACGACGACACACTGTGATCAACCGCCTCCGACTCCATGGCGCCCCGCCGATCCTCCCGCCGATAACCATCCACCGCGATGTTGCGCGCGGTCTGGTGCAAGTACGCCCGAGGTTGTGCAACCGTCGCCGAATCCGACTCAAGCACCCTCACGAAGGTGTCGTGGGCCAGGTCCTCAGCCTGCTGACGATTTCTCAGGCGACGGGTCCAGGTCCCGACCAACTCTTCGTAATGCTCGAAAAAGCCGTGTCTGCGGGGCAGCTTGGGGGTCATTGCGGTGTGCTGTGAAGACGGGGCGTGAATAGTAATACTTCCTATTAACTGGAAGCAATGGGATTAAGAGTCCGTAGGAGCCGACCCGTTAAGGAACAACACGGACCGTAGCAGCTGGCGAAGCCTGCGTTCGGCTGCGCAGCAGTCGTAAATCAGACGATGCGGTGTTTCAGGAAGACCGCAAACTCTGGTTTTACGACTGCTGCGCAGCCGAACGCAGGCTTCGCCAGCTGCTACAGATCGTTTTACGGCTTAACTGATGGGCACTACCTGTTTTCCTGCGCTGAAACCTGCCCCTGCAATCGTCGTCCGACGACATCCATCAAATCACAGCCATCGCGCAGTGAAGTCACCAACACCCGCGCCAGCTCACTGTGGACACCCTCCCCAAACGCAATGTTCTCCAGCAGCTGCGTTGCGGTACGAATGCGGTAAGCCGCGGTTTTATGCAACACGTCCAGTGGTGCTTCAGTGTCGATCAGCAATGATGGGATGTTGCAGTCGATGCCAGTGATAGGCATGTATCGATCCATGATGAAAAACCTCCATTGGGTAAAGGCACACGATTATTCAGCGTTGGCAGTTGGGCGACCTTCAGACAATCCCCGGGGCGGTTCCAGGTTGTCCAGTGCTCGATTGACCAACAATTCCCCCAGCGCGGACAGTTGCTGAATACCCACAATGACATGGCGACGAGGGCCTTCCAGTTCACGGGCGAGATCGGTGGCCATGACACTGAGGGAGGCGAGGGTTTCAGAGGCGTGACAGAGCAGGGATTCCGTGTCGACATCCGGAACGACGGCGAAGAAATAGTTGGCAGATGCGGGACGTGTGTGAGTGCGCAGGGGCACGCTGACGAGTTGTTCGGTGACTTTGGCGGGACTGGATGAATCGACGGTGTCGTCGGCCGGAAGGCCTGACGGTTCGATTGCGATTGAGGTGATCTTTTTCATGCCGGAGCTCCTTGCAAGGGTAAGAAAGTGCCCGTCTCTTGCCCTCAACCAGGATTGGGTGACGGCGATACAGTGCGGGCCGGTAGATTTATTACCAGAAAATTCCATTTAATTAATCAAATAAATGAACATCTGTGTAATTAAATGATTCTCGCCAGATTAATGTTTTTTGGCTCTTCCTAGTTACTGTAAGAAACTTCTACAACCTGAGTAGGCAGCGTCTTACATGCAATGTCAGAACTCAATCGCGGCAATAGAAAATATTCCACAGTTGTTTAACCCGTGTGAAAAATTATCTTTTTTGTCTAGGGGGCAGGCGTGTAGGATGCTGCACTCAAAGCGAATCACCTCACTACGTGCGATCTATTGCAACGACAAGCAAATGGTAAATATTTAATGCACAAGAAAGACAGAACGGAAAAGTTAAAAAACAACATCAAGTACCTGATAAAGAGCCGTGGAGAGACTCGGCTTTCCTTGTGCAATGCTAGCGGACTGACCAGAACGACCATCTATAACATTTTGGAAGGAAGGGTTGTCCATGTACAACAATCTACCATTCGAAAAATATCGGATTTTTTTGGTGTGTCTTATAAAGAGATAGAGACAATAGATTTTGAAGAGAAAGAAATAATAGAGAGTAGTGTCTCACCACAAGGGAATATGAATCCCGCGGCAGTCCCGGTTATCAAAGAGTGTTTGCTGATTGAAAGTCTGGACAAAAGAATTGGTGAGTTAGCCATCACGCATCCGCTGACATATTACTTCGGCACGGCCTGCAACTTAATAGGTGTGCTTCTGGAGAATGAGATTAGTGGGATGAACGAACCAGGAGATATTTTGATAGTTAAGAAGGGCTCGTCAAGTGGCGATGGAGAAAAATTGGCGTACGACAAAACAACAAAAAAACTAAGCATTACCACTGACGGCTTTGACACTGACACTAGCTGTATTATTGGAGCAGTGATCGAGGAAAGATTTAATGGCAATTAACAACGAAGCCGAAAACAGAAAATACAAATTGTTGGGTTTTGAGAAAAATAAAAATCTTGTCGTTATTATGGTGATTTCCACAGGCAAAATTATAAAAGTGAAGCTAGGCGAGATATTAAAAAGTGAAATAATAGACGACCTAAGCAAACCGGAAATCAAGGACATATACCGAAAATATTATTCTGGCGGCACTGCGTTAACCGCATATGAAATGAATGATCGCAATGAAAGGTCGTGGATGGCTTACGTTGCCCTCAATCTGCTTCTTTTCGCACTGTACATATTCACAAATGTTGCCGCGACGAAACTGGTATACATAGAACTATTTGACATTGTTGTTACCCCGGGTGTTTTTCTATACCCACTGACCTTTTTAGTAGTTGACATACTAAATGAATCTTACGGCCTCAGACTCGCGAGGCGAGCCATACTGTTTGCTTTTGCAAGTAATGCATTTATTATCATTTTACTGAGTACCACCAGCTATCTTCCAGGATTAACTGGTTGGAAACTCGACGAACCCTACAGCGAGGTGATTACACATGTGTCATCTGCATTAGTAGCATCCTGCATTTCTTTCCTTTTTTCTGAATACGTCAACTCTTATCTTCTATGCAGAATAAAAAAACTTACAAACTCAAGATTTTTATTCTTGCGAGTGTTTTTCAGCACTTTTTTTGCCGTAATAATAGATAGCTTCATTTTTTGCTTTATCGCGTTTTACGGAACCATGCAGAAAAGCGATATCCTTAATATAGTTTATGTACAAATAACCATAAAAATGTGCTTCGCTATTTTAAACATTCTGCCTGCCTACGGGGCAAGATCATTATTTAAAAGATACATATCTGAAGCCAAAACCGCATAAGACCTAGGGGAGTGTGAATTAGCTGCTAATCGCCCTCCCCCGTTGTGCATTACTTCCTATAGTTCTAATTTAATTTTTAAACTGTGAATAACCTCTGCTCTATCTTCCAAAAACTCACTCAATCCTTTTGAACGAAGACTACAAGCATCACAGTTACCACATCCACTCCCCATTATCCCGTTGTAGCAAGTCAATGTATGGTAACGAACCAAATCCAGCTGCTCATGATAATCAGCCAAAGCCCAGGTCTCAGCTTTATTAAGCCGCATAAGCGGCGTCTCGATTCGTACCTTATAGTCCATGCCCAAGTGAATGGCGCTGTTCAACACCTTGACAAACTCATCACCACAATCAGGGTAGCCAGAGCTCTCTGTTTCACACACACCCGTGATGACAGCTTCAGCACCCACTTGATAGGCATAAATAGAAGCCAAAGTTAAAAAAAGAATGTTCCTGCCAGGCACGAACGTATCAGGCACGCCGTTCCCCGTACTCCTTGCAATTGGAATGTGGTCACGCGTCAAACTGCTAATGGCCAGTTCGCTCAACAATGAAGTGTCCAATACTTTATGCACCTTCACGCCAAGCTGTTTTGAAAGCTGTTGCGCCACTGCGATTTCCGCACGATGGCGCTGGCCATAATCAAACGTAATGCAATGAATTTCATCGTACATCGGCAATGCATGGATCAAGCAGGTGGTCGAGTCTTGTCCGCCGCTGAAAACGATAACGGCCTTTCTGGTCATGGTTCGTTCTTCCTTGGGGTGTCTCGGCAGGGTGCCGGGGCCGTTGACCCTACCGGGAAGCTCAAACTCTGGGTGTGGGAGGTTTCCGAAATAACCGTCTCCGATTTCCGTTTGTGTCAGTTCTATGCGGATTCCCGAGCGTCAACAGTTGAGGAGAACGCGTGCGCTTGCTCGGTTGCTCGGTTGCTCGGTTGCTCGGTAAAGAGGTTGCACGACGCGCCTCACAGGACCGCCAGACCCTTAGTAGTTCACGTTGACCAGAACCAGTTGATGGATGCGGTGTTGAATCAGCATCACAAACCGCGAGCGGCGGCCAAGACGTGGTTGAAGGCTCATCCGACGATGCTGGAGGCGTGGCTTGCCGGGGTTGGCAGTCGGGATGGCCAGGATGGGTTAACGGTGGCCAGTGACACGTTGGCCGCTCAAAAACAGCTCACCAATCCCTCGTAGAAGCGCGGGGGGATTGAAGAACTCCACGTCACAATGCTTTGAGCATATGGTGGATGGCTTTGTGGCCGGACTTGGGAGCATCGGTAAAAAAATCCGCGATACGAGACGCAAATTTTTGGGTATTTAGGAAAGACTCATTCATTGTCAACGCAGTATCGTTGATCGACACCATGACATAAGCACTCTGACCGCAGCCTACAAAACCGATAGAGGCGTGATCATTGCCATGATGCAAGATAACTAAAATAGAGTCCCGGGCGATCGGGCACTTTTCGACTTCCCATTCCGGCGGCTCATTCCTGTTAAAAACCTGGGCAAGCCGGGATAAAAATGAAGTGTGGCGAGTCGCCTCGTCCTGCAACTTCTGTTTCGCTAAAATCAGCACTTGGCTCCAAGCCTCGGCATCGTAAGAAATATGATCCGGACACCTCTGACAATCATACGAGCGTGGTTCGGCCACCGCCATATAGGTGCCACAAGTCAACGGGGGAGACTCATACCTAAAACCATTGGAAGCGGACATTTCCTCTTTGTACTTACTCAGGAAATTCTTGACAGTAGCAACAGAAGAGCCCGACATCAGACTCGCCTCTTCAGCCCCTGTTGGAAGATCAAAGTAAAGATCATCCAGAACCAATGACCTTGAGGACAGGTCAAGAGGTGAACCATCATTTACCCAGTTAACATCCGATCGCTCCGCCCCGCACTCATCAAATTGCTCCAGCAATGCAACGAGCTGATCGCGCTGAACTGGGTCAGCCATTATTTCAGAGAGCAACGCCGCCGATGCTTCGTAACCACTTTGCGTTTCCAGATCGGCATTGAACCCCTTCATCTCGCGAAGCGCGTAGGCAAGCTCGGCCTTTGAAAGTTGGGGTCTGGCATCATTCATAAAATTTACTCTACCTCCCGATAGTCCGTAGCGCAAAGTGGAACCATGACCGCCTATCGCCGTGCGTCATAGCGAGAAGAAAATGCCCGAGCATCTGCCCCGTTGAAGTGGAAATATTCATCTGGGCGACTCCTGCGCCAAATCACCGTGACGCAGCCGTTGTTGGGTGAGAGCCGGCGCATTTTACATCCAGCCTCGTAAAAATCGATGAGCTTCCTGCCTCCTTTGGGATCGGCATGCAACAGCATTTCTCCGTCATTGCCTTCGTCCAAAGCAGCTTGAATCGTGCAATCAATCAGGGTCTTGGCAACACCACGAACCGCTGGCTGCCCCAAAAACTGCTCATAAGCTTCTGACGGTGCATCGGAAAGGTACCAAGTAAAAGCGCGCTGCCGCTCCACGCCCTCGACGTTGCTATGCAATTTCGGAACGATGGAAAGCATCCCGATCGGAAACGTTTGCTCACCTCTCGAAACAACAACGCACATTGCCTTTCCTTTTTCGGAGCAATTACCAGGCATCTGGGTGAGGTAGTTATGGATCCCCACAAGTTTTAGATACGTTGGCCAGCGCCATCCAACGTCAGCGCGAACTCTGCGGTCCGTCGCGCCCTCATGTGAATAATTGCTATTGACGAGAGGTTGAACCTTTTCATGCCATTGTTTCGCTAACCCTTTAGTCATCGGTACGACGCAGACTTTCACCTGAAAGGGATTTCCAAAGGTGTCATAGGCCGGTAAGGAGGAAATGGGCCGTTGTAGCGGCATAATCGAGCTTCCTTGCGAGTTTTATTTTTGAATTCCTTGAGGATCGATTTGAGCCGCCATTGGCAAAATCCCAGTTTTACGCGCGTTTCCAAATCTGCGATTGACGCTAGCACAAGCAGCAAAAGTCCGTGACCACACGCTTTTTTCCGGATGTTTCTTACGCCCTGCACGATTCAACCGCTATCCCACCTTCCTGGCTGGCGACCGTGCACCTGACGACCGGCAACAAAAATGAATTGCCACAAAATATTACCTACGCAATATTACACGCGTAATAAAGACCCGTTTCCCACAGGTATTTCCATGACCAGCATGCCCAGCCTTGAACCCGACCTTGCTGTCCCGGTGAGCACACCCAAGCCTCCCCTGCTCAAACGGTTGATCTTGCTCGCTGCGGTCATCGCTGCCCTGGTGTTCGCCGGGCTGTACGCGAGTCACTGGTGGACCGCCGGCCGTTTCACCGAAGAGACCGACGACGCTTACATCGGCGGCGATGTAACGGTGATCGGGCCGAAGGTGGCGGGTTACATCGAAGAAGTGCTGGTGACCGACAACCAGAAGGTCAAGGCCGGCGATGTGCTGATTCGTCTCGACTCCCGCGACTACCGCGCCAACCTGGCCAAGGCCGAAGGTGCGGTGGCCGCCGAAGAAGCACTGCTCGCCAACCTCGATGCCACCGAACAATTGCAACACGCGGTGATCGGCCAGGCCCGCGCCGGGATCGATGCCGCCGGTGCCGAAACCGCCCGCTCACGGGATGACGATGCTCGCTACAAAAAACTGGTCGGCAGCAATGCCGTCTCGGTGGAAAGCGCCCAACGCGCCAACGCCACCTTCAAGACCGCCCAAGCCCTCAGCGCCCGGGCCCAGGCTGAATTGCTCGCCGCGCAACGTCAGCTGAACGTGATCGCAACCCAGAAACAGCAAGCCCGCGCCGCGCTGATGCAGGCTCGTGCCGAACGTGATCTGGCGCAATTGAACGTGGGGGACTGTTCAACTTGATGCGAAACCTTGGGGGTGCCATCGGCATCGCCGCGTGCGCGACCATTCTGAATGACCGCACCAACTTGCACTTCACCCGGTTGGCGGAAAACCTCAACAGCACCAATGAAGCACTCAACCAATGGCTGTCCCAGGTCGGCAACAACTTCGCCGCCCTCGGCCAAAGCGGTGACGTGGGCGTCACCGCCAGCCTGCATCAGCTGTGGCTGCTGACCTACCGCGAAGCGCAGACGCAAACCTACGGCGACGCATTCCTGATGATCATGGTCTGCTTCATCATCGCCACGGCGATGGTGCCCTTGATGCGCAAGGTGCAACCACCGGCCGCGCCGAGTGCCGATGCTCATTGAGCCCAGGTATCACTCCTGAGGCATTTTTCGGAAGCCTACCGCCAGGCGGTTCCAGGCGTTAATGGTGGTAATGGCCACGGTCAAGTCGACCATTTCCTTGGGGCTGAACTCGGAAGTAGCCAGTTCGTAATCTTCGTCCGGAACGTGGGTCTGGCTCAGCAGCGTGAGGGACTCGGTCCAGGCCAGCGCCGCACGCTCGCGGGGTGTGAAGAACGGCGTTTCACGCCAGGCCGACAGAGTGTATAGGCGACGCTCGGCCTCACCGCCCTTGCGGGCATCGGCGCTGTGCATATCCAGGCAGAACGCGCAGCCGTTGATTTGCGAGGTACGCAGCTTGACCAGTTCGATCAGCGTCTTTTCCAGAGGCAGCTTCGACACAGCGGTTTCCAGCGCGATCATGGCTTTGAGTGCATCAGAGGAAGCAGTGTAGAAATCGATGCGAGGTTTCATGGTGGGCTCCAGTCTAAAGGGGTGTGGAGCTACGTTAATCGCGCAGTGACTTGCAGCAAATAGCCAATTATTGGGAAGTTGAGGATGCCAATGGGACGCCTGCCGACGGCTCACTCGATTGCACCCGCACCCAAGACGTTCGCGCCCCTACGCTCGATTGCGCAGCCACTGCAAAAATCCCTTCTTCTGCACAACCCTAGGCGCTTCCTGAGTCAACGTCTGAGACTTGTTCAAGCGGAAATCCAGCAACGCCTTCATCGCTTCGCTGATGTCATGCCGCGCATCCAGACACGGTTTGAGGTAGTCCTTTTCGATCCGGTACAAGCTGCACGCTGTCTTGGCGCTGAAGTCCGCCGGTAGCGCCGTATCGGACAAAATCCCGCCTTCGCCGATCACCTCACCCGGGCCCATGCGCCCGGATTCGAACTTGACCCCGCCACGGCTCAGCTCCACCGACACCACACCTGATTCGATGATGAACAAATGATCGCTGACCTCCCCCGCCGGCAGGATCATTTCACCGGCGCGGAAGTTTTGCAGGGTCATGTTCTGGCTGAAGGTTTCTTTCTCTTCCTGACGCAGGGTCGAGAAAATGTTCGACGCGTCCAGCAATGCCCGTGGCCGTGACAGGTTGGCAGGTGCATTGGGTTCGACGTTCGACAACAGGCTGACACCGCTGGCCTGCAAGTGCCGGAATGCCAGGTCGAACAGCAGATTACGGACCATGCGTTTCTGGTCCATGGAGACCACGAAACCACTGATTTCGTATTCCACGCCGGTGGCGCTGGAGCCTTTCAACGCGACACACGGCGCCGGTTTGATCAACAAATAGCGGCATCCTTGCATCGCCCGTTCCAGCGCGTCGATCACCGTTTGCGGACGCGCGTGCGGGCTGAGTTGCAGGCTGATGGATACGCCGAAAATGTCACTGGGCCGGCTGAAGTTGATGATCTTGGCCTTGGCCGCCAGGGAGTTGGGGATCACCGCCATGCTGCCCTGGCCCGTTTGCAGGCGCGTGGCGCGCCAGTCGATGTCGATAACCCTACCTTCGGTGCCGTCGATGGAGATCCAGTCATCCAGTTGATAGGGTTTGGTGGTGTTGAGGACGATCCCGGAGAACACGTCGCTGAGGGTACTCTGCAAGGCCAGGCCGACGATGATTGCCAACGCACCGGACGTCGCCAACACACCCTTGACCGGCAGATCGAGTACGTACGCCAGTGCCGCGATGATCGCAATCAGGAAAATCACAGCGCCGAGCAGATCCTGGAGCAAGCGCCCGGTGTGCCCGACCCGTTGCATCATCACCGCGCCGATCAGCACCGTCAGGGTGCGTGCGCCGAACAGCCACCAGCCGATCTGCAAACCGGTGGCCGCCAGGTGCAGCGGGACGTTGTCGACCCAGGGCGCCGTTTCCATGGGGTTCATGCCTTCGTTGAACAGCAGGACACTGAACAACGAAAAAATCACCAGCCGCACGACCAGTTTCCATTGGCTGCCATTGGCACTGAGCAAGCGCCACAGCCCAAGATCGATAAGGATCAAAGCCATCGCGCAGAGCAACGGGTGATCGGTAAGCAGTGACAGCATCAAGCAACTCCAGCAAGAACCAATGACGCAAACATCGCACGGATTGTAGGAGCTGGCGAAGCCTGCGATCTTTTGGCGATCCAAGAAGATCAAAAGATCGCAGCCTTCGGCAGCTCCTACAAGGGGCGATGTGCGCCGGGGTTACTTGCTGTTGGTCAGGGCGTTGTAGCTGGTAAACAGGTTGCGGTAGTCCGGGATGTGGTTAGAGAACAATGTGCCCAAGCCTTCCACGTCGTTGCGCCAGTCGCGATGCAGCTCACAGGCCAGGCCGAACCAGGTCATCAACTGTGCGCCGGAGGCCGACATGCGGTCCCAGGCCGATTGACGGGTCAGTTCGTTGAAGGTGCCTGAAGCGTCAGTCACCACGAACACCTCGAAGCCTTCAGCCAGTGCCGACAGCGCCGGGAACGCCACGCACACTTCGGTTACCACGCCAGCGATGATCAGTTGTTTCTTGCCGGTCGCCTTGATCGCCTTGACGAAGTCTTCGTTGTCCCACGCATTGATCTGGCCAGGACGGGCAATGTACGGCGCGTCCGGGAACAGCGCCTTGAGCTCGGGCACCAGCGGGCCATTGGGGCCGGTTTCGAAACTGGTGGTAAGAATGGTCGGCAACTTGAAGTACTTGGCCAGGTCAGCCAGGGCCAACACGTTGTTCTTGAAACGGTCCGGCTCGATGTCGCGCACCAGAGAAAGCAGACCCGCCTGGTGATCGACCAACAGAACGGCGGCGTTATCCTTGTCGAGACGTTTGTAAGAAGTAGTCATGGGAGTAATCCTCGCTTTTTATCGATGCCGAACGGGCCGGCGTGAGAGAAACCTGAAAGTTCGTTAAAACGCGGCCAAGCAAGGGTAGTCGCCCACGCCCGGCACGCCACAGCGTTACAACAATGAGTTCAACCGCTTATCCGACCGAACCGGCCTGACTGGAAGTCAGCGAAGGCCTGATGGATTTCCTGCTCGTTGTTCATCACGAACGGGCCGTGGCCGACGATGGGTTCGTCGATCGGTTCGCCACTGAGCAGCAACACGACGGCATCGTTATTGGCTTCCAGGCTGAGCTGCTGGCCATTGCGTTCGAACAACGCCAACTGCCCTTCGCGCACCAGTTCCACACCGTTGACCTGAACCGTGCCACGCAACACTACAAGTGCCGTGTTACGACCTTCGTGCAGGTCCAGGGTCAGCAACTTGCCGCCGTTGAGGCGCAGGTCCCAGACGTCAATCGGGGTAAACGTGCGCGCCGGGCCGGTGTGGCCGTCGAACTCACCGGCGATCAAGCGCAGGCTGCCGGCCTGGTCCTTAAGCGGGATGCTCGGGATGTCGCCATCGAGAATCGTCTGGTAACCGGCGTCGGCCATTTTGTCCTTGGCCGGCAGGTTGACCCACAGCTGGACCATTTCCAGGGTGCCGCCGGTTTTGGCGAAACCTTCGGAGTGGAATTCTTCGTGGAGGATCCCCGAGGCGGCCGTCATCCATTGCACGTCGCCCGGCCCGATCTTGCCGCCGCTGCCGGTGGAGTCGCGGTGTTCCAGCTCGCCTTTGTAGACGATGGTCACCGTCTCGAAACCGCGGTGCGGGTGCTGACCAACGCCACGACGCTCGGTGGTCGGGGTGAATTCAGCGGGACCGGCGTGATCGAGCAGCAAAAACGGGCTGATGTGCTTGCCCAGGTTGTCGTAGGAAAACAGCGTGCGAACCGGAAAACCGTCGCCGACCCAATGGGTCCGTGGGCTGGTGTAGATACCGATGATGTTTTTCATTCCGCCTCCGAATCTGTTGAGTGACGCGATGGACAAAGCTTAAAACTGAACCCTTTGATGCACTAGACTGCAAAAATCAGCCTTAGCGTTCTATATGGAGAACGATGGTGGAAGACCTCAACACCCTCTACTACTTCACCCAAGTGGTGGAGCACCACGGTTTCGCCCCGGCCGGCCGTGCGCTGGACATGCCCAAGTCGAAGCTGAGCCGACGCATTGCCGAGCTCGAACAGCGCCTCGGCGTACGCCTGCTGCACCGCACCAGCCGGCATTGTTCACTGACGGAAATCGGTCAGGCCTATTACCAGCGCTGCCTGGCGATGCGCGTGGAAGCAGAAAGCGCTGCCGAACTGATCGAACGCAACCGCTCCGAACCCCAGGGCCTGGTGCGCATCAGTTGCCCGACTGCGCTGCTCAACTCCTGGGTCGGGCCAATGCTGACCCGCTACATGCTCAAGTACCCCTTGGTGGAGTTGTTCATCGAGAGCACCAACCGCCGGGTCGACTTGATCCACGAGGGGTTCGACATCGCCCTGCGGGTGCGCTTTCCGCCGCTGGAAAATACCGACATGGTGATGAAGGTGCTGGGCAACAGCACCCAGTGCCTGGTGGGCAGCCCGGCCTTTGTGCCGAGTCTGTCATCACCGGCCTCCCCGGCCGACCTCAGCGGTTTGCCAAGCCTGCATTGGGGCGCGGCGCAGCGTGAATATCAGTGGGAATTGTTTGGGGCGGACGGCGCCAGCGCGGTGATTCGGCATGCGCCACGAATGGTCACCGATGACCTGTTGGCGTTGCGTCACGCCGTGGTGGCCGGGATCGGCATCGCTCACCTGCCCAGCGTGGTGGTGCGCGATGACATTGCCGCGGGCCGACTGGTGGAACTGGTGCCGGGCTGGGCACCCAAATGCGGGATCGTGCATGCGATCTTCCCGTCACGCCGTGGGCTGCTGCCGTCGGTGCGTACATTGATCGACTTTCTGGGCGAGGAATTCAGCCACAGCGATATTGCTTAGAAGCCCGTACACACTCCATAGCAGCTGGCCGAGGGGCGGATTTATGACGTGGATGGGCGGTTGTACGCGACGGGGTCGACCACCTGCATGATTCTTGAGGCGCGGGGGTAAGGCTTTAAACCGAGTCGCGGCCTTCGCGAGCAACCTCGCTCCCACATTGGATTTGCGTACACCACAGATCCCCTGTGGGAGCGAGCTTGCTCCGGGCGGCGTTCCGACGAAGGCGCCAGATCAAACACCACAAAGCCTTCTGCCACCCCGATTCATGACTTGCGGTAAACATTGCTTTGCCGATCCAGCGGTTTTTCTCATGGGATGGCGCGGGTACAATCCCACGCCTCATAGTGAGTGGCAAAGGAAGTGCGGGTTTGAAAGGGATTTTGCGTGTTGGCTGTCTGGCGGGCCTTGTCGTCATGATGGCCGGTTGTGGAACCATGATCGGGCGCGTCAGCAATGGCATGTCGGACGTGGATTATTACAAAGGCGTCGACGGCGGTTTGCAGCTCCTCGGCGTGACAGGAAAGGAAAGCAAACCCGCGGCGATCATCTGTTACATCATGATTGTCTGTCCGCTGATCACCGTCGTGTCCCTGCCGGTAGACGCCGCACTCGACACCGTTCTGCTGCCAGTCGACTACGTCAACACCCTCTGAAGTCGG
Organism: Pseudomonas sp. F01002; assembly: GCF_004402115.1. Lineage (NCBI taxonomy): Bacteria > Pseudomonadati > Pseudomonadota > Gammaproteobacteria > Pseudomonadales > Pseudomonadaceae > Pseudomonas > Pseudomonas sp. F01002. The sequence continues at coordinate 88,103 of NZ_SOPU01000081.1, read as the reverse complement.
CCCTCCGTTTATCGTCGAGGGCGTTTGGCCTTCGGTTTCTGCGCGGGGTCCTGCACTTTGCGATAAACCCACACCCCGAACACGCCAATAAGCAAAATAAACACGGTTCCTATGCATTGCGACACGAACTCGACCCAGAACCGTCGTGGTTGCAAGGCCAGCGTATAGGTGTCGCGCGGGCCGCGGTTGTTGGTGGTGATGGAGCCGCTGATCCAGCTGTCGATCAGCCTGTAGATCGAGGCACCGATGGCGAAGGCAATCAGCACGCCAACCAGCACGGTCAGCCAAAACGTCACGCGGCTTTGGCGTTCAGGAGAGCGCCGGTTCTTCCTGTTGCTCAATCAGTGGTTGTCGCACATTCGACGGTCGCCCGGCGAGGTGCGCACACTCGGCAATCACCTTCAGAATCTCGATCACGCCAGGGGTCAGCGCTGTGCCAAGGCAGATGCGCACGCCTGTGGTTGCATGGCCATCGGCGAAAAAGATCCCGCTGCCGGCCACGTGGCATCCGCGTTCGGTTGCCAACTGTTGCAGTGCGGGCATGTCGGTGTGCCCAGGCATTTCGATCCAGTGGATGAAGCCTCCGCGCGGTGGCACGTACACGGTTCCCGAAGGGAAATCTGTGCGCACCAGCGCTTCGACAAAGCTCGCCAGCGATGACAGTTGCGACCTGAGCCTGGCGCAGTGTTCTTCCATGTAGCCGCGCCCGATAAATTCGTTGAGAACATTTTGCGCAAGGCTGGAAACCGCCAGGTTGCGCGAAAACATTTGCGCAAGAATGGCATTGCGGTACTTGCCGGCCAGGCACCAACCGACGCGATAACCGGGTGCGATGGTTTTGGAGAATGACGAACAGTAAATCGTCTGCCCGCTGGTGTCGTAGCTCTTGATGGCGCGCGGGCGCTCTGTTTCCGGCACCAGGTCGAAGAAAATGTCGTCCTCGATAATCGGCACGTCCGCTTCGCGCGCGATGTGTGAAAGTCGTGCGCGCGTTTCATCGGGCATGATGAAACCACGGGGATTCTGCAGGGTTGGGTTGAGAAAGATCACCGCGACCTTTTTCAGTTTCAACGCTTCTTCGAGGTGATCGACGTCCAGGCCCAGTTTGCTGTGAGTGCGGATCGGCAGGGCGCGCATGCCCAAGCGTTCGATGGTCTGCAAGATGCCGTAATAGGTCGGCGTTTCGATGGCGACCGTAGCGCCTCTTGGCGCGACGGCTTCGAGGGCCAGTTCCAGGGCAATGGTGTCACCCGAGGTCACGAGGATATCGTCCGGCCCACAGACCACGCCGCGAGTCAGCATCAGCCCGGCGATGCGCCGTCGCAACGCCGGCAGGCCCGGCGGCGCGACCAGTCCGGTCAGCGAGTTGTCAGCCTTGCCGGCCAGCACTGAAAGGCATTTGTTGAGGAGCACATTCGGTGTGAGGTCGCTGTGCAGGACGGCCGAGTTCAACGACGCGGTGGTCCGCGAGGCCGCTTGGGAGAGCATCGCGACCACCGCATGATTGATGTTGACCGTGACACTGGAGAAATCAAACCCGCTGGCGGGTTTGGCCTGCCCGGAGGCCGAGACGAAATAGCCGACACGAGGGACGGTCGACACATAGGCATCGGCTTCCAGATCAGCCAAGGCGCGCTGAACGGTAGTGATGCTGGTTTCAAACATTCGCGCCAGGGTGCGGATCGAGGGCAGTTTTGTTTCGGCTGCCCAATCACCACTTTCGATCTGACGAATAATCCAGTCCTTGACTATCCGCCAGCGTTTGTCCGGTAAATCAAACCTGTCCATAAGTTCTCTGTTATTTCTCGAAACAATTCAGAGAAAGTAGAGCAAAACGACTCCCGTTGCAGCAACTATGACGATGTTGAGGGCGACCAGTCCGAAGGCGAATCGAATCAGGTTGTTTTCTTCATGCCGATTGGCGCCCGCCAGCCCGGTGATCAGCGACAGAATCGACAGCGACCCCAGTGCACCATGCCCTGCGGCACTGTTGACCATCGCGGCCAGCCACGCCCCGTGTTCGCTGGTCAGCGCGGCGATGGACGGCATGACGAGGGTGTTGCCGCCGACGTTGGAACCGGTGACGTAACCGGCGATACCCGCCAGCAAGGCGATCGTCGGCGCCAGGGAAATCCCCGACAACGATTGCAGTGTGCGCTGTGCCTCGACGAGGAAACCGGCGTTGACCATCACCTGAGAAAGCAGCAGGAACAGGAAAATCGTCGTGACCGGAAACTTCGCCCGATTGAACAGCGCGCGCCATGGGAAACCCGCTGGGGCGCTTTGTTTGATCGCCATCAGCAGGGTAACAATCAGCAGCGCCAGGCCCGGGGATGCCAATGGCTTCCACGAAACGTGCTCGCCCTTGACGATCCACAGCGCATCCCAGCCCGACATGACAAACAACCCGCGCGACGCCACGATCACCCCCAGCAAGGCCAGATAAGGCCATGCCGCGCTCGGCCAACGCACCAGTTTCTTGCGTTGCGCGTACGAGATGCCCAGACCTACGCAGGCCACGGCAAGACCGGCCAGCACACCGGAGACTTCCGGGCCGATCCACAGGTTGATGGAAAACAGCACGGCGACGAACAGCGCCGTCACCACAATCAGCCCGAGCCACGGCGAGACGGTGCGGATGCCGCCCTGCCACATGGCGATGGCGGCCAGGCAGAGGAACACCGGCGCACTGATCAGCGCCGAATGGCTGCCAAGGGTTTCCGCCGGCAAGTGCGCTAGCAACGCGCCGATCACCGTGGCCAGACCCAAGGTGCCCCACGGCATGATGACCATGCCGGCCAGGGCAATTTTCATCCCCGACTGACGCGTGAACAGGCCCATGAGCAAGGGCACGGTAGCGATCAGCGAGACGCCGAAACCGGTCATCGCTTCCAGCAGCGGCGCCAGGCCCAGCACGATGAAGATGACTTGTGCCGGTGGCGTCCAGCCGAGCTCCTTGACCCAGGCGCCGATGGCCTGCGGCGCACCACCGCGCTCGACCAGGATGACGAAGGCCAGCCCCGGTACGATCACGCACGCGGTGCTGAGAAACAGGATCGTGGTGTCCTGAAAGATCGCCGCGGTGATCGTCGTGGACACAGGCCCGGCCGCGCCCAATGCCCACAGCACGAGCACCAGCACCACACCCGCCAGCGCGGCTTGTACCGGTGGCCGGCGGACGATCAGGATCAATGCGATCACCAGAGCGATCGGCGACATTTGCAACAAGAGAGAGCTCATACACAGTTTTCCTTAACTTAATCGTGAGTCTGCCCGCTGTACTCGGTCGCCCGCATGGACGCGCGCCCACAAAAAGTCTGATACCACTCGGTCAGGCGTGCTTGAGCGGAAAAGTCCGATAGTTGGCGAAAGGCAATCCAGTCGAGCGCAGTCGCCAGGGCAATGTGGCCGATGGTGATCGGGCCATTGAGGTCGACGTGTTCTTCGATGAAGCGGTAAGCCTCTTTGAGTTTGAAGGCTTGACCGTCGGCGTAGGCCGGATAGCGCAAGGCCTCCGGGCGACGCTCGACTTCCCAGCGCAGCTTGATGCCGACATCGCACATGCCCTGCGCCAAGGCCTGAAGGCGCAGCGCCTTATAGCGCTCGGGGCCGCTTGCCGGGATGAGTTTCGGCCCGTCGCTCAGGTCGTCGAGGTATTCACAAATCACGATGGAGTCGAACAGCGCCGTGTCGTCGGGCAGCATCAGCACCGGTACTTTGCCCAACGGGTTGGCCTTGTAGATGACCTCATTAGGTCGGGCTGGTCTCGTGGTGGATGACTTCCAGGTTCGAAGCAATCCCGAGTTCGTGAGCCAGCACCAGTACTTTGCGGGCGTAGGGCGAATGCGTCTGGTAGAAAGTTTTCATGCTGGAGTACCTGCCTGGAGGATTGCAGTGGCCGCGCGATGGGCGTCCATGAACAGACGCGAGGGCGCACCCGCCGAGGTGACGTAGTGGTTGTAGTAGCAAGAGCCTTCGGCGAGCGGGCCGAGTACCCAGATGTTGCGTACCGGTTCGCCCGAAATCGACTTGGGATGACACGCCGCATCGACATCGATGCCGTCGATGCCCGGCTCGTTGCTCCTCGGACGGATCAGGCCCAGTCGCGCGAGATCGCGCACCGGCGCGCAGTCGCTGTTGGTCACGCCACTGCCCTGGACATAGCCGGCAACACGCCGGAAGTTGTCTATCGCAGGTCGTGAGCCGGGCTTGAGGAACGTCAGCAGGCCCGCGTCACACAGGGCGAGCAGGTCGGCGTGGCGCTCTTTCTGCGGGCCGGCGACGAGGCGGTTGATCGCCTTGTGCCAACGGCCGTAGAACTGGCGATGCGAGGCGTCGGTCAGCCCGTCGAAATCCACGGCTTCGCGCAGTCGGTCACGCAGATCGCGCCAGACCTCGATGGCCGCTTTGATCGCCGATTCCCCACGCCCAAGCCGCGATTCGTACAGGTCAGCTTCGATCGTGTCGTAGATCCAGGCGTGATAGTTGTAAGGCGTCACGTCGTCGGGCAGTGCGTGCCAGATCAGCGCCTGCGGATTGATCGAGCCGCAGGTAGCTTCGTAATCGCGCAGCAACGCTTCGCAAGCGACAACCCCGGGACTGCCCGCAACACTGACGGCCCTGAGTTGTGCCAGCACCTGCTCCGGCCCTGATTGTCCGTGCAGGACGGCGACGGCTGCAGCCCGCATCTCCAGCAGCATGAGCGGCAGGATGTCCTGCTCGAAATCCAGTTGTCGGTTTTGTGCATTCGCGCGCAAGGCTTCGATGCGCGCACTCGTCAGCAGCACGGCTTGGTGGCGGGGATTTTCTATCAGGCCATTGGGACGGGTTCGAAACGGCAGCCCGTCCCGCGACTGAATAAAGATCACCGGCTCGCGACCTGACGGTTCATAGGCGTGACTGGCGTCGGCCATCCGCTTGTAGTGTCCGCCCCGTCCAGAGGTGAGCGCCGCCAAGGTGTCCATCGCGCCCAGTCCCAGACCTTCGATCAGCACGGTTTCGCCGGGCTCAATGGCATCGAGGCTGCGAGGCAGCGGATAGATGTTCTCGACGCGTTTGTGATCAGCAGTTTGCAGGCGACCGGTGTGGCCGACCGTCAGGATCAGCTGATCCACCGTCACCGCAGCCCCTGAAGCGCTTTTCAGAAGGTACTGATGATCCTCGTTGCGCTCGACAGCCGTGACGGCTTGTTGATGCAGATTCACGCTCACCCACTGAGGGGCCGTGGCGAAGAATTGCGCAAAGGCGTCAGCCAGGTAAGCACCAAGCAAATGACGCGGCAGGAAGTCCTGCGGCTCGACATCGCGTCCATTGGCGGCGAGCAAGCCGCTGTCCGGATCGACTTTGAGCCGCTGCGCGCGACACCACGTCAGGAAATCCGGCCCCGATCGTTCCCGCGCATCCGCAAGGTTCCCGAATGCTGCCGCATCGGGGAATACCCCGAGCTGGCCGGCAACGGTGTTGAGCAGTAGGTAGTCCGGTTGGTCCGGCCAATGCGCGCCGCTACCGAGCACATTGGGATCGAAAATGTCGATGACGACGGGTTGCTCCGGGCGCTCTTCAGCAAGGCTCAACAGGCGTTCGAAAATCGACAGCCCGCGCGATCCGCAGCCGACCAGGCCGATGTGCAGAGGCGCCTTCACCATCTGCGCTCCTCCCCGAAGAAGGATGGAATGGCGACAGCCGAACCGTCCTTGACCGCGATGTCGTGGATCATTCGGCCAATCGCCAGATCGAGAATGCCCATGCCGAACGGCGAATAGATCAGCGGTTTGTCCGTGGCGACTTGCAGATCGCCGCGAATCAGCTGCGCCACGGTGCCGGTGACGAACTTGCGATGACCATACTTCTGCTCGGCCAGGTGCGGCGAGGTATTGGCTTTCAGGCAATGGGTGACGTCGTCGAAGTAGTTGTAACTTTCCTCGATGATTTCTGCGCCGATATCACGCAGCGAGATGTTCAGCACGATCTGCCCCGGGCGGAATGTCCCGCTGCCTTGGACGTAGGGCTCGCCGGCACTGGTGGCGAACACCACGATGTCGGCGGTCAGTGCGTCTGCAAGCGACAACAGCCGCACATCCGGCAGGCCGAGTTGTTCGCCGAATGTGGCCAGCGCTTGAGCGGATTCGAGGTTGAGGTCATGAATGCCGACACTGTCGAAAGACCAATCGTCGGCGATGAACGTCTCAAGGATGTTACGGGAAATCACCCCGCCACCAATGATCGACAGCCTTGGCGCGCTGCTTTGGCCATTGAGCCACCAGGCGCCGAGCACCGCCGACGCCGCCGTGCGCACCGCGCTGATCAGCGCGCCTTCCAGAAGGGCATAGGGATAGCCAGTGTCCGGTTCGTTGAGGATCAGCACCGCCGACGCGCGCGGAATGCCCGACTTGATGTTATCGGGATAACTGGCAATCCACTTGATCCCGGAGACCGATTGATCGCCCTCGCTGTCGACGATCGCCGCCGGCAAGGCAATGATCCGGTTCGCCGGTTCCGCCGGAAAACGCAGGAAGTAACTGTCGGGGTTAACGGTTTCGCCGCGTTCATGGGTCAGGTAAGTCTGCGCGACGATCTCGATGGCTTCCTGACGAAGTCCGTTGAGTATGTCCTTGACGACTGCGCCGGGAATGACGTGGAACGGTTGAATCGAAGTCTGAGTGGTCATTGGGAATTACGCCGAAAGTGCCAGAGCGATTTCTGGGAAAAGTGGATGCAGCGCTGCTGCGCCGATGCGCTGGGAAACCCAGTCGTCGGAATAGATGGTTTCGAGGGAGCGCTCACCCATGTCCGGGGAGATCGCCACAACGACATCGTCGGGACGAATGTTCGGCGCCCATTGCTGGATACCCGCGAGGACAGTGCCGGTGGAGCCGCCGAAGAGCAGACCGTAGCGTTGCGCCAGCCAGCGGCAGACCTTGATCGTCTGTTCCTCGGGAATCGACAGGAAGTCGTGAATACCGGACGGCTCGAATATCTCCGGCAGGCGGCTGGTGCCGAGCCCCGGAATATGGCGCGTACCCCCCGGTAGACCAAACGTGACCGAGCCGACGGTATCGACGGCGATGACTTTGGTGTGCGGATGATGTTCGGCGAGGTAGTTCTTGCAGCCCATCAGCGTGCCGGTCGTACCAGCGCCGACAAACAAGTAATCCACGTGTGGAAACTTATGGGCAATGGACCTGGACGTCGCTTGATAGTGGGCGAAGGGGTTGGTCGGATTCTTGTATTGATTGAGCCAGATGTAGTCCGGGTTTTGCGCGACCATTTGCTCGATCAAACGAATGCGCGAATTAAGGTAGCCGCCGTTCTCGTCACGCTGATCAACCATGATCATCTCGGCACCCAGTGCCTGCATGAGCTTTCTGTTCGGCGCAGAAATATTGGGGTCGATCACACAGACAAACTTGTAACCCTTGGCGGCGCAGACCATGGCCAGCGCGACCCCCAGATTCCCCGACGAAAATTCGACCAGCCGAGTTTTATGGGTAATCCGGCCCTGGTTTTCCAGATCCGTAACGAGGGCGTGGGCGGTTTTGAGTTTTATTGATCCGGCAGGATTCAGTCCTTCGATTTTCAGTTGGATCGTTGCGCTGCAAAGATCCCCAATCTGCACATAACTATCTCCATTGATAAGTTGCTTGATCATACGTCGTCCGTTTCGTCTCTTATGCCGGGCGCACGGGGGCGCCAGCATTCATCCTGGAATGTTTGAAAAGCAGTAAAAGCAGTTCGCCTGTTGGGTTTGTTTTCAGATTTTTTAGCTGGACAGGAAGTGACCTTGCGGTGGACGCCGATCTATTCAAAAAATCAGGTATTACGCTCTGCCGACTGTAAGCGTCGAGCGTGTTGCGGGGCGCAAAGTAGAGCCATTCATCGGCTCGCCAAGGCTTGTAGAAATACTGGCGAATTTTCCTACGCGTGGAGAGATACAGATTTCGGGTTTTTTCCAGTACAGCTGAGGTTGGGGTGTATCCCCCGGTGCAGCCGGGGATACTCGTGTCCATTCCCAAAGGCATCGCGCCCCACTGGGATTAAACGTCAGTCTCTCTTGAGGCTCTGATCCAGGCGTGCCATGGCGTGTTGCAATTGATCGACGGCCTCGTCGATCAACGTCGCGCGCCCTTCGGCGCAGGCACGTTCCAGATGTTCGCAGCACTCGATCAAACGTTTTGCACGAACCATCCGCGCACCGCCTTTGATGCGGTGCGCCAGGTCTTGCAGCCGGTGACGATTGCCATTGACGTGCGCTGCAAGCAGATCATCGCGATCGTAGCGATTGGTCTCGGTCAGTTCGCGCAACAACTGATTGATCAGCGTCCGGTCTTCGCCGACGTAGAGCTCCAGGCCGGTCAAGTCGATCTCGGACGTTGCTTGCTCTTCAACCGGCGCTGGCGGCTCATTCACAAATCGGGACGCCAGCCAGGCACTCAAATCTGCAAGCCGGATCGGTTTGAACAGACAGTCGTCCATGCCCGCTTCAAGGCAACGGATCTTTTCCTCCGGCTGCGCATTGGCGCTAAACCCAAGAATCAGCGTGGGTGGCAAGCCATTAGCGCGCTCTTCATCGCGTATCGCACCCGCCAATTCATAACCATTGACCACCGGCATGTTGCAATCGGTGATGACCAAATCGAGCTCATGCTCGCGCCACTTCGCAAGACCACGCTCGCCATCCTCAACCTCCAGCACCTGATGCCCCAGGTAGCTCAGCTGCCGTGAGAGCAACAATCGATTGGCCGGGTAATCGTCGACCACCAGAATCGTCAGCAGCCGAGTGGCCACCTGCAATCCGGTATCGGCCCACTCGCTGGCGGTCAACGGTTTCAACGCAATCAGATCAAAGCTGATGTCGACCTGCGTACCCAGTCCGAGGACGCTGTCGAGCTGCAATCGGCCGCCCATCATCTCGCACAGAGTGCGGCTGATCACCAGTCCCAGACCGGAGCCATTGTGGCCTGACTGCTGGCTGTTACCGGCCTGCACGAACGGGCTGAACAGTCGTTGCTGATCGACCACACTGACACCGATGCCGCTGTCCTCAATACGCACACTGACTGCCAGATGCCCCGACACACCGGGCTCTACTCGCAGTGTCAGACTCACCTCACCTTCACGGGTGAACTTGATCGCGTTGCTCAGCAGATTGGACAGCACCTGCTTGAAGCGCGTGGGGTCGACTAACACGTCACGATCGCTGTGTTCGGCCAATTCGACCCGCCACTGCAAGTTCTTCTGCCGTGCCAGGCCTTCGAAAACCCGGCACACCGACTCCACCAGCGTGCGTAGATTGGCCCGCTCAGGGGTCAGCGACAAATGCCCGGACTCGATGCGGGCGATGTCCAGAATGTCGCCGATCAACGCCAGCAATTGCTGCGCGGCATTGGATGCCACTTCGATGGCGGAGCGATCAGTGAAGCCCTCTTCCGCTCGCTTCAGCGCCAGTTCGAGCATGCCGATCAGGGCATTCATCGGTGTGCGGATTTCATGACTCATGGTCGCCAGAAAGGTGGTTTTTGCGCGGTTGGCATCGTCGGCGGCGTTCTTGGCATCCTGCAATTGCCCGAGCAGTTGTTGGCGTTGAGTGATCTGCCGACGCTGCCAGGCAATCCAGGCCAGTGCGAGCAACAGCAAGGCGCCCGCAGCGGCAAACGCCTGGAGAATGCCTAGGCGATGACGCAGCCAGTAGCTGTCATCGACCACCACATCATTGCTCCAGCGGGCTAACAGCTCATCCATCTCCCGGGGCGAAATGCTCAGCAGTGCCTTGTTCAGAATCGAGTGCAACTCCAGCGCACCATGGCTGGTGGCCAGAGCGATACGCGCCGGCTCATCACCCACGGTGCTGCTGATCCGCAGACGCTCGCGGTATTGCCGGGTGATCAGATACCGAGCCACGATCAATGAGCTGACTACCCCGTCGGCCTGGCCCTTGATCACCCATTCCATACCCTGCGCCGGACTCTGCACTTCGACCAGACGTACATTGGGCGCCCGAGCGCGGATGAACCCGAGCAACGGATGACCGCGATAAATCGCCAGGCGTTTACCGGCCATATCATCCAGGGTCCTGGGGCTTCCCGGGGTGGTCGCACTGACCAGTACAAACGGATTGTTCAAGTAGGCCCGAGTGAAACGCAGATCGACTTCGCGTTCGATACCGGGCGTGACCACCGGCAACACGTCGATCTTGCCGTCCTTGAGTTGCTGGATCTGCTGATCGAGGGAGTTACCCCGCTGCACCTTGAAGGTCAAGCCGCTGCGCTGGCTGATCAGCGTCAGCAATTGCGCGGTCAACCCGCTGAGTTGTCCCTGTGCATCGTAAAAAGTCAGCGGCGCAAAGCTCTCGACGGCACCTACTTGCACCGTCGGATGTTGATCCAGCCAACGTTGTTCACTGGCGCTCAAACGAACTCGCTCTTGACCCGCCATGTTGGCTCTTCCGGCACTCCAGCGCTGCTCGATGGCCGTGCGCTGATCCATGGGAATCGCCGCCAGCGTCTTATCGACAATGCTCTTCAGACGTGGGTTGCCCCGGCTCAAGGCAAAGCCGAACGGATTGGCGTCCAGGCCGGAAGGCCCAACCAGGCGTACGTTACTGAGGTAGTTGTTATTGATGAGGTAATTGGCGCTGATGAAGTCCCCGAGGTACACATCATCCTGCCCGAACGCCACCGCCCCGATCGCGTCGAGTGCCGAGGGGTAGCGTTGCAAGCTCGCATCGGGATAGAAGGCTTCGACAGTCTGCGCCTGCAGATAGTCATCGACCATGGCGATGCGTTTGCCAGCGAGGTCGACGGGCATCCAGTCGTCCACGCGGGTAACCAGCATCGGCTGATCTTCGGCATAGGCGCTGGATCGGGTCAGCTCGGGGTCAGCCGCCTCGAAGTTGTTGGACGTACCGAGCAGGTCCAGATCATCGCGTTTGAGCGCATCCATGGCCGCCTCGCGCGTGCGATAACGAAGCACGTCGATTTTTACGTGCAGCAGTTGCCCCAACAGTGCGGCATAGTCTGCGGTGATGCCTTCCAGCTCATCAACGTTTCGCGTGATCTCGAACGGCGGGTAGTCCGGCCCCGACACCCCGAGGCGCAAGACTCGTTTGCCACGCAACCACTGCCAGTCTTTTTCATCCAGCTGGACCTGATAACCCTCCACCGCGGAACGCCCCAGCACATGCAAAAGCTTTGGTTCATCGGCCGCCGTCACCGGTGCTCCCAGTACACAGAACAGCAACAGAGCCCACAAACAATCGCGCATGACCGGGCTCACTCAGATCAGATGATTACGCTTGGCAAAATCCCTCAGGTACACCGCCGATTCCACGTTGAGCTTTCCAACCAAACGGGTCTTGTAGGTGCTGACGGTCTTGTGACTCAAGTGCATGATTTCAGCGATCGCCTTGTTACCGATGCCCCGGGCCAGATGCTGAAAGATCGTCAGTTCCCGGTCGGAGAGTTTATCGATCATCTGTTTTTCACTCATTTGTATCGAGTTCAGCGACACCGACGCCGAGGGTAGCTGGGCGAAATAGGTGTAACCGGCCATCACGGCGTGCACGGCTCTGTGCAAGTGCTGCAAGTCATTGGACTTGGCGACATAGCCTGCGGCGCCGGCGTGCATGCAACGATCCTGATAAAACATGGGTTCCTGGGACGTGAAGACCAGCACTCGGCAGGGCACCCCACTGGTCTTGATCCGTGCCAGTACATCCAGCCCGTCGAGCGAGGGCATCACCAGATCCAGTACCACCAGATCAGGCTTGTGCTCGCGGATCTTCGGCAAGACCTCATTACCACTCGCCGCTTCGTAAATCTGCTTGAAACCCTCCTGCACCAGTACGATTTTGACTGCGGCGCGAACCACCGGATGATCGTCCACAATCAGCACTGACTTCATGGCAACTCCCTGTGCAACAACAACGACGATTGAGCAATCAATGCCCATGAGCCCGACCCGGTTGAACGCACCGGCTGCGCAAAGACTTTTGCATGGAAAACCGGGCGCAACTACCTGACAGAAATGACAGTACCGACGAACGGTAGACGAGGGTCGACGATCTCCATCAGCCGCTCAATGGATGCCAGATCAGGCAGCGTCGCGTGGCTCACCTTGACGGTTTGTTGAACGCAGGCAGGAATGGGCGGCAGTTGCGCCTGCTGACCGTCGTAGATCAATGCGTGATGAACTTGATGGTTATCGCGGAAAAAATCGAGCAGATTCAACGTTCTGTCTGCCAGCGAGGCATTGACGACCACCAGATCAAATGGCTCGCAACCGTATTCGACCAGGGTTAACAGCTCTTCAAGGCTGTGCACCGGTGCTATCCGGTAGTAGTCGAGTTGATTGAACAGTCGCTCGACCTTCATGCGGTGAAAATGCAACTCGTCGGCGATCAGGATACGTAAGGCTTTGTTCGACAACGTGGGCCCCCAGGAGAGTGTCAGATTCGTGAGGGCGCAAGGCTACGGAAGACCCGCCGAGCTTTCTGTAGGACTTTTCCTAAAAACCAGGACGCTTCCTCCGGTGGCAGAAGGAAAATCGAAAGAACGGCTATTCCGTCGTACTCGGACTCCAGAACGCTTGCACCACCAACGTCGACGTTGAAATCCGCCCCACCAGTGCATCCAGTTCATCGCCATCGACCGACGTTGTCGCCAGCGTTGCTTCGATTTCGATCTCATCCGTGCCGAACGCGTGCACATCCATATCGCTCGCCGGGTAGTTGCTGCGCTCAAGCTCTGCCTCTAACAAGGCCAGTACCGCCTGTTGTTGCGAGCGCCGGGCGATCACGTACACGATGTTGGTGACTTCCGCCGAAATCACATCCAGCGGCTGGCGGTTGATGTTGTTGACGATCGGCCGCAGCAAGGTATTGGCCGCCAGTACGAACAACGTGCCCAGCAGCGCTTCGAGCAGCAGGTCGGCACCGGCGCAGGCCCCCACCGCCGCCGAAGCCCATAGGGTGGCAGCGGTATTGAGCCCGCGGACATTGCCTTCCTCGCGCATGATCACCCCCGCACCGAGAAAGCCGATCCCGGAGACCACGTAGGCCACCACTCGCACGGCACCTTCGGCACCACCGAGGCGGTTAGCCATGTCGACAAAGATCGCCGCCCCCACCGCCACCAGCACATTGGTGCGCAGGCCGGCGGTACGTTGGCGGTACTGGCGCTCGAAACCGATCAGGCCGCCGAGGATGAAGGCCGCGCTGAGGCTGACCAGGGTGTCGACCAAGGAGGTCAGGTTGATGTTGTTGATGGCTTGCATAAGAAAATCCTTGAAAAATACCCGATCCCTGTGGCCAGGTGCTTTCCTGTGGGAGCGAGCTTGCTCGCGATGACGGCGGCACATTCACTGTCTATGTGACTGTCAGGCCGCTATCGCGAGCAAGCTCGCTCCCACAGGAAAGCTCCCTCGCCACAAAGGAACTGTTCGGCTTTATTGCCAGCCAAACCGGCGGATATAGAACCCCTTCACCGCCTGCGTCAGGCCCATGTACGCCAGCAGAATCACCGGCAGGAACACGAAGTACAGCGACGGCAGCGCCTGCAATTTGAAGTAGTGCGCCAGCGGTCCCATCGGCAGGAAGATACCGACGGCCATGATGATTCCGGTCATCACCATCAACGGCATCGCCGCGCGGCTTTGCAGGAACGGGATTTTCGGTGTGCGGATCATGTGCACGATCAGGGTCTGGGTCAGCAGCCCGACCACGAACCAGCCGGACTGGAACAGGGTTTGATGGTCCGGGGTATTGGCGTCGAACACGTACCACATCAAGGCAAACGTGGTGATATCGAAGATCGAGCTGATCGGTCCGAAAAACAGCATGAACCGGCCAACATCCGCTGGCTGCCAGCGCTGCGGTTTGCTCAGCATTTCTTCATCGACGTTGTCGAACGGGATGGCGATCTGCGAAATGTCATAGAGCAGGTTCTGCACCAGCAGGTGCATCGGCAGCATCGGCAGGAACGGGATGAACGCACTGGCCACCAGCACCGAGAACACGTTGCCGAAGTTCGAGCTGGCGGTCATTTTGATGTACTTGAGCATGTTGGCGAAGGTCCGGCGCCCTTCCAGCACGCCCTCCTCCAGCACCATCAGGCTTTTCTCCAGCAGGATGATGTCCGCCGCTTCCTTGGCGATGTCGACGGCGCTGTCCACCGAAATACCGATATCGGCGGTGCGTAGCGCCGGCGCGTCGTTGATGCCATCGCCCATGAAACCGACCACATGGCCATTGCCCTTGAGCAAACGCACGATGCGCTCCTTGTGCGACGGCGTGAGTTTGGCGAAGACGTTGGTCGTCTCCACCGCTATCGCCAGTTCGGCGTCGCTCATGCGCTCGATGTCGTTGCCCATCAGCAGCCCTTGTTGCTCCAGGCCGACTTCGCGGCAAATCTTCGCGGTTACCAGTTCGTTGTCGCCGGTCAGCACTTTTACGGCCACGCCGTGAGCGGCCAATGCCTTGAGGGCCGGCGCGGTGCTTTCCTTCGGTGGATCGAGAAACGCCACGTAACCGATCAATGTCAGTTCCTGCTCATCCGCCAGGCTGTAGGTGTCGCGGCCCTCAATCATTGGCCGTGCGGCGACGGCTACGACACGAAGTCCTTCGGCGTTGAACGATGCGGTCACCTGACCAATCCGCGCCAGCAATTCATCGCTCAGTGCTTCATCGACCTCGCCATGACGCACCCGCGTGCACACCGCCAGCACTTCCTCCACCGCGCCTTTGCAGATCAGCAGGTGCGAATGATCGCGCTCGGCGACCACCACCGACATCCGCCGGCGAGTGAAGTCGAACGGGATCTCGTCGACCTTGCGAAACGCTGTGCCGACTTTCAGTTCACGGTGGATTTCCACGTGTTCGAGCACCGCCACGTCCAGCAGGTTTTTCAGGCCGGTCTGGTAGTAGCTGTTGAGGTAGGCCATTTCCAGCACGTCATCGGAGTCGTTGCCCCAGACATCGACATTGCGTGCCAGGAAGATCTTGTCCTGAGTCAGGGTGCCGGTCTTGTCGGTGCACAGCACGTCCATGGCGCCGAAGTTCTGGATCGCGTCGAGGCGTTTGACGATGACTTTTTTACGCGACAGGAACACCGCGCCCTTGGCCAGCGTCGAGGTGACAATCATCGGCAGCATTTCCGGGGTCAGGCCCACGGCAATCGATAGCGCGAACAGCAGCGCCTGGGTCCAGTCGCCCTTGGTGAAGCCGTTGATGAACAGTACCAACGGCGCCATGACGAACATGAACCGGATGAGCAGCCAGCTGACTTTGTTGACGCCCGTCTGGAATGAAGTGGGTGCGCGATCGGTAGCGCCAACCCGCTGGGCCAGGGCGCCGAAATAGGTGTTGTTGCCCGTGGTCAGAACCACCGCCATCGCCGTGCCGGACACCACGTTGGTGCCCATGAACAGGATGTTGTCGAGGTCGAGCGGATTGTGGGTATCGCCGTTCTGTTGGCGCGGGAATTTTTCCACCGGCATCGATTCGCCGGTCATGGCGGCCTGGCTGACGAACAAGTCCTTGGCGTTGAGCACCCGGCAATCGGCGGGGATCATGTCACCGGCGGACAGCACGATCAGGTCGCCTGGCACCAGTTGCTTGATCGGCAGTTCTGTACGTTGCGCATCCCGACGCAACACCGTGGCGGTGTTGCTCACCATCGCCTTGAGCGCGTCGGCGGCCTGGTTGGATTTGGTTTCCTGCCAGAAGCGCAGCAATGTCGAGAGCACCACCATGGAGAAAATCACGATGGCGGCTTTCATGTCTTCGGTCAGCCAGGAGATGACCGCGAGCAAGGTCAGCAACAGGTTGAACGGGTTTTTGTAGCAGTGCCACAAGTGGGTCCACCACGGCAGAGGCTGTTCGTGCTCGACTTCGTTGAGGCCGAATTGCACGCGCAGTGCATCGGCTTCGAGTTCGCTCAAGCCATCGGTGTGGCTACCGAGGTTGTTCAGCAGTTGGCCGGTGTCGCTGTTGGCGGCGCTCACGAGGGTTTGCGCCAGGGTGGGCGGTACCTCGCGGCTGACCGTGGTGTCGGTGAAGTTTTCCAGCAGCGCCAGGCGACGGAAGTGTCGGGCGATGTGGCGGGTGCGCAGGAATCCGGCGAAGAATTCTTTGAGCAGGGTCAGGTTCATGGCAGTTCCCCCAGGGTCAGCCGGGAAACCGTCGAGCAGGCGTGTCGATACGCCGCGATGACGACACAAAGTCGAACATCACGCACGGTTCAGCGTCGATGAGAGGGACGTCGGGACACGGACCAGGACTGGTCGCGATCGGGATGCCGCTGCTCGCTTTTCGGCGAGACAACGGCACAAAAAAGTGGCGCGTTATCTTGCCGGGAAGGTGCCGGTTATCGAAACCGGCCGACTACTGTCACTCGAACAAGTACCCACTGTGGGTCTCCGCTATTGATTGAAAACGCGCGAAGCTTACGCCCCGATTTCTGCAGAGTAAACGAAGCAAAGGCGTGTGGAGGGGGAATCGCGGGGTTCTTCAGGAAGGGTTCAGGATTCTGAATTTGTGCTGTTCTTCAGGGCCTCTTCGCGAGCAAGCCCGCTCCCACACTCGATCTGCGAACACAGGTCAAAATGTGGGAGCGGGCTTGCTCGCGAAGGCGACTAAACAGGCGCTACATATCTTAGCTGGCGGTGGCTAGCAACAAATCCATCACCGAACGGCCATGCCCCCGTGCCTTGCCATGGTCATACAACGAACCGGCAATTTCATCGGCACGGATCGGCAGGATCGACAGCAGCGTGTCGCTCAAACCATGGCTGGCCTGGCAGAAGCCCTGCATATAGATGCCGGCCTTGCAGCGCTCGTCAGTGATCAGTTTGTAATTACGGTCAACCTCGAAGTCACCCAGGTATTGTTCCAGCGGCGCCAGCAGTTTGCGGTGCATCTGGCGCTCGTAACCGGTGGCCAGCACCACGGCGTCGTAATGACGGACCGTGACTTCGCCAGTGGCGTTGTTGCGCACGGCCAACTCGATACCGCGCTCGGTGGCCGTGGCTTTTTCGATGGTGGTCAGGGTACGGAACGCGTGGCGCGCAATGCCCGAGACTTTCTGGCGATAGAAGATGCCGTAGATGCGTTCGATCAGGTCGATGTCCACCACCGAATAGTTGGTGTTGTGGTACTCGCTGACCAGACGCTCACGCTCGCTGCTCGCCTGCTGGAACACCAGATCAGTGAACTCCGGCGAGAACACTTCGTTGACGAACGGGCTGTCGTCCGCCGGTTTCAGGGCCGAGCCACGCAGGATCATGTCCACCTGCACCGACGGGAAGCTGTCGTTGAGGTCGATGAACGCTTCCGCCCCGCTCTGCCCGCCACCGATGATCGCGATGCTCATCGGCTGGTTGTTCACGCACGGTTGCTTGGCCATCTGCGCCAGGTACTGGGAGTGGTGGAACACCCGGCTATCACCCTTGAGCGCCTTGAACGCTTCGGGAATGCGCGGTGTACCGCCGGCACTGACCACCACCGAGCGGGCGGTGCGAACGTGCTGCTGACCGTGGGTATCGCGCGAGATCACCCGCAGCGCTTCGACCTGCTGGTTGTGCAGCACCGGCTCGATGGTCAGCACTTCTTCGCCATAGCGGCTCTGCGCTTCGAATTGCCCGGCGACCCAGCGCAGGTAATCGTTGTACTCCATGCGGCACGGATAAAAGGTGCCCAGGCTGATGAAGTCCACCAGACGGCCGTGGTGCTTGAGGTAGTTGACGAAGGAGTAAGGGCTGGTCGGGTTGCGCAGGGTCACCAGGTCCTTGAGGAAGGAGATCTGCAACTCGCTCTGGGTCACCAGGGTGTTGCCGTGCCAGCGGTAGTCGGCCTGCTTGTCGAGAAACAGAACATCCAGCTCGCCCTGGCTCGGCCCGCGCTCTTGCAGAGCGATGGCCAGCGCCAGGTTCGAAGGGCCGAAACCGACGCCGATCAGGTCGTGAACGATGGGCGATGCAATTGCCTGTGTCATTTCCAGTGTCCTCTGGATGAACCCCCGAAGCAGCGGGGAGTAAGCCTAAGTGACCTGACCGGCCTTGAGCAGGACAGCAGATCGTCTGTTGAAGGGAACGAGGACAATGAAAAAAAATTTAATGCAGCTTGATTGATCGGGTCGGATCAATGGGCATCCCATTGCAGCATCCGCACCCGGCAATGCTTCATTGCATTGACGATGTGCTTCTCCACCAGCGCGCGAGAAATACCGAGGTGTTCAGCAATCTCCGGGTGTGATAGGCCGTCGATCTTGCGCAGCAGGAAACTCTCGCGGCACAACCGTGGCAATTCCGCCAATGCACGCTGGAGCATCTCCAGGCGTTGACCGTGATCGAGGCTGTAATGAGGGGATGGGGTGAAGTAGCGCTCTTCGTTGTCGAGCACTTCCAGGGATTCGACCTGACGCAGGGCATTGCGCCGATGGTCGTCGATCACCAGGTTGAGTGCGGTGCGGTACAGAAACGCCCGAGGTTGCTCGATCGGCGTGTCGCTGGAGCGCTCCAATACCCGCAGATAAGCGTCATGCACCACATCTTCGGCCACCTGACGGTTGCCCAGCTTGGCGTTCAAAAAACACACCAGCTCGCGATAGTAGTTTTCCAACATGACTCCCGGCCGCAGGGGTGCGGTTTCTATCCTTGAGCCAGACCGGCGACCGCCGAAATAGGCAGTGGCACGATAGTGGCAGTTCGAGGCGCGTAATTTATAGTAATTCTCATATAGATTTAAAGTATTGCTTCACCTTGCCTGACAAATAGTCCTGCTCGAGCACCTGCACACCCCTTCACCTGTAGGAGCTGTCGAGTGCAACGAGGCTGCGATCTTTTGTTCTTGCTTTTAAAAACAAGATCAAAAGATCGCAGCCTCGTTGCACTCGACAGCTCCTACACAGGTGTTACGCCATATGTCTGCGACTAAATTCCACGCTGCCTTCATCGTTTACAGGACAGCTCCCCGTCCCTTTGAGCGACGGGCCGATATCCATTGGCCGGAACCCTGCATGAAACGTCCCCGACAGACCCGACGCGCCCTGCTTGTAGCACTTTGTCTGATCCCCGTTATCGCCGTGGCCGCCTGGCAGATCATCCCGCCCGGCCGCGACCAGTTCGCCACCGTTCAGGTCACCCGCGCCGACATCGAAAGCAGCGTCACCGCGCTGGGTACCCTGCAACCTCGACGCTATGTCGACGTCGGTGCCCAGGCATCCGGGCAGATCCACAAGATCCACGTGGAAGTCGGCGATGTGGTCAAGGAAGGCCAGTTGCTGGTGGAGATCGATCCGGCCACGCAACAGGCCAAACTCGACGCCGGGCGTTTCTCCATCGAAAACCTCAACGCGCAGCTGCAGGAACAACGGGCGCAGCACGACCTCGCCCGGCAGAAATTCCAGCGCCAGCAGAACCTCAAGGCCGGTGGCGCCACCCGCGAAGAAGACGTGCAGACCGCCGAGGCCGAACTGCGCACCACCCAGGCTCGTATCGACATGTTCCAGGCGCAGATCCGCCAGGCCCAGGCCAGCCTGCGCAGCGATCAGGCGGAACTCGGTTACACGCGAATCTATGCGCCGATGAGCGGAACCGTCGTTGCACTCGACGCCCGGGTCGGCCAGACCCTCAACGCCCAGCAACAAACGCCACTGATTCTGCGCATCGCCAAGTTGTCGCCGATGACCGTCTGGGCCGAGGTGTCGGAAGCCGACATCGGTCACGTCAAACCCGGGATGACGGCCTGGTTCACCACCCTCAGCGGTGGCAACCGTCGCTGGAACAGCACCGTGCGGCAAATATTGCCGGTACCGCCCAAGCCGCTGGACCAGAGCAGCCAGGGCGGCGGCAGCCCGGCCAGTTCGAGCAAAAGCGGCAGCGCTCGCGTGGTGCTGTACACCGTATTGCTGGACGTCGACAACGCCGACAACGCGCTGATGGCGGAAATGACCACGCAAGTCTTCTTCGTCGCCGAGCAGGCGAAAAACGTCCTCACCGCACCTATCGCAGCCCTGCAAGCTGGCACTGGAGCGGACAATCAGACCGCCCAGGTCGTCGCCAAAAACGGCCGCATCGAGCAACGCGACGTACGCACCGGCATCAGCGATCGCCTGCGGGTGCAGATCCTCGACGGCTTGCAGGAAGGCGATCACCTGCTGATCGGCCCGACCGACGGGAGTGGCGGCTGAATGCTGACGCCCCTGATCGACCTGCAAGACATCCGCAAAGCCTACGGCGGCGGCGACTCACCGGAAGTTCACGTACTGCGCGGCATCGACCTGTCGATCCATGCCGGGGAATTCGTGGCGATCGTCGGTGCCTCCGGCTCCGGCAAGTCGACGCTGATGAACATCCTCGGCTGCCTCGACCGCCCGACCTCGGGCGAATACCGTTTCGCCGGGGAAAACGTCGCCGCACTCGACAGCGACGAACTGGCCTGGCTGCGCCGCGAAGCCTTCGGCTTTGTGTTCCAGGGTTATCACCTGATCCCGTCCGGTTCGGCCCAGGAAAACGTCGAGATGCCAGCCATCTACGCCGGCACTCCGGCCGCCGAACGCCACGCCCGCGCTGCCGCCCTGCTCGACCGCCTCGGCCTGGCCTCACGCACCGGCAATCGTCCGCACCAGCTCTCCGGCGGCCAGCAACAACGGGTGTCCATCGCCCGCGCCTTGATGAACGGCGGCCACATCATCCTCGCCGACGAACCCACCGGCGCCCTCGACAGCCACAGCGGTGCCGAGGTCATGACCCTGCTCGACGAACTGGCAAGCCAGGGCCACGTGGTGATCCTCATTACCCACGACCGCGAAGTGGCGGCCCGGGCCAAACGCATCATCGAAATTCGCGACGGGCTGATCATCAGCGACAGCGCCCGCGACAACCCTGAGGCACAAACTTCAGCCAACCCTGGCGCGCTGCAAGCGGTGGATCTGCGCAAGCGCCTGACTGAAGGCGCCGAAGCCACCGGGGCCTGGAAAGGCGAACTGATCGACGCGGTGCAAGCCGCGTGGCGGCTGATGTGGATCAACCGCTTTCGCACCGCGCTGACGCTGCTCGGCATCATCATCGGCGTGGCGTCGGTGGTGGTGATGCTGGCCGTCGGTGAAGGCAGCAAGCGCCAGGTGATGGCGCAAATGGGCGCGTTCGGCTCCAACATCATTTACCTCAGCGGCTCGTCGCCAAACCCGCGAACGCCGCTGGGCATCGTCACCCTGGATGACGTTGCGGCGGTGGGAAGCCTGCCGCAAGTGACACGGATCATGCCGGTCAATGGCCAGGAGGCCGGGGTGCGTTTCGGCAATCTCGACCATTTGAGTTACGTCGGCGGCAACGACACCAATTTCCCGGCGATTTTCAACTGGCCGGTGGTGGAAGGCAGCTACTTCACCCAGGAAGATGAACGCAACGCGGCGGCAGTCGCGGTGATTGGCCACAAGGTGCGGACCAAGTTGCTCAAGGACGTTGCCAACCCGATCGGCCAATACATCCTGATCGAAAACGTGCCGTTCCAGGTGGTCGGCGTGCTCGCGGAAAAAGGCGCCAGCTCCGGCGACTCCGACAGCGACGACCGCATCGCTATCCCCTATTCCGCTGCCAGCGTGCGGCTGTTCGGCACCCACAACCCCGAATACGTGGCTATCGCCGCCGCCGATGCGCGCAAGGTCAAAGAGACCGAAAAAGCCATCGAGCAATTGATGCTGCGCCTGCACAACGGCAAGAAGGATTTCGAGCTGACCAACAACGCCGCAATGATTCAGGCCGAGGCACGCACGCAAAATACCCTGTCGCTGATGCTCGGTTCGATTGCTGCGATTTCGTTGCTGGTGGGCGGGATCGGTGTGATGAACATCATGCTCATGACCGTGCGCGAACGCACCCGCGAGATCGGCATCCGCATGGCCACTGGCGCCCGCCAACGGGACATCCTGCGCCAGTTCCTCACCGAAGCGGTGATGCTCTCGGTGGTCGGCGGGCTTGCCGGGATCGCCTTGGCGATGATCGTCGGCGGCGTGCTGATCCTCAGCGAAGTCGCCGTGGCGTTCTCCTTGATAGCGGTGCTCGGCGCGTTCGGCTGCGCTCTGGTCACCGGTGTTGTCTTCGGCTTCATGCCGGCCCGCAAAGCTGCCCGACTCGACCCGGTCACGGCCCTTACCAGTGAATGATCGATCTATGAAGCCGCAACTCAGCCTGCTGACCCTTTGCCTGTTGCTCGGCGCGTGCGGCAGTCCCGCCCAGCGCCCGGACAGCGACCTCCAGCCGCCCGCTGCCTGGCAATCGCCACACACTCAAAGCGCTACTCGCAGCAACCTGCAATGGTGGACGCAGTTCGGCAGCCCGGAGCTTGATCGCCTGATCGAACAGGCGCGGGTCGGCAGTTACGACCTGGCCGCCGCCATCGCTCGGGTGCGCCAGGCTCAGGCCGACACGGTGATTGCCGGCGGCACGCTGCTGCCGGAGGTCAAGGCCGGCCTGAACGCCAATCGGCAGAAACTATTGCGCGGCAACGGCTACAGCCAGCTCGATGCCGACGGCGACAACAAGGCCGTCGATTACTTTAACGCCAACCTCAGCGCCACTTACGAAGTCGACTTCTGGGGCGGCCAACGCGCCTCCCGCGACAGTGCGCAATTCGGCTTGCAGGCCAGCGAATTCGATCAGGCGACGGTGGAGTTGACGCTGCTCAGCGGCGTGGCCAACAGCTACGCGCAAAGCTTGTCGTTGCGTGAGCAAAGTCGCATCGCAGAGCTGAATCTGACGAACGCGCAGAATGTATTGAAACTGGTGCAGACGCGCTTTGACTCAGGCTCGGCGACGGCCTTGGAACTGGCGCAGCAGAAGAGCCTGGTCGCCGCGCAACAGCGGCAATTGCCACTGGTGCAGCAACAGGCTCAGGACGCACAGATCAGCCTTGCCGCACTGCTCGGCCGGCCGGTGCAGGAGTTGTCTTTGGGTCAGGAACGCTTTGATCAACTGGCATGGCCTACCATTGGCGCTGGCCTGCCCAGCGAGCTGATCAGTCGTCGCCCGGACATCGCCCGCGCCGAAGCGCAATTGGCCGCCGCACAAGCCGACGTCACCGTCGCCCGGGCCGCCATGCTACCGGCCGTGACCCTGAGTGCAGAAATCGGCTCCGGTGCCGACCGCGCCACCGACGTCCTGCGCAACCCCTTCTACAACCTCACCGCCGGACTGCTCGCACCGGTCTTCAACAATGGTCGCCTGAGCGCCGAGCGCGACAAGGCCACGGCCCGTCAGGAAGAACTGCTGGAGACGTATCGCGGGGCGATCATCAATGGGTTCGCCGATGTGGAAAAAGCGTTGAACAGCATTCGCGGACTGGACGAACAGCGGCAGTGGCAAGGTGAAGAGCTGAACCAGGCGCAAACGGCCTTCAACATTGCGCAAAGCCGTTACCAAGCCGGTGCCGAGGATTTGCTGACGGTGCTGGAGACACAGCGCACGCTGTATGCGGCGCAGGATTTGAATGTGCAGCTGCGGTTGTCGCGGTTGCAGGCGAGTATTGCGTTGTACAAAGCGCTCGGCGGAGGGTGGCAGGCGTTGTAATGCGGCGTCTGTCAGGCCGCCTTCGCGAGCAAACCCGCTCCCACATTGGACCGAGGTGTACACAGACCAAATGTGGGAGCGGGCTTGCTCCGGGTGGCGTTCCGACGAAGAACGATAACGCGGTATCACCTGCTTAACTCGTAATCGGTTTAGCCTTCAAATGCCGCGCATACCAAGGCCGCTGCGGCACCTTGCGGAACAGATCCGCCAGTTTCTTCTCGTCATCACCAAAGGTAATCCGCAACGCCAGCTTCATGATTTCCGGGTCCATCTCCACCGATTTGCCAGTCTGCAACCCCGGCGTAGTACTGCAACCATGGGTGCTCGGGCCGAGCCACGGGTCGTCGATCTCGACCCAACGCCCAGGCGCAAACCACGCCACGCCATTGACCTCAAGCCGACTGACCTCCCCCGGATGAAAGCGCTCGTGCGCGCGGAACCAGTCTTCCAGTCGATCATCGATCCAGCCGTGAAAATGCCAGAACACCGGGTTTACATGAGACGAAAACGGGTCGCCGAGGAAGTCGTTTTCCGGCGCATACCAGCGTGCGGAAAAGTCCGCCGGATCCCGGGCAAACGGCACCGGCTGACCGTTGGACGGATCACGCGGCACCGAGGCCCAACGCATGTGCAGCCAGTCGTGCAACCCCAATTCGACCTCTGAACCAAACTGCCCCAGGGTCAACTTCGACAGATAACGCGGATCGCGGTACTGCGATTCCCAGACCTGGAAATTGCTGTGGTAGGTCTCGGCGGTCTTGATGTCGCTGACCCATTGCGAGTATTCGGCATCGTCTTCGGCCAGCCAGGTCGGCGGCAGCGCAGTGCCGTCGTGGTTGTCGAAATAACGGGCGAACCCAACGCGATCACGCGCCAGTTCCGGCTGTGGCAATGGGAAGTGTTGCCAGGACGGCAAGTCCTGCAGGGAGCGCGCCTTGCCTAGCATGTGCCGGTGCATGAAGAAGAAATCCACGCCTGAGCCGTTACGATCCTTGCGCGCGCCACGGGCATCACGCTCCTTGTCCCGCGGGCCAGGCTGCCAGCCAATGCCACGCAGGGCGCCGCGCTTGTCTTCGGACAGGGTGTGCCATTTGTCCCGGGAGGCATGCCAGAGCTGGTGAAACAGTCGATGCTCGGGCGAAACCAGCCAGGCCAGCAACGTCGGATTGAGACCGCTGCGCTCGCGAGCTTCGGGGAACACGCGCTTGACGGCAATGAAGCGGTTGTCCTGGGCCGTCAACATTAACGGACGGTCCAGATTCACCACCCGACCACTGAGAGTGCCGCTGCCAGCGTTGCCGAAACCGGCCCAGACTTCGTCCATCGCCATGCTGAATTCATAATCCGCCGAGCCACTGGCGCTGAGCAGTCGCCAGCTCAATTGCGCCGGTTTGGCGCCGGCCAGATCGCCGAGTACCCAATAACGCGGCGTTTCGTTCGAGCGCAAACGCTCGGCGGTGTCGAGAAACCCGCTCAGGCCGCGACCTTTGTGACCGATGTCGAGAAACACCTCCAGCCCGTCCCGTGGCAGGCCTTCGATGCCGGCGTCTGGCCCTTCGAAACGAATCTGCCAGACACCGCGCAAGGTGTTCGCCAAGTGCTGGCCAGCGACATCCGCGACATCGAATGACGCTTCGCCGGGGGTGATCGTCGGATCCGGTTTCGTCCATTCACGATGCCCATAAAAAGCCGCAGGCACGGCGGCGCCGGTCAGCGCCAGGCCTGCCATGAACCATCGTCGAGAAATCGTCATTGCCCTACCTGTGTCAGCCATGAAGCAGGCTTTATCCAAGCTAGAACGTTTGTTGCCCTCCGAAATTTATGGTGCCTCGAAAAGATCGCAGCCTTCGGCAGCTCTACAGGTGTACGCAGCCCCAATGTAGGAGCTGCCGAAGGTTCGGGCCGCGTTCGGACGATCTTTTCGGGGGAGATCTAAATTTCCTGGTCGGTCACTCGTTCTTCCCAGATAGCAAAGGCCCCCTGTGCCTGCACCTCGACGGCGAACCTGACTGAGACGGCAATGACAAAACCACGTTCGAAAAAGGCTCTTTACATCGGCCTGCCGCTGGCCCTGGCGATCAGCGCCGGTGCAGGCTTTGCGGCCTGGGATTACTGGTTCAAGGACAATCCCGGCTACCCGGTCAAGGTGATGAAACAGGCCGATGAACTGCACGAGCGAATCCTCTCCTTCGACAGCCACGTCACCGTCCCGCTGGACTTTGGTACCGCCGGCAATGAAGCCGACAAGGACGGCACCGGGCAATTCGACCTGGTCAAAACCGGGCGCGGACGTTTGTCCGGCGCGGCGCTGACGATCTTTGGCTGGCCGGAAATCTGGAACGGCGCCAACGCCCCGCACCGCCCAACCGCCGGTTTCGTCGACGAAGCACGGTTCGAGCAGGAAACCCGCTACAAAATCATCAGCACAATGGTTCGCGACTTCCCCAATCAGGTCGCCATCGCCTACACCCCCGACGATTTCCGCCGCCTGCATGGCGAAGGCAAGTTCGCGATCTTCATGAGCATGCTCAACGCCTATCCGCTGGGCAACGACCTGAACGCCCTGGACAAGTGGGCAGCCCGCGGCATGCGCATGTTCGGCTTCAGCTACGTGGGCAACAACGCCTGGGCTGACTCATCCCGGCCGTTGCCGTTTTTCAACGATTCCCGCGACGCCCTTGGCGGCCTCTCGGAGATCGGCAAGCAGGCCGTGCATCGCCTCAACGACCTCGGCGTGATCATCGACGTTTCGCAGATGTCGACCAAGGCGCTGGAGCAAGTTGCCCAGCTGAGCCGTGCGCCGATGGTCGCGTCCCACTCGGCGCCGCGAGGGCTGGTGGACATCCCGCGCAACCTCAGCGATCAGGAAATGCAGCTGATCAAGCACAGCGGCGGCGTGGTGCAGATTGTCGGTTTCCCGACCTACATCCGCCCGCTGAGCCAGGCCACCCAGGACAAACTCAACGCCCTGCGCGCACGCTTCGACCTGCAACCGCTGCAAGGCCTGGAGATGGCGCTGATGCCGGGCGATCCGGTGATCACCGTCTGGTCCGAGCAACGTTTCGGCGAGTACGCCAGTCAGCTCTATGCCATCGTCGACGAGGAACCCAAAGCCACGCTCAAGGACTACGGCGACGCGATCGACTACGCGGTGAAGAAAATCGGCATCGACCACGTCGGCATCAGTTCCGATTTCAACGATGGCGGCGGCCTGGACGGCTGGAAAGACGTCAGCGAGGCACGCAACGTAACGGCCGAGCTGATCAGTCGCGGCTACGGCGAAGCCGATATCGCCAAGCTCTGGGGCGGCAACTTCCTGCGGGTCTGGGACCAGGTGCAGAAGTCTTCCAAGCCTGTGGCAAAAAACTGATCCCCTCTTTGGCAAAAGCGAATCTTGCTCATGACCAACCGTCGTTCATTCCTCAAGCAGGCCGGCATTCTCGCGGCCGGCCTGCCCCTGGGCGCTGCCGTGAACCTGCCGGCGCTGGCCGCCAATCCGGCGCCGCTGGCGAAGGATAAATGGGCGCAACTACGCCAGATGTTCAATCAGGACCCGGATTACCTGCACTTCGCCAACTTTCTGGTGACCTCACACCCAAGACCGGTGCGTGACGCCATCGACATGCACCGCGCCAACCTCGACCGCAACCCCGGCCTGGCCATGGACTGGGACCTTGGGGAAACCGAAAAGCGCGAGCAGGAAGTGCGCGTCTGGGCCAGCCGTTACCTAAAGGCCAAGCCCGAGCAGATCGCCCTCACCGGCAGCACCACCGAAGGCCTTTCACTGATCTACGGCGGCATTCATGTGCGCCCCGACCAGGAAATCCTCACCAGCGAACACGAACACTACGCCACGAACTATGCCCTGGTTTACCGTCAGCAAAAGGACGGCGTCAAGGTTCGCAAGCTCAAGCTGTTCGAGAACAGTCAAAGCATTTCCGTGGATGAAGTGCTGGGCTCGATTGCCAAAGGCATTCGCCCCGAAACCCGAGTGCTCGGCATGACGTGGGTGCAATCGGGCAGCGGCGTCAAACTGCCGATCGGCGAAATCGGCAAACTGGTGGACGAGCAGAACCGCAATCGCGCAGAAAAGGACCGCATCCTGTATGTGGTCGACGGCGTCCATGGCTTCGGCGTCGAGGACCTCGACTTCCCCGACATGCACTGCGATTTCTTCATCGCCGGCACGCATAAATGGATGTTCGGCCCGCGCGGTACCGGGATCATCTGCGCCCGTTCGACCGAGCTCAAGGACGTGACGCCGACCATCCCGACGTTCTCCGAAGCCACCACCTTCTCGACCATCATGACCCCCGGCGGCTATCACAGCTTTGAGCATCGCTGCGCCCTGAACGAAGCCTTCAAGCTGCACCTGGACCTGGGCAAGGCCGAGGTCCAGGCACGCATCCACGCGCTCAATACCTATGCGAAAAACCGCTTGCTGGAGCACCCGCAGATCGAATTGGTGACGCCAAAGAGCCCGGACCTGTCGGCCGGTTTTACCTTCTTCCGGATCAAGGATCGCGACTGCGAAAAAGTCGCCGTCCAACTGATGGAAAACCGCGTGGTCTGCGACTCGGTGGA
Source organism: Pseudomonas sp. F01002 (assembly GCF_004402115.1). Lineage (NCBI taxonomy): Bacteria > Pseudomonadati > Pseudomonadota > Gammaproteobacteria > Pseudomonadales > Pseudomonadaceae > Pseudomonas > Pseudomonas sp. F01002. The sequence continues at coordinate 59,963 of NZ_SOPU01000081.1, read as the reverse complement.
CCGCGACGTCGGCCCGGTGATCCGCATCGCTCCCGGCCTGCTCAACACCGAAAACGATATCGACCGTTTCATGGCGCTGCTGAGCAAGATCGCGTGATGCTGAACCCTGTGGGAGCGGGCTTGCTCGCGAATGCGGACTGCCAGTCAACATGGGTGTCGACTGACACGCCCTCTTCGCGAGCAAGCCCGCTCCCACATTGGACCGAGCGTGACACCCCGCTTTTCTTTAATCGAGATGACGCATGAACAGTGATCTGTTACCCCGCCCGCTCAAGGCACTCGCCCTGACCGCCCTCATGGCCGGTCTACTGTCGACCACCGCCCAGGCGGCCGCCGCCCCGCAACCGGGCAAGGTGTTCAAGGACTGCCGAGACTGCCCGGAAATGGTCGTGCTGCCCGCCGGCACCTTCACCATGGGCACCCCCGATGACGAAGTCGGTCGCGAATCCGATGAAGGTCCGATGCATGACGTGACCTTCGCCAAGCCGTTCGCCATGAGCCGCTTCCAGGTCACCGCCGGTGAATGGGACAGCTACATGCGCGAGAGTGGTGTGACCATCGCCAATGGCGACACCCGGCCGGGTCGCGAGTGCGTCGCCAGCAAGCCGCGCTATCCGCAAAGTCCGCGTCAGCCAGCGGTGTGCATGAACTTCGACGACGTGAAGAACTACGTCGCCTGGCTGTCGAAAAAAACCGGGCAGACGTACCGCATGGTCAGCGAGGCCCAACGCGAATATGCCGCGCGTGGCGGCAGCAAAGGGCCGTTCCCCTTCCCGTTCGATGAGGGCAAGGAATACAGCATCAGCAAACACGCCAACACCTATGGCCCGGCGGACGGTTACAGCTTCAGCTCGCCAGTGGGCAGCTACCCACCGAACGCCTTTGGCATGTACGACATGCACGGCAACGTCTACGAATGGGTAGAAGACTGCGAACACCCTGATTCCGTCGGTGCCCCCACCGATGGCAGCGCCTGGGTCGAGCCTAAATGCAAAGCCGTGCGGATTCGCGGTAACGACTGGGGCGAAGCGCCGGTGTTCTCCCGCTCCGGCAACCGCAACAGCCAGTACCCGCAAGAGCGCGGCGACTGGATGGGATTCCGAATCGTGCGCGATCTCTAAGACACACCCCCAATCCTGTGGGAGCGAGCTTGCTCGCGATGACTGCATCACAGTCGATAGATATGTCGACTGTCAGTCCGCTATCGCGAGCAAGCTCGCTCCCACAGGGTCATGTGTTTGAGTCGCGATCGCCACCAGTCGGCGCCCTTCTAAATTAAGCCTTCCACCAGACGTTCTACTGGGTATCTGCCTTCACGACCCAAGGAACTGTCTTCCATGACCCAGCCTACCCGTGGCGCCATCGGCGAATTGTTCGCCCTGTTGAAACCCTTTCGGCTCATCGTCGCCGCGTCCATTTTCCTGGGCATGGTCGGCGGCCTGAGCGTCACGGTATTGCTGGCGACCATCAACAACGCCCTGCATTCGGACACCGGCCTGACCCAAGGCGTCGTCGCCCTGTTCGCCGGCCTGTGCCTGCTGGCACTGGCCAGTTCGATCTGCTCGGACATCGGCACCAACTATGTCGGCCAGCACATCATCGCCAAACTGCGTAAACAGCTGGGCGAGAAAGTCCTGTCGGCGCCGATCGAACAGATCGAGCGCTATCGCAGCCACCGTCTGATCCCGGTGCTGACCCACGACGTCGACACCATCAGCGACTTCGCTTTCGCCTTCGCGCCGCTGGCCATTTCCGTCACCGTGACCTTGGGCTGCATGGGCTACCTGGCCATTCTGTCGTGGCCGATGTTCCTGATCATGGTCGCCGCCATCCTGATCGGCACAGCGATTCAGGCCTACGCCCAGAGCAAAGGGGTGCAGGGTTTCATGGCCGCCCGAGAGGCCGAAGATGAACTGCAAAAGCACTACAACGCGATTGCCGAAGGCGCCAAGGAACTGCGCATTCATCGCCCACGCCGCCAGCGCATGTTCGTCTCGGGCATCAAGGCCACGGCCGAGTTCATCTGCAACACCCAGGTGCGTTCGATCAATACGTTCGTGATTGCCAAGACCTTCGGCTCGATGCTGTTCTTCGTGGTCATCGGCCTGGCCCTCGCGCTGCAAACCTTCTGGCCGAGCGCCGACAAAACCGTGATGAGCGGTTTCGTGCTGGTGCTGCTTTATATGAAAGGCCCGCTGGAGCATTTGATCAGCACCTTGCCGATCGTCAGCCGCGCGCAGATCGCCTTCCGCCGCATCGCCGAACTGTCGGAGCAGTTTTCCACCCCGGAACCTCATCTGTTGCTGAGCGATAAAGGCAACGTCAAGCAAGCGGTACACGAACTGAAACTGGCCGATGTACGTTTCAGCTTCCCGGCTGCCGAAGGTGCTGCACCGTTCCAGCTAGGGCCGGTCAACCTGACGATCAAGCAAGGCGACATCACCTTTATTGTCGGCGAGAACGGGTGCGGCAAGACCACGCTGATCAAACTGCTGCTGGGCCTGTACACGCCGCAGCAGGGTGCAATCCACGTCAACGGCGAAGTGATCGACGCCGCCAACCGCGATGACTATCGCCAGTTGTTCACCACCATTTTTGCCGACTATTACCTGTTCGACGACGTGGTCCAGGGCGATACACACCTCCCCGAAGACGCCAACAAATACCTGCAACGGCTGGAGATCGCGCACAAGGTCAGCGTCAAGGACGGCAACTTCACCACCACCGACCTCTCCACCGGCCAGCGCAAACGCCTGGCATTGGTCAATGCGTGGCTGGAGGAACGTCCAGTGCTGGTGTTCGATGAATGGGCGGCCGACCAGGACCCGACCTTCCGACGGATCTTCTACACCGAGCTGCTGCCGGACCTCAAGCGTCTGGGCAAGACCATCATCGTGATCTCCCACGATGACCGTTATTTCGACGTGGCGGACCAACTGGTGCGTATGGAAAGCGGACGGGTCGTCACGGAACTGGCTCCCGCCTGAAACAGAAAACCGCGGTCTGTGTAGCAGCTGGCGAAGCCTGCGTTCGGCTGCGAAGCAGTCGCCAATTCGGCTCGCGAGGTTTTCCTGATTCACCGCGGATTCTGGTTTTACGACTGCTTCGCAGCCGAACGCAGGCTTCGCCAGCTGCTACATAGATCGCGTTGCGGCGGCCTTCATAAATTTATTTAACGGGTTTCTTTCCGGTTTTACGCTCGTGCTGCGTCTAATAATCATTCCTATTAACAAAAACTCTGCACAACACTTTTTCAGGAGCTCAGGTAAGTAATGCGACCTCAAACACGCCGCACACCTCTCGCGCTGGCCGTACAGCGCCCGACTTTGCATCGCACCCTGTTCACTAGCGTACTGCTGACCGCCACCTTGCTGGGGAGCTCGATGGCCAATGCTGCACCTGTAAAAGTGAACATTGCAGGTCAATCGCTTTCCAACGCGCTGACCGAACTGGGCATGCAGACCAACCTGCAAATCCTCTACAGCCCGGATCAGGTTGCAGGGATCAAGTCTCGCGCGGTATCCGGTTCACTGGAACCGTCCGATGCCCTCGCCGCCCTGCTGAAAGGCACTGGTATTTCGTTCCAGATCAGCGGTAATACCGTCACCCTGGTGTCCGGCGGCGGCTCGAGCCTGCAACTGGGCGCAACCACCATTTCCGGCCAGGCCCTGGGCCTGACCACTGAAGACACCGGTTCCTACACCACCGGCGCCACCACCACCGCGACCAAACTGCCGCTGACCCTTCGCGAAACACCGCAATCGGTGACCGTGGTGACGCGTCAGCAAATGGACGATCGCGGCGCCAAGAGCGTCGGCGACGTATTGCGCAACACCCCCGGCATCACGGCGCAGAAGTACGACAGTGACCGTACCGAGTTTTCCGCCCGTGGCTTTGCCATCACCAACTTTCAGTACGATGGCGTCAACATCCCGTACGACGGCGTTTACGGTGAAAACCCTAACAACAGCGACGACGCCGCCAGCCTCGATCGCGTCGAAGTCATCAAAGGCGCCACCGGCCTGATGACCGGCGCGGGCGACCCGTCTGCCACCGTCAACCTGGTGCGCAAGAAACCGACCAAGGACTTCAAGGCATCGGTCAGCGCCACCGCTGGCTCCTGGGACAACTACCGCACCGAAGGCGACATCTCCGGTTCGCTGAACGATTCCGGCAGCGTGCGCGGCCGCTTCGTCGGTGCCTTGCAGGACAAAGATTCGTACATCGATCATTACAGCCAGAAGAAAGACCTGTACTACGGCATCCTCGAAGCTGACCTGACCGATGACACCCTGTTGACCCTGGGCGTCGACAAGTCCAGTGCCACCCCGCGCGGCAGTTCCTGGACCGGTAACGCGCCGTACTTCACCGACGGTGGCCGCACCGACTTCTCTCGCAGTTTCAACCCGGGTGCCGACTGGAGCCGTCGTGATTTCGACAGCGTCACCTACTTCTCGTCGCTGGAACAAGCACTGGCCAATGACTGGAAATTCAAGGCCAGCTTCGACCAGAAAACCACCGATCATGACACCCGACTGGCCTCGGCCAGCGGGGGTTCTGCGGACCGCGCCACGGGCGAAGGCAATTTCCTTTACTGGGGGCGCTGGGAAGGTCATCGCGTGCAGAACACGGCTGACGTGAACGTCTCCGGTCCGTTCTCACTGGGCGGTCGCGAGCATGAACTGGTAGCCGGCTTCATGGCATCGCACTCGCGCCAGACCGGCGCAACGTACGACACCAGCGCCTTCGAACTGGTGCCGGGCAGCATCTATGACTGGAACGGTAGCCTGCCGAAACAGGACTTCCCGAAAAACGGCAAGTACGAACGCACCCAGAGCCAGAACGGTCTTTACCTGGCCACGCGCCTGCGTCCGACCGACGACCTGTCGTTCATCCTCGGCAGCCGTCTGAGCACCTTCAAATACAACGAAGACTACTCGTACTATCCGGGCGGCACCCTCACCGACACCCACGCCAGCTACAAGGAACACGGCGTTGTCACGCCTTACGCCGGTGTGGTCTATGACCTGGACGATACCTATTCGGTCTACGCCAGCTACACCAAGATCTACCAGCCTCAGATCAACAAGGACATCAACGGTGCGACCCTGGCACCGGTCGAAGGCGACAGCTACGAAACCGGCCTGAAAGCGGCCTACTTCGAAGGCAAACTGAACGCCAGCCTGGCATTCTTCCGCATTGAGCAGGACAACGTCGCTCAATCGGTCGGCACCGATGTGAATACCGGCGATGGCATTTTCAAAGCCACCGACGGCGCCACCACCAACGGAGTGGAACTGGAACTGGCCGGCGAACTGGCACAGGACTGGAACGTGTCTGCCGGCTACACCTACGCCCGCACCCGTGACAAGGACGAACAACGCATCTTCGGTTTCCCGCTGGCCACCAGCAAACCGGAACACGTGATTCGTACGTTCACCACCTACCGTCTGCCCGGCGCGCTGGACCAGTTCACCGTCGGTGGCGGTGTCAGCTGGCAGAGCGCGTTTTACGGCCAGAGCTACAGCCCCAACGTGGGCGGTGGCGAGGGCGGCAGCACCTCTCTCAAACAAGGCGGCTACACCCTCGTGGACCTGATGACCCGTTATCAGTACGACGAACACCTGAGCTTCACCGCCAATGCCTACAACATCTTCGACAAGAAGTACCTGACGGGCCTGGGCAACTTCGGCACCACGTTCTACGGCGAGCCGCGTAACCTGCAGATCACCGCGAAGTATGATTTCTGAGTGGCTGAGCTGAAATGAAAAATGCCCGTATCGTGAGATGCGGGCATTTTTTTTATGGCTGTGAGATTTGTGTCGACTGTGATGCCGTCATCGCGAGCAAGCTCGCTCCCACAGTGGATCTGTGGTGGATACAAAACCTGCGTACACCGAGATCAAATGTGGGAGCGGCGGTGCGACGATTCGACTTGCTCGCGAAGAACGATGACACGGTGGTGCTGGCTAGTCTGGATCATTCCCAGGCAGAGCAATCAGACTTCAGATCAAAGCCGCGAACGCACCCACTCCGCCACTTCCGCATGAATCCCCTCAACCTCCCCCAACAACCCCGCCATGCGCAAAAAGTCATGGGTCATCCCAGGCTGTTCCAGCAACGTCACCTCATTCCCGGCAGCACGCAGCCGCTCGGCATACGCCAACCCTTCGTCATGCAACGGATCATGCCCGGCCAAGTACACCAGTGCTGGCGCCACGCCTGACAGATCCTCCGCCAGCAACGGCGAGCAGCGCCAATCAGCCAGATCCTGCGGCGTGCGCCCGTAATGCGCATAGAACCAATCCAGCGTCGGCGTCTCCAGCAAATAACCCTCGGCGAAATCCCAATGCGACGCGCGCTTGGTCGTGGCATCCGTCACCGGGTACACCAACAGTTGCGCCTTCGGTTTCAACGCCAGTTCCTCAGGTTCACGCACGGCCATGATCGACAACACCGTCGCCAGCGTCGCACCCACGCTATCACCGGCCACGGCCACTCGCGTTGCGTCCAGGCCATGTGCCGCGCCCTCGCGCACCAGCCAGCTCCCCGCATCGCAGGCATCCTGCACCGGCGTCGGGAACCGCCATTCCGGGGCCAGGCGATAATCCACCGTCAACAAGGCAAAACCGCCTTGGGAGGCCAGCCGCCGGCACAGCGCATCATGGGAATCGAGACTGCCGACCACATACCCGCCGCCATGGAAATACAACACCACCGGTTGCAGCCCATCGACCGATTGCCCATCGCGATACACCCTTGCCGACAAACTGTGGCCATCTCGCGCGGCGATGGTGAAGTCCTCGCAGGCAACGCTGTCCAGCGGCACATCGAGAAATCCCGATGACGCTTCGAAATCGATCCGCGCCTGTTGCGGCGACTGTTCATGCATCGCGCGACTTTTACCGGTCATCCGGCCGAACTCGGCGAGTTCTAGAAATGCTTCAAGTTCTGGCAACACGGACATGGGACGAATCCTTCTACACAAAGAGGTCAATACAAAATCCTGATACGAACGACGCTTGAGTAGGAGCTGTCGAGTGAAACGAGGCTGCGATCTTTTGATCTTGATCTTAAAAAACAAGATCAAAAGATCGCAGCCTCGTTTCACTCGACAGCTCCTACAGGGGACCGTGGTGCTCCCGTTTATGCGATTGCCAAACGGCGTTCCAACAGGTCTTCAAGCTCATCGAGCAGTTCATCACCGCGCAGCAACTCGTAATGCCCACCCGCCAACAAGCGATCAACGCCGTGGCTGCCAACCTGGGCCTCGAACACACGACGTTCGTCGTCGCGCTCGGCCACCCACCAGCGATGCGCCGTGACCTGGATCGCCGGCAGTTGCCGATGCGCCAGCGCCAGTTGCTTGAGGCGTGAGCCGGTGGCGAAGATCTGCGTGAGTTCCCCAGCCCCCAACGCCGCTTGCTCATTGGAACCGTGCATGGCCGCCTCGATCACCGCCGTGGAACCTTCGCGCTCATTCAAGTCAGCGGCTTTCAGCGCAATCAGCGCCTGAGCCTCATCGGCCGGCAGACCGAGCACAAATTTCAGGAAGTCGCCCAGGTCCTCGCGCCAGTCCCCCGCCTCTGCGGTGCCCGCCACGTAACTGTCGACCAGTCCGGCAAACGCGACCGTCTCACCCTGAGTTTCCAGTTCGTGAGCAACCAGTTGCGTCAACGCCCCGCCCAACGACCAACCCAGCAAGTAATACGGCCCCTTGGCCTGCTGACTGCGAATCCGTTGCGCATAGGCCTGCGCCATCGCCAGCAGTGATTCGTCCTGCCAGTGCGGGTCGAGCAGCATGCGGCATTGCACGCCGTAGACCGTGCGCCGTCCTTCCAGTCGACGGGCCAGCGGTTCGTAGTCGAACACCGTGCCGAAACCGGCGTGCAGGCAGAACAGCGCCGGCACGTTCGGGATCCGCGCATTCAGCGCCAGCAACGGGTCCGGCGCAGACGCCGGCTCGGCCGCCTGATAGCCGCTGAGTTCGGCGATGCACGGCTTCTGCATCAGATCCCGCAGCTTCAATTCAAAGCCCAGTTGCGGCTGGCTGCGCACCCGCGAGATCACTTTGAGCACCTGCAACGAGTCGCCGCCCAGTTCAAAGAAGTTGTCGTCGATGCCCACTTGCGGCACGCCCAGCACCTCTTGCCAGATCGCGGTCAGCGCCGTTTCCAGTGCGTTGCGCGGCGCACGATAGCCGCCGAGCGCCCATTCAGGCGTAGGCAGTGCGCGACGGTCGAGCTTGCCGTTGGCCGACAGCGGGAAGCGTTCCAGCACCAGGATTCGCGCCGGCACCATGTAGTCCGGCAGTTGCGCTTGCAGCTCAGATTTCAAGCGGCGATCAAGCCCAACAACACCGGCAGCCACCACATAACCCACCAATTGCTTGCCGGTCGGCGTGTCGTGCACCACCACGGCGGCATCCTGCACCCCGGCGCAGTCGCGCAGGCGGGCTTCGATTTCGCCCAGTTCGATGCGGAAACCACGGATCTTCACTTGCTGGTCGAGACGCCCCAGGTAGTCGATCAACCCGCACTCGCGCTGGCGCACCAGGTCGCCGGTGCGGTACATGCGGCCACCGGCCTCGAACGGGTCAGGGATGAAACGCTCGGCGCTCATGCCGGGACGCTGGTGATAACCACGCGCCAGGCATTCTCCGCCCAGGTACAACTCGCCGCTGACACCGACCGGTAACGGATTGAGGTCGGCATCCAGCACGTACAAGCCACGCCCGGCCACACCACGACCAATCGGCGCATACGCCGCGTCGCAGGTTTCGCTTACCTCGGCACGCCACAACAGAGGCGTGACCACGGTCTCGGTCGGACCGTAACCGTTGACCAGACGCTGCGGACGCAAGGCGCGTTTGACCTGCTCGAAACTGGCCTCCGGCACCGCATCACCGCCAAAGCAATACACCTCGACCGCCGGTGGATTGCCCAAACGTTCAGCCACCTCGGCCATCTGTTGCAGGTACGCCGGCGGGAAGCAGGCCACGGTGACGCCGTGACGATGCAACACTTCCAGGGTTTGTTCCGGCGTCCACAAACTGTCATCGCGGATTACCAGACTGCCGCCGGCCAACAACACGCTCAGCCAACGCTCCTGAGCGCCGTCGAAAGCGAACGACATGAAGTGCAGCTCGCGGCTGCGCGGCGCCAGTTCGTAGAGCTCGACGATGCCGCGGCAATGCCGGGCAATCGGACCACGCGCCACGGCCACGCCCTTCGGTTGGCCGGTGGAACCGGAGGTGTAAATCAGGTACGCCAGGTGCCCCGGCAACGGTTTGGAAACCGGGCATTCGGTGTTGCCAGCAACGGCCAGCTGATCGAGCAACAGACGTGGCGGGCTGTTAGCCAGGGTCAGTCGTTCGCCCAGATCACTGTTGCAAAGCAACAGGCTGGCGGCCGAATCGCTGAGCATGTAGGCCAGTCGCTCGGCCGGGTACGCCAGGTCCAAAGGCAGATAAGCCGCCCCCGCCTTGAGCACCGCGAGGAACGCAACGATGGTGCGCTCGGAACGCGGCAACGCCACCGCCACCAGACTTTCCGGACCGATGCCGCGACCAATCAATTGTTGCGCCAACCCATGGGCCTGCGCCTCAAGTTGCGCATAACTGACTTCCCGATCTTCACAGATCAAGGCGATTTTCTGCGGCTGCGCTTTTACGTGTTGATTGAACGCGTGCAGCAAATCGGCGTTGTCGTCGGACACCTGCGGCAGACTCAAACGCGCCTCAGGCAAGCCAATGTTGCCAAGCAGGCGCGTGGCATCCTCCGGTAACGCACGCAACAAACCTTCGAGCTGCGCACGAATCCGCTCTACTTCCACGTCACTGAAGCGATCACGCAGGAACAGGTACTCAACTTCCAGGCCTTCTTCGTTGGTGCTGACCATCAAGTCCATCGGGAAGTTGGTCACCCCGCCGCTGCCGACTTCGGCAAAGCGCAGCTCACCTTCCTCACCTCCTTTCAAGGCGCGGTCCACCGGATGGTTTTCGAACACGATAATGCTATCGAACAAGCCCTGACCACCCTGCCCGGCCCAGCGCTGGATGTCCGACAACGGCGTGTGTTCGTAGTCGCGGACCATCAGGTTGTAATCCTGCAAGTCACGCAGCCACTCACCCAGCGGCTGTTGCGGATCGAGGGTCTGGATCACCGGCAAGGTGTTGATGAACAGGCCGAGCATGTCCTGCGCGCCGGCCAACCCGGTCGGACGCCCCGCCACCGTGGCGCCGAACGCGACGCTGCGTTGGCCGCTGTGGCGCTGCAACAGCAACAACCACGCGCCTTGCACCAGCGTGTTCAACGTCACGCGCTGACGCTTGGCGAAGCTGTGCAGTTTGCGCGTCGCCTCGGCGTCGAGGTTACTGTACATCACGCCGTGACCGGAGCCTGTCGCACCGGAAGCCTTGGCCAGAATGGTCGGTTCTTCGAGCAACGCCAGGCGCTCGCGCCAGAACCCTTGCGCCTGCGCACCGTCCTGACGTTGCAGCCAGGCGATGTAGTCGGCGTAACGACCGGTCAGGGCCGGCAGGCTGTCGTTGTGGTACAGGCGCAACATGTCGCCCAACAGGCGCGAGGCACTCCAGCCGTCCAGCAACAGGTGATGGTAGATCCAGATCATCTGGTAACGGTCATCACCCAGGCGAACCAGGATGAAACGCATCAATGGCGGGCAGCTCAGGTCGAAGCCTTTGGCTTGTTCCGCTTCGGCCAGTTCACTCAGCGCCTGCTCAGTATCGGTACGCTCGCGCCAGTCGAGTTCTTGGATCGGCAACTCGACGTCAGCGAACACCGCTTGCAGCGGATCGGCCAACCCATCGCGCCAACGGAACGCCGCGCGCAGCACTTCATGACGCTCGACCAGCGTTTGCCACGCCGCGCGGAAACGCGGCACCTGCAAACCGTCGACCGCCACGCTCAACTGGTTGACGTAGGGGTTCAGCTCCGGCGAATCGAGGCAATGGAAAAGCATGCCTTGCTGCATCGGCGACAGCGGATACAGGTCTTGCAGACCGTTGCGGGCGGCGATGTCGATGTGCGGCACCAGCGCAAAAGCAGGGACTTTCGGCGCTTCAACCAACGCCGCTTCACGGCTGGTCGCCACCGTAGCGAGTGCACGAATGGTTTGCTGTTCGAACAGTTGCTTCGGACTGAACACCAGCCCGCGCTGACCGGCACGACTCACCGCTTGCAGCGAGATGATCGAGTCACCGCCGAGCTCGAAGAAGTTCTCGGTAACACCCACCGACTCCAGCCCCAACAGCTCTTGCCAGATCGCCACCAGCAACGCTTCGGCTGGCGACGCAGCGGCCACCTGATCGTGGTTCTGCCGAGTGGCTTCAGGCGCTGGCAGGCCCTGGCGATCAAGCTTGCCGTTCGGCGTCAGCGGCAACGCGGCCAGGCACATCAAATGCGCCGGCAGCATGTGCGCCGGCAGACGGCTGCGCAGGTGCAACGTCAGCGCTTCACGCAAATCATGCTCATCGGCGAGCGGATCGCGGGGCACCACGTAGCCAACCAACTGGCGACTGACCGGGCCTTCGCGATCGATCACGAACGCTTCACGCACGCCTTCGTGTTCCAGCAGGCAGGCTTCGATTTCGCCGAGTTCAATACGGAACCCGCGAATCTTCACTTGCTGATCGATACGACCGAGGTATTCAACAACGCCGTCGGCGCGGAACCGCGCGAGGTCGCCACTGCGGTACAAACGTGCGCCCGGCACAAATGGATCCGGCACGAAGCGTTCAGCGGTCAGGTCCGGACGTTGATGGTAACCCCGCGCGACGCCCTCGCCGCCCAGGTACAACTCACCCGCCACGCCAACCGGCAACGGCTGCAAGCCGCCGTCCAGAATATAGGCGCTACGGTTGCCGACCGGCCGGCCAATCGGCATGAACGCCGAGTCGAATTCGGTATCCGGATACGCCAGCCAGATCAGCGGCGTGATCACCGTTTCGGTCGGGCCATAGCCGTTGATCAGGCGCTTGGGTTGCAGCACCTGCTGGACCTCGTCGAACGCATGTTTGGCCATGCCTTCACCGCACGGGGTGTAGGAACGGATCGGCAGATCACGCCCCGCTTCGCCCATGAAATCGGCGATCTGCGACAGATAGGTCGGGGTGAAGCAGGCGATGGTGATGCCGTGCTTTTCAATCTCGGCGCAGGTGCGTTCCACGCTCCACAACTCGTCATCGCGCGGCATCACTGCCGAACCGAACACCAGCGGCGTCAGCCAGCGCTCGTGAGCGCCGTCGAAGCTGATCGAAGCAAATTGCAGCTCGCGATCGTCCGGGGTCATGCCGTACAACTCGCCGATCGACAGGCAATGCATGGCCAGCGGACCATGGGCCACGCTGACGCCTTTCGGCCGCCCGGTGGAGCCCGAGGTGTAAATCAGGTACGCGAGGTTTTCGCCGCAGGTCAGGTTGACCGGGTTGGTTTCAGCCATCGAGTCCAGCGGCTCACGGTCGACTTCCAGCACCGACAGGCCTTCCGGCAAGGGCAGTTTTTCCCGCAGCCACGATTGACTGATCAGCAGCGAAATGCCGCTGTCTTCCATCAAATAGCGCAGGCGTTCGGCCGGGTACGTCGGGTCCAGCGGCACGTAGGCGCCGCCCGCCTTGAGGATCGCCAGCAGACCAATGATCATCTCCGGCGAACGCTGCATCGCCAGGCCAACCCGCACTTCCGGGCCGATGCCCAGTGCGCGCAAGCGATGGGCCAATTGGTTGGCGCGACGGTTGAGTTGGTCGAAGCTCAATTCCAGATCGTTGAAGATCAGCGCCGTGGCGTCCGGTCGAACAACGGCCTGGGCCTCGATCAACTGATGCACGCAGAGCGGGTTTTCCGTCGTGGTGAATGCCGGGTTCCACTCCACTAACTGTTGGGCACGTTCCGGTGCGGTCAGCAGGTCCAGTTCACTCAACGCAGCCTGGGGCGCGGCGACCATCGCCGCCAGCAACGCGGCCAGATGCTCGCTCATGCGGGCAATCGCCTCGCCGCTGAAGTGGGCGCACTGGTAGCTCCAGTTCAGGCTGAGCTGGCTTTCGGCAGTGGCCGCCAGCGTCAGCGGGAAGTTGGTGCGTTCGTGGTTCTGTGGAATCGAGAAGCTCAAACCGGCCGGCGCACCCTGCTGCAAGGCTTCAGCCACCGGGAAGTTTTCGAACACCAGCAGGCTGTCGAACAGCGGCTCGCCGGCACGTCCGGCCCAGCGCTGAATGTCACCCAATGCGGTGAATTCATGCTCACGCAGTTCCAGATTCTGCGCCTGCAAACGGGTTAGCCATTGACCGACGCTTTCAACCGCGTCCGGCGAGCTGATCACCGGCAAGGTGTTGATGAACAGGCCGAGTTGGCTTTCAGCACCCGGCAAGTCCACCGGACGCCCGGCAACGGTCGCGCCGAACGCGACGCTGCGTTGGCCGCTGTAGCGTTGCAACAGCAGCGCCCAGGCGCCTTGGACCAAGGTGTTGAGCGTCACTTTTTGCTGACGGGCAAACTCGCTGAAGCGTTTGCTGGTGGCGACATCGAAGGTCTGGCGGTGGTCGGCGAACTCTGCCGTCGACAGGTTTTTACTATCGCCGTGGGCCAGGCTCTGCGCCAACAGGGTCGGGTTGTCGAGGGTCGACAATTGCTCGCGCCAGAACAACTCGTCGGCTTGCGCATCCTGACGCTGCAACCAGCCAATGTAATCGGCAAAACGCCCGATCGGTGCCTGCACGTCTTGCCCGGCATAACGCTGCAGGACTTCGCTCAACAGCAGCGAATTACTCCAGCCATCGAGCAACAAGTGATGGTGGGTGTAGATCAGTTGCTGACGCTCATCGTCGAGTCGTACCAGGGTCAAACGCATCAACGGCGCGCGAGTCGAATCGAGCTGCAAGCGGTCGCTGTCGATCAGTTGAACCAACGCTTCGGCCTGATCGCTGCGGCTGCGCCAGTCGAGGCAAGTCAGCGGCAATTGCAGGTGACGATGCACCAATTGCACCGGCGCTTCAAAACCGTCAGGGAAGTGGAAGCTGCTGCGCAGGATCGGATGGGTGTCGAGCACCGCTTGCCAGGCGCGACCCAGTCGATCGGCATCCAGGCCGCGGGCTTCGACGCTGAGCTGGTTCACGTAGGCGCCGGACTCCGACTCGTACAGGCTGTGGAACAGCAAACCGGCCTGCATCGGCGACAGCGGATACAGGTCCTCGATTTGCGCCGGAGGCACTGACAGACCATCGAGTTGCGCTTGAGTCAGACGCGCCAACGGGAAGTCCGCCGGGGTCACGCCGCCCGCGCCATCGCTCAGGCAATGGGCGATCAACGCCAGCAACTCACCGCGGAAATCCGCCGCCAGCGCTTCGATCTCGCGCAGGTCGAAGCATTCGCGGCTGAAGGTCCAGTCGAGTTTCAGTTCACCGCCATAGACCTGACCGTCCACCGATAGCCAGTTCGGCAACGGTGCGTCCGCCGATTGCGCGGCACCGCTGGATTCGCGAGCCGGGGTGAACAGTGCGTCGTCGGCAAAGCTCTGGTCGAACTGGCCGAGGTAGTTGAAGGTCACGCGTGCTTGCGGCAACGCTGCCAGCGTCGCTTGGGTCGCGGCATCGCCCATGTAGCGCAACAGGCCGTAGCCCATGCCTTTGCCGGGGATTTCGCGCAGTTGCTGCTTGATCGCCTTGATCGAACCCGAGAGGTCGGCGGTCGGCGTCAGGCGTACCGGGAACAGGCTGGAGAACCAGCCGACGGTGCGGGTCAGGTCGATGTCGTCGAACAGCTCTTCGCGGCCATGGCCTTCGAGTTGAATCAGCGCCGATGCGTGGCCGGTCCAGCGGCTGAGGGTACGGGCCAGTGCGGTCAGCAGCAGGTCGTTGACTTGCGTGCGATAGATCGCCGGGGCCTGTTGCAGCAACTGGCGAGTCTGCTCGCGGTCAAGACCGATGCTCACACCTTGGCGCAGATGCCCGGCCTGACTGGCTTGAGCGTTGGCGGCTGGCAGCGAATCATTGGCGACGCTCAGTTGCGCCTGCCACCAGTTCAGTTCGCCAGCGGCGGTTTCGGAACGGGCATAGGCGTCAAGCTTGTCGGCCCAGGCCTGGAAGGCGCTGGTCTTCGGCGGCAGGTCTTGCCCTTGGTAAGCGGCCTGCAAATCTTCCAGCAACACCCGCCAGGACACACCGTCCACCGCCAAGTGGTGGATCACCAACAGCAACCGCTGCGAGCCATCGGCCTGAGCGATCAACGCCACGCGCAGCAGCGGACCGTCTTGCAGACTGAGGCTGCGTTGCGCTTCATCGCACACCGATTTCAGCGACGCGTCGCTGGCCACGCGGGCGGTCCAGAGCATGTCGATCACATCGCAGCTGTCGGCCCCGACATAACGCGCCGACCATTGGCCGTCGACCTGACTGAAGCGCAAACGCAGCGCGTCGTGTTGCTTGAGAAGACGTTGCAGCGCGGCTTGCAGGCGCGGCAATTCGAGGGTTTCGCGTGGAGTCAGCAGCACCGCCTGGTTCCAGTGCGCACGCTGCGGAATCGGCTCGTCGAAGAACCAACGCTGGATCGGAGTGAGTATTTGCACACCGTCCACCGGCCCTTGTTGCGCCAACGGTGCCGCCTGTTCTTTCACTACCGCAGCCAGCGCTTGCAAGGTCTGCTGCTGGAACAGGTCGCGCGGTTGCAGGCTCAGGCCGGCACGACGGGCACGGCTGACCACTTGAATCGAAATGATCGAGTCGCCGCCCAGCTCAAAGAAGTTGTCCTGACGCCCGACCTGCTCCACGCCCAACACGTCCTGCCAGATCTGCGCCAGCACCTGTTCGTGTTCGCTGCGTGGCGCTTCGAAGGCGCGTTGGCTGACTTGCGCGGTTGGCGCCGGCAGGCGTTTGCGGTCGAGTTTGCCGTTAGGGCTCAGCGGCATCTGCTCGATCAGCACGGTCTGCGCCGGCACCATGTAATCCGGCAGGCTGGCGAGCAAATGGCTTTTCAGGGTTTCGCGCCACACACCTTGTTGCTCGGCATCGACGTCCAGCAGTGCGCGATTTTGCGGCACCAGGTACGCGACCAATTGCTTACCGCTCGGGCCATCGAGGGCCAGCACCACGGCTTCCTGCACGTCGGCATGTTCTTGCAGGCGCGCTTCGATTTCCCCCAGTTCGATGCGCAAACCGCGAATCTTCACTTGATGGTCAATACGCCCGCAGTAGTCGATGGCGCCATCAGCGCGATAACGCGCCAGGTCACCGGTGCGGTACAGGCGCTCGCCACTGCCGAACGGGTCGACCACGAAACGCTCGGCGGTCAGCGCGCCACGGCGGTGATAACCGCGAGCCAGACCGACACCGCCCAAGTACAACTCGCCCACCGCGCCCAGCGGCAACAGTTGCAGTTCGCTGTCGAGGATGCAGGTGCGCAGGTTGGCGATCGGGCGGCCGATCGGCACGCTGTCGCGGCCCTCTTCCACGCAGGTCCAGTGGGTCACGTCGATGGCCGCTTCGGTCGGGCCATAGAGGTTGTAGAGATTGGCTTGCGGCAGGCTGCGCAAGGTCTGGCGTTGCAGTTCCATCGGCAGCGCTTCACCGCTGCAGATGATCCGTTGCAAAGACGTGCAGGCCAGCGCCTCGTCGGCACCGATGAATGCGGAGAGCATCGACGGCACGAAGTGCAGCGTGGTGATCGCCTGTTCGACGATCAACGCAGCAAGGCGTTGCGGATCGCGGTGCTCGCCGGGGGCGGCGATGACCAGCGTTGCGCCCTTCATCAGCGGCCAGAAAAACTCCCACACCGACACGTCGAAACTGAACGGCGTTTTTTGCAGCACGCGGTCAGTCGGCAGCAGGTTGTAGGCTTCCTGCATCCACTCCAGACGGTTATGCAGCGCCACATGGCGGTTGCCCGCGCCCTTGGGTTTGCCGGTGGAACCGGAGGTGTAAATCACATAGGCGAGGTTTTCTGCGACAGCAAGGTTGGGCAGATCGGAACTTGGCAAGTCGCTCAGCCAATCGGCGTCGGCGTGCAGGCACAAGGTGCGCACGTTGTCCGGGGTCGGCAGTTGCGCCAGCAGATGTTCCTGAGTCAGCAACAACGAAATGCCGCTGTCGTCGATCATGTAGCTCAGGCGATCAATCGGGTATTCCGGGTCCAGCGGCACATAGGCGCCACCGGCCTTGAGAATCGCCAGCAGGCCGACGACCATTTCAAACGAGCGGTCGCAGGCAATCCCCACCAGCACTTCCGGGCCAACGCCCTGGGCGCGCAAGTGATGGGCCAAGCGGTTGGCGCGCAAATTCAGCTCGGCGTAACTCAGGCTGTGGCCCTGGAACACCAGCGCTGTCGCCTCACCGTTTTCAATCGCGCGCGCTTCAAAATGCCGCTGCACGCAGACTTCGCCCGGATAGGTTTGAGCTGTGTCGTTGAGGTCGTCGAGGATGCGCAGACGCTCGTCGGCCTCCAGCAATGGCAACTCGGCAAGCGGGCACTTCGGGTTCGCCAGCACACCGGCCAACAAATTCCGCCAATGACGCGCTAAATGCTCGATGCGCTCGGCATCGAACAAATCGGTGGCGTACGTCAGGCTGGCGAACAGCTTGTCGCCCTCTTCCTGAGTGTCCAGTTGCAGGTCGAATTGCGTGGTGTGCGCCGTGGCGTTCAGCGCTTCGACGCGCAGACCGGCGAGCAAACCGCTGACCGCCGCCGGTTTGGCTTGCTGGTGGTTGAACATCACCTGGAACAATGGGCTGTGGCTGAGGCTGCGCTCACTTTGCAGCGCCTGCACCAGACGCTCGAACGGTAAGTCCTGATAATCCTGGGCATCCAGCGAAGCAGCGCGGGTCTGGTCGAGCAATTGGCTGAATGGCAGACGTCCGTCCAGTTCAGCACGCATCACCTGGGTGTTGACGAAGAAACCGATCAGGCCACGGGTTTCCGCACGATTACGGTTGGCAATCGGCACGCCGACCCGCAGGTCGGACTGGCCGCTGTAGCGATAGAGCAAGGCCTGGAAGCTCGCCAGCAACAGCATGAACGGCGTGACGCCGCGCTGTTTGGCCAGGCTCATCAGACCGCCGGCCAAGGTCGCATCGAGGGCGAAATCCAGACGCGCACCGCGCTGACTCGGTTGCGCCGGACGCGGACGGTCTGTCGGCAATTCCAGCAGCGGTTGTTCGCTGCCCAGTGTTTCACGCCACCAGTTGAGTTGACGCTCCAGCTCCCCCGCTTCCATCCAGCGGCGTTGCCACTGGGCGTAGTCGGAATACTGGATCGGCAACGCTTCCAGCGCAACGTTTTGCCCTTGGCAATGCGCGGCGTAGAGCCGGGAAAACTCCTCCACCAATACGCCCATCGACCAGCCGTCAGTGACGATGTGGTGCAAGGTCAGCAACAGCACATGGTCTTCGATGTCGAGCTGCAACAGGCTGACCCGCAACAGCGGACCGTGCTGCAGATCGAACGGCCGGGCGATGTCCTGCTCGACCGCTTTCATGGCCACATCGAGTCGTAGTTCCTGAGGTTCATCGCGCAGGTCGATCTGTTCGATCGGCAGCGAAGTGAACCCCGCCAGTGTCTGCACCACTTGACCATCATCCTCGACGAAACGGCTGCGCAGGCTCTGATGACGCTCCAGCAGCACGTCGAAGCTCTGCTGCAACGCCGCTCCATTCAGCGGGCCATGCAAACGCAAGGCGGCCGGAATGTTGTACGCCGAGCTTTGCGGATCAAGCTGCCAGAGGAACCATTGGCGCTGCTGCGCATACGACAGTTCGAACGTCGCTTGCGGCTCAGCAGCGGGCGGAATCGGTAGTTGGCCAAAACTCACGCCCTGCTCTTGCATGCGTTGCAGAAACTCGCGGCGCTTGTCGGCAGGCAGGCCGGCGAAGCGGGTGGCGATACGCTGGGCAGTGGTGTGTTCCATTAATTGATCTCCATCTCGTCGAGAAGCGACTCAAGCGCATCAAGACGTGCATCGTTGTCAGCCGGTGCGTGTTGCCCGGCCATGGCGGCATAAGCCTGAAGGTCGGTGGATTCGAACAGCGCGCGCAGCGGCAGCTCGATGCCCAGTTCCAGTTCCACGCGGGCACTGGCCTGGGCGGCGAGCAGCGAGTGCCCGCCCAATTCAAAGAAGTTGTCGCGTCGGCCGATCTGCGCCACGCCCAGCACGCTGGCCCAGATATCTGCCAGTTGCCGTTCGAGGTCGCCTTCGGGGGCTTCGAACGGGCGCTGCCATTCCTGCGCGTCAGGCACCGGCAAGGCCTTGCGGTCGAGCTTGCCGTTGCCGGTCAACGGCAAGGCATCCAGCAGCAGCCAGTGGCTCGGCACCATGTAGTCCGGCAGATCCACCTTGAGCGCGGCGCGCAAGTTGTCGCGCCAGGCGATTGGATCATGCGGGGTTTGCTCGGCGACCACGTAGGCGCACAGTTGCGGACCGCCATCGCCGGTATGCACGCTCAACACGGCTTGGCGCACGCCCGGTTGCGCCAGCAGCGCGGCTTCGATTTCACCCAGTTCGATGCGGAAGCCACGGATCTTCACTTGCTGGTCAATCCGCCCGAGGTAATCGATGCTGCCGTCGGCACGCTGACGCGCCAGGTCGCCACTGCGATAGAGACGCTGTGATGCGTCGAACGGACTCGGTACGAAACGCTCGGCAGTCAGGCCGAAACGCCCGTGATAACCACGGGCCAAACCAGCGCCGGCGATGTACAACTCGCCCTCCACGCCCACCGGCACCGGTTGCAACTGGCTGTCGAGCAAATACCAGCGCAGGTCGCGGATCGGCAGGCCAATCGGGCTTTGGGCCTTGCCGTCGAGGTCGGCCAGGCGGATGGCGCGGTAGGTCACGTGCACCGTGGTTTCGGTGATGCCGTACATGTTGACCAGGGTTGGCTGCTGGTCGCCGAAGCGTTCGAACCATGGACGCAGGCTCGCGACTTCCAACGCTTCGCCGCCGAAAATCACCTGACGCAGGGCAATGTTTCGTGGGCTGGCGCAGGCAATCGGCAACAACTGGCGGAACGCAGTCGGGGTCTGGTTCAACACCGTCACGCCTTCATCACAGAGCAAGCGATGGAACTCTTGCGGCTCGCGGCTGATGTAATACGGCACGATCACCAGACGCCCGCCGGTGCACAGCGAACCGAACAGCTCCCACACCGAGAAATCGAACGCGTAGGAGTGGAACAGCGTCCAGACATCGTCCGGGCCGAAGTTGAACTCGGCAGCGGTGGCCATGAGCAGACGCCCGACGTTGCCATGGCTGAGCAATGCGCCCTTCGGCCGACCGGTGGAACCGGAGGTGTAGATCACGTAGGCGAGGTTTTCCGCGGAGGCTAGCGCTGGCAAGTTGTCGTCGCTGAAGGCCTCCAGTTGCAACGACTCCAGGCTCAGCACTTGCACGCCGTGGTGGGCCGGTAAGCCATCGATCAAGTGTTGTTGGGTCAGCAGCAACGTGATGCCGCTGTCTTCGATCATGTAACTCAGGCGCTCGGCCGGGTATTGCGGGTCGAGCGGTACATAGGCGCCACCGGCCTTGAGAATCGCCAGCAACCCGACCACCAGCGGCATCGCCCGTTCGGTGGCGATGCCAACCCGGACTTCGGGGCCGACGCCCTGTTCACGCAGTTTGCGCGCCAGTCGGTTGGCCTGAGCGTTGAGCGCGGCGTAGGTCAGTTGCTCGCCTTCGTAGACCAGTGCGATTGCGTTCGGCCGTTGTGCGGCTTGAACTTCGAACAAGTAGTGCAAGGTTGGCGACGGCGGTTGCGCCTGGAACGTCGGGTTCCAGTGCTGGATCAGCGCATCGCGTTGTGTTGCTTTGAGCAATGGCAGTTC
This sequence comes from Pseudomonas sp. F01002, assembly GCF_004402115.1. NCBI lineage: Bacteria > Pseudomonadati > Pseudomonadota > Gammaproteobacteria > Pseudomonadales > Pseudomonadaceae > Pseudomonas > Pseudomonas sp. F01002. The sequence goes on along the minus strand of NZ_SOPU01000081.1, from coordinate 39,141 downwards.
GGCGACGCGCTGCTGCGGATCTTCGACCACCGCTCGCAGCAGGTTCAGCCACTGCTCGGCCAGGCGGTTCATCGACGCTTCGTCGTACAAATCAGTGGCGTAGGTCAGGCTGGCGTCCAGCGTTTCGCCCTGCTCCTGAGTATCCAGCACCAGATCGAATTGCGTGGTGTGTTGCTGCCAGTGCAGACGCTCGACCTGCAAGTCGGCGACAGTGCGCTCGACGCTCGCGCCCAGTTGTTGCTGGTGGTTGTAGAGCACCTGGAACAATGGGCTGTGATTGAGGCTGCGGTCGGGCTGCAAGACGTCGACCAACTGCTCGAACGGCAAGTCCTGATTGGCTTGCGCGCCCAATGCCACGCGCTTGACCTGTTGCAGCAAGGTGCTGAAGGACTGCTGACCATCGATCTCGGCACGCAGCACTTGAGTGTTGATGAAGAAGCCAATCAGGCCTTCGGTTTCCAGACGCGAACGCCCGGCGCTCGGCACGCCGACGCTGATGCGGGGCTGCCCGCTCTGGCGATGCAGCAAGGCCTGGAAACTCGCCAGCAACAGCATGAACAACGTCACTTGTTGCTCCTGGGCACGTTCACGCAAACCGACCAACAACTCGCGATCAACGTTCAGCACCAGGCTGGCGCCGCGCTCGGTGCGACGGGCCGAACGGGTCAGTTCACTCGGCAATTCCAGCGGTGTCTGGCTACCAGCCAATTGCTCGCTCCACCACGTCAGTTGGCGTGCGCCCTCGCCTGCTTCCAGCCAGTCGCGCTGCCAACGGGCGTAGTCGCTGTAGTTCACCGGCAGACTCGACAGGTTCGCAGCCTTGCCTTCGACGGCAGCCTGATACAGCGCGCTGAATTCATCGACCATGACCTGCATCGACCAGCCATCGGCAGCGATGTGGTGCACGGTGAGCACCAGCACGTGTTCGTCGGTGTTCACTTGCAGCAGCAACACGCGCCACAGCGGGCCGTTGCGCAGGTCGAACGGCCGGGCGATTTCTTCGGCTACGGCATTGTCGATCGATGACTGATCGAGTGTGCGTTCATCCAGTTGCAGCGCCAGATTGTCGTGCAGCACCGGACGCGCCTGCTGGCCGTCCTGTTCGAAGGTTGTGAGCAGGGTTTGGTGACGGGCCTGCAATTGCGCAAAGGCTTCGCGCAGGGCTTCGCGGTTCAGCGAGCCCTTGAGGCGTAGCGCGGCGGGAATGTTGTAGGCCGAGCTTTGTGGGTCCAGCTGCCAGAGAATCCATTGGCGCTGTTGGGCGTAAGACAGGATCTGCGGCTGACCGACCGTTGCACGTTGCAGCACCGGTTGGTCGCTGACGTTCGCCAGTGCTGCACGCTCGGCAAATTCCGCCAGATTCGCGGCGCAGAACAGGCTGCTCACCGACAGTTCTAGCTGCAATTGCTGACGCACCCGAGAGATCACCTGAAGCACCAGCAACGAGTGCCCGCCCAGTTCGAAGAAGTTGTCGTCACGTCCCACGCGTTCGACCTGCAACACGTCCTGCCAGATCAGTGCGAGTTGCGTTTCCAGCCCTTCGGCGGGGGTCACGAATTCGCGTTTCGCATCGCCCGCTTCAGCACGCGGCAGGGCTTTGCGGTCGAGTTTGCCATTGTTGTTGAGCGGCAGTTTGGCTAGCAGGATCAGGTGATTCGGCACCATGTATTCCGGCAACGACTGACGCAGAACGGCTTTGAGTCCTTCCAGATATTCGGCCTGAGAAACCATCGCGCCGCTGGCCACGACATACGCCACCAGTTGCGTGCCGTCCTGAGCGATGACCGCCGCTTCGCGCACGTCCTCCCGGGCTTGCAGGCAGGCTTCGATCTCGCCCATTTCAATGCGGAAACCGCGAATCTTCACTTGATGGTCGATGCGGCCGACGTATTCCAGATTCCCTTCAGCGTTGTAGCGCGCCAGATCGCCGCTGCGGTACAGCCGCACGCCCGGTTCACGGGCGAACGGGTCCGGCAGGAAGCGTTCAGCGGTCAGCGCCGGGCGGTCGAAGTAGCTCTGAGCGAGGCTGGCCGGCGCGCCGATGCACAGTTCACCGACGCCACCGTTGGGCAACAACTGACCGGCCGCGTCCAGCACATACAGCGCGCGACCAGCGATGGCTCGACCGATCGGGATGCCAAACGCGTCGCTGGCATCTTCGAGATGGCATTCATGAATGCTGGACACCACAGTCGCCTCGGTCGGGCCGTAGGTGTTGAGCAGTCGCACATGGCTCAAACCCGCCTGATGCCACAAACGCAGACCTTCGACCGACATCGCTTCGCCGCCGACGTGAACCTGGCGCAAATCACCCAGGTTGCGTACCACACCGCTCGCACATTCCCGGGCCAGCAAGTACCAGTAAGCCGCCGGCAAATCCGCCACGGTCACGCCTTGCTGGACGATTTCGGCGGCGAGGCGGCCGGCATCCCACACATCATCGCCACGCATGATCAACGCCGCGCCGACACACAGCGCCGGGAAGCACTGCTCGACGAAGCCATCGAAACTGAAGGTCGCGAACTGCAACACGCGGTCCGACGCCGACAGCCGCGAATAGTCGGCGGCGGTCCGGCAGAACTCGCGCAGCGCGGCATGGGCGATGGCCACGCCTTTGGGTTGGCCGGTGGAACCGGAGGTGTAGATGATGTAGGCCAGGTCGTCGGCGAGCGCGTGGTTTTGGGGATCGCTGTCGGAGTAGCCGACGTTGTCTTCGAGGCTGAGACGTAGCACGCCTGGCACGTCTTCCAGCAGACCGGACTCGCACAGCAGCACGTCGAGGCGGCTGTCGTCGATCATGTAGGCCAGGCGTTCAGCCGGGTATTTCGGGTCCAAAGGCACATAAGCCGCGCCGGTTTTGAGCACCGCCAGCAGGCTGATGATCAGTTGCGGACCACGCTTCAGCGCCAGACCGACGCGCTTGCCGGGACCGGCGCCGTTTTCAATCAGACGATGGGCCAGACGGTTGGCCTGCGCGTTCAGTTGACCGTAGCTCAGGGATTGACCGTCGACCTGCAACGCCATCGCGTCTGGGGTAGCGGCGGCCTGAGCCGCGATTTGTTCGTGCGCCAAAAGTGCTGTGGATAACTCAACTGCCGCCGGTTGGCTGACAGAGAGCACCGTATTTTTTCCGGCCTCATCGAGTAACTCCAGCGTGCCCAATGCCGCGTCCGGCAGCGCCACCAATTGCACCAGCAGGTGCTGCAAACTGGCCGACAACTCAGCGACCTGCGCCGCACTGAACCGCGCCGCGTCATAGCTGAAGTCCAGGCTAAGGCCTTCGCCCAGTTCGATGCCCAAGGTCAGCGGATAGTGCGTGCGCTCGTGGTTGTGCAGGTTGCCGAACGACAACCCGGCCGGCGCGCCCTGTTTCAGCGCCTCGGCCACCGGGAAGTTTTCGAACACCAGCAGGCTGTCGAACAGCGCCGAACCCTGCTGCCCCGCCCAGCCCTGAATGTCGTAAAGCGGCACGTGCTCGAACTCGCGCATGGCCAGGTTCAGCCCTTGCAACTCGCCCAGCCATTGACTGACGGTTTGATCCGGCTTCATCGCGCACACCAGCGGCAGTGTGTTGATGAACAAGCCGAGCTGCTCTTCGATCCCCGGCAGCGGCGCGGATCGACCGGCGACCGTGGCACCGAACACCACGCAGTCCTGGCCGGTGTAGCGTTGCAGCAACAGGCTCCAGGCCGCTTGCAGCAGGGTGTTGAGGGTGACTTTCTGCTGACGGGCGAACTCGGCCAGACACTGGGTCGCGCGGCTGTCGAGTGCTACGCGATATTCCTCACTGCCCTCGGCGCCCACCGGTGGCCGCAAGGCTTCGGCCAGCAACGTCGGCGCTTCCAGCGGCGCCAATGACGCTTTCCAGAACTGCTCGCCCGCGGCAGCCGATTGCTGCTGCAACCAGCCCAGATAATCGCGGTATTGCCCGGTCGGTGCCGGCAGCGATTGCCCGGCGGCGTAGTGCTGGATCACTTCGGCCAGCAACTGCGCGTTGCTCCAGCCGTCCATCAAAATGTGGTGGCTGGTGTAGATCAGGTGCCAGTCATTGGCGCCCGTGCGGACGAGGTTCAAGCGGAACAGCGGCGCGGTGCCCAGTTCGAAACCCAGGGCACGTTCAGCGTCGGCCAGCGCATCGGTGTCGGTCGCGTCAAGCACTTCAAGCGGCAACGCGACGTGGCGGACAATAGCCTGGTGCGCGGTGTCGAGGCCTTGCCAGTGGAAGCTGCTGCGCAGGATGTCGTGACGTTCCAGCGCGGTTTGCCAAGCCTGAGCGAATCGCTGCGGATCGAGGCCCTGAATGTCGAGGCGCAGCTGGCTGATGTAGGCGCCGACTTCGGGTTCGTAGAGGGTGTGGAACAGCATGCCCTGCTGCATCGGCGACAGTGGATAAAGGTCTTCGAGGGTCGAAACAGCAACCGGCAGTGCATCGAGTTGCGCCTGACTGATGCGCGCCAACGGGAAGTCCGACGGTGTGGCTTGCGGCACTTCAACGGCACAGCAGTGATCGATCAGCGCGTTGAGTTCCAGCGCGTAATCGTCCGCCAGACGCTGAATCGTCGCGGTGTCGAACATCTCACGGCTGAAGCCCCAGCTCAGCGACAACTCGCCGCCATAGACCTGGCCTTCGACCGTCAGCCAGTTGCCCAGCGGGGCCGATGGATCCTGCGCCACGCCGTTGCCTTCGGTGGACGGCACAAACATCGCGGCATCGTCGAACTGGCGGTCGAACTGGCCCAGATAGTTGAAGGTGATGCGCGGTTGCGGCAACGCCGCCAGTTCGGCGCGAATCTCCGGTGTGCCGAGGTAGCGCAGCGCGCCATAGCCGAGGCCTTTGTCCGGCACTGCGCGCAGTTGTTCCTTGATGGTTTTGATCGACGCCGATAGATCGGCGCACGGCATCAGATTGACCGGGAACAGGCTGGTAAACCAACCGACGGTACGGGTCAGGTCGATGCCGTCGAACAGGTCTTCGCGACCATGGCCTTCAAGCTGAATCAGCGTGCTGCCCTGCCCGCTCCAGCGGCAAACCGCCCGCGCCAGGGCGGTCAGCAGCAGGTCGTTGACCTGGGTGCGATAGGCCGCCGGGGCCTGTTGCAGTAGTTTGCGGGTTTGCTCGGCGTCGAGTTTGAGTTCGAGTTTGTGTTCGAAGCGGTTTTCCAGCGCGCCGGTTGGGCGGTCGCACGGCAGATCACTCAGTGCGTCGCGCAGTTGGGTTTGCCAGTGACCGAGGCTGTTTTCAAAGGCTGGAAGGTGAGCTTGCAGACGGGCGACCCAGCGTTGATAGGTGCTGGTTTTCGCCACCGAAGCATGGCTGCCGCTATAGAACTGCTGAAGATCTTCCAGCAGCACGCGCCAGGAAACACCGTCCACCGCCAGGTGATGAATAACCAGCAGCAAACGCTGGGTATCGTCGGCCATCGAGACCAGCAGCGCGCGCATCAGCGGGCCATTTTGCAAATCGAGACTGCGCTGGGCTTCGTCGCACAGGGCGTTGAGTTCTTCGACCGATTGTGCCTGACGCTGCCACAACACCGACTCCGTGGTCGGCGCTGCGTAGGCTTGCTGCCAACCTTCAGCGGTCTGTTCGTATCGCAGACGCAAGCTGTCGTGATGGGTCAGCAGTTGCTCAACCGCGCGATCCAGCATCTCTACGTTCAACGCTTCACGCGGCACCAGCAGCAGCGACTGGTTCCAGTGCTGACGCTCAGGAATCACTTGCTCGAAGAACCACTGCTGTACCGGCGCCAACGCCACCGCGCCAACCGCCGGGCCTTGATCGATCAGTGGCTGCTCGCCGCTGCGGGCGGCCTGGGCCAGGCTGCGAATGGTCTGGTGCTGAAACAGGTCTTTGGGGCTCAACACGATCCCGGCCTGACGCGCACGGCTTACCACTTGCATGGAAACGATGGAGTCACCGCCCAGCTCGAAGAAGTTGTCTTCAAGACCGACGTTGTCGATCGCCAACACGTCCTGCCAAATCGCCGCGAGGGATTTTTCCATCTCAGTGCGCGGCGCGACGTGTTCGCGTTGTTGCTGCGAGCCGTCAATCGCCGGCAAGGCCTTGCGGTCGAGTTTGCCGTTGGGGGTCAGCGGCAGGAGCTCGAGGAACAGCAAAAACGCCGGGACCATGTAGTCCGGCAGATGCTGACGCAGTGCAGCTTTCAGGGTGTCACGCAGAGTCGTTTGAGCATCGACATCTTCCAGCAATGCCGGATCGGCCGGCACGATGTACGCGACCAGTTGCTGACCGTTGACACCGTCCTGCGCCAGCACCGCCAGTTCGCGCACAGTGTCCTGCTGCAACAACCGCGCTTCGATTTCACCGAGTTCGATACGGAAGCCACGGACCTTGGCCTGATGGTCGATGCGCCCGACGTATTGCAACGTACCGTCGGCCTGATAACGGGTCAGGTCGCCGGTGCGGTACAGGCGCTCGCCATTGCTGGAAAACAGGTTTGGCACATACTTTTCGGCGGTCATGCCCGGACGCGCCAGGTAACCGCGGGTGATGCCGGCGCCTGACAGGAACAGCTCGGCGGACACGCCTTGCGGCACCGGTTGCAGGTCAGCATCGAGCAAATAGCTGGCGGTGTGCTTGAGTGGCCGGCCGATGTTTGCACGGCCAGCGGCCTCGCGGCGGGTCCAGGTCGAATAGGTGGTGTCTTCCGACGGACCGTACAAATCGTAGACATGCTCGACCGTCGACTGCTGATACAACGCGTCCACCAGGCTCTGCTTCAGCGGCTCGCCGGCGAGGTTGATGATGCGCACGCTCGGCGGGATCTGCCTGTCGCGCTGCAAGGCATTGATCGCCGACGGCACGGTGTTGATCAGACGCACCTGATCCCGGGCCGGCAGCTGCGGTAATTCCAGGGCATTGCGGGCGATGATCACCGAGCCGCCACTGGCCAGGGTGACAAACAGTTCCCACACCGACAGGTCGAAGCACACCGACGTCGAGGCCAATACGCCTTGAATGTCTTCGCGGCTGTAGACCGATTTCGACCAGTCGATCAGCGCCAGCACGTTGCGATGGGCAATGGCCACGCCTTTGGGTTTGCCGGTCGAGCCGGAGGTGTAGATCACGTAGGCGAGGTTATCCGGCGTGACGCGGGTCACCGGCGCGCTGCCTGGGTAAGCGGCCCACGCCCTATCGTCCATCAGCAACACTTGGGTGTCGGCGGTGTCGGTCAATGTTGCGGCGACAGCTTGCTCGGTCAGCAGCACCAGGGCGCGGCTGTCTTCGAGCATGTAGGCAACACGTTCGGCCGGGTAGTCCGGGTCCAGCGGCACATAAGCACCACCGGCCTTGAGTACCGCGAGCAACGCGACCAACAAGCTGTCGGAACGCTGCATCGCCACGCCGACCCGGACTTCCGGGCCGACACCCAATTCGATCAGCCTGTGGGCCAGGCGATTGGCCTGATTGTCGAGCTCGGCGTAAGTCAGCTGCTTCGTGGCAAAGGTCACCGCCAATGCCGTCGGGTTCGCGGCGACTTGCTGGCTGATCAGCTCATGAATGCACAGGTCTTGCGGGAAGCTTTCGTCAGCACGGTTCCAGTCATGCACGATGCGCTTGTATTCCGCGCGCTCAAGCAGCGGCAAATCACTGATGCGTTGCTGCGAATCACTGACCATCCCGCGCAGCAAATGCGTCCAGTGCTGCGCCATGCGCGCGATGGTCGCGGCGTCGAACAGGTCATTGGCGTAAGTCAGCGCGGCGTGCAGCTTGCCGCGCTTTTCATTGGTGTTGAGGTCATAAGTATCGAGGGTCAGATCAAACTGGGTGGTGCGCCCTTCCCACTCGATCACCCCCAGCGCCAGACCGGATGCGGTGCTGACCGAGGAAATGTCCGCGACCTGCGGCTGGTGGTTGTACATCACCTGGAACAGCGGCGTGTGGCTGAGGCTGCGCTCCAGTTTCAGCGCCTCGACCAGGCGCTCGAACGGCAAATCCTGATGGGCCTGGGCACCGAGGGCGGTTTCCTTGATGGCGCGCAGCAAATCGTCGACGCGGGTCTGGCCGTCGAGCTGGGTGCGCAGCACCTGGGTGTTGACGAAGAAGCCGATCAGGCCTTCGATTTCGGCGCGGTTACGGTTGGCGATCGGCACGCCGACGCGAATGTCGGTCTGCCCGGTGTAACGGTGCAGCAGCGCGTTGAAGGCGCCGAGCAACAGCATGAACAGGGTGATGTTGTGTTTCTGCGCCGTGGCCCGCAGTTGTTCGGCCAACTGACCGTCGACGGCGAACTCGTAACGGGTGCCGCGATAGCTCGGCATCGCCGGGCGCGGATGATCGGTGGGCAGTTCCAGCACCGGGTGCTCGTCGCCCAGTTGCGTCTGCCAGTAGTCGAGTTGACGCGCCTGCTCGCCGGCCTCCAGCCATCGGCGTTGCCACAACGCGTAGTCGCTGTACTGGATCGGCAATGGCGCGAGTTGCGGTTGTGCGCCCGCTTCAAAGGCGTCGTAGCAGCGGATGAACTCGTCGATCAGCACGTTCATCGACCAGCCATCGGAAACGATGTGGTGCAAGGTCAGCAAGAGGACGTGTTCCTGCTCGGCGAGTTTGAGCAAGGTGACGCGCAGCAATGGGCCGGTTGCCAGATCAAACGGCAGCACCGATTGCTGCTCGGCCGCTTGGGCGACTGCTTGCTCGCGTTCAATGACCGGCAACGCGCTGAAATCCACCTGATCGATGACCAGCGGCGCGCTGGCCGGTACTTGCAGCAACGTGTCGTCGGCCTGGCGCTGGAACACGGTGCGCAGGGTTTCGTGACGTTCAACGAGGCTGGCGAACGCTTGCTCCAGCGCTGACAGGTTCAAACGTCCGGTCAGACGCACCGCGCCCGGCAGGTTGTAGGCGCCGCTTTGCGGGTCCAGCTGCCAGAGAAACCACATGCGCTGCTGGGCGTACGACAGCGCCTGGCGATCGTCGGCTTCGACGCCGGCAGGAATGGGGAACCGGGCGAAATCAACGCCTTCCTTTTGCAAGGCCGCAAGGAACATCTGGCGCTTTTCCAGGGGCAACCCGATAAACCGGCGAGCAAGTTTCAAGGAGTCTTCAGCATTCATTTCTTAGCATCCGGATCAGTGGCGGGAAGCACAAAGGCACGTCGTCCCTATAAAACGAATGCAGACCGGAAAAATTAGCGAATGAGAACAAGTATCAGAAAGGAAGGGTATGGCGAGGATAGTGAGGTGACCCATGACCCCTGTGGGAGCGAGCTTGCTCGCGATAGGGCCATGACAGGCGACATAGATGTTGACTATCCGGCAGCCATCGTCGGAACGCCGCCCGGAGCAAGCTCGCTCCCACAGGGGATGAGTGATGTTCGGGTTTAGCTGACCGCCATCAACCCATGCCGCCGATGATGAACGTCCAGCTGATCCTTGATCACCCGCAACACCTTGGCTTCGTGCTCGTGGATAAAGAAGTGTCCGCCAGCGAGCATGTCCACCGAAAAGCTACCGTGGGTTTCCTTGCTCCAGCCGATCAACTGTTCGGTGGTGGCGCGATCAGCCTTGCCGCCAAGCACGTGAATTGGGCACTTGAGCAACGGACGCTGTTGCGACTCGAAACGTCCGCACAATAGAAAGTCCGCGCGCAGCACTGGCAGCGTCAGGCTCATCAGCTCTTCGTTGGCCAGCACCTCTTCACTGGTGCCGTTGAGGGTGCGCAATTGTTCGATCAGTTCGGCATCGGTTTTGGGCTCGGCGAAACCCCGATCGTAGTCGGCACGCAGGGTCGGTGCGGCGGTGCCCGAAGCGAACAGCGCCACCGGTTCCGGGCAGCCGAGCGAGCGAAACGCATGGGCCATCTCGCAGGCGAGCAACGCACCAAGGCTATGGCCAAACAGCGCATACGGCGCCTTGAGCGTGGCTTTTTGTTCTTGCGCGAGTTGCAGCGCCAGGCGTCGCATGTCGGTGTGCAAGGGTTCGCCAAACCGGGCGCCACGCCCCGGAAGTTCCACGGGTTGCAGCTTGAGCCACTCCGGCAGTTTGCGTCGCCAGCGGCTATAGACCATGGCGCTCGCGCCCGAATAGGGCAGGCAGAGCAATGTCAGCTGGGTCACCGGGTTTACCTCGAAAAGTTGTCTGTTAAGAGAACGGATGAGGTCGGTCTTGAATTAGTCGAAGATCCAAATGTGGGAGCGGGCTTACTCGCGAATGCGGTGTGTCAGTCAACGTTGATGTTGTTTGACCCACCGCATTCGCGAGCAAGCCCGCACATTTATTCATCATTTCAAGTGGCGGAAGCTTTGCACCGCCGATCCGAGGACCACGGCACCAGCCGTAATCGCCACCCAGAACCCGCTACGCGCTCCAAATGCATCCACCAGCCACCCGGAACTGGCCGCACCAATCGCCACACCAATGCTCAACCCGGTCACCAGCCAAGTCAGGCCTTCAGTGAGTTTGGCCGGCGGCACGATGCGCTCCACCAACGCCATCGCCACAATCAGCGTCGGCGCAAAGAACAACCCGGCGACGAACACCGCCAGCGACAGCCCGAGAATGTTCGTCGCCAGCAGCAACGGCAGCGTGGTCACCGCCGTCGCCACCCCGCCGTACAGGAACAGTTGCGGCAACGGCAGTTTCGAGCGCAACGCCCCGAACGCCAAACCGGCCAGGCACGAACCGATGGCATACACCGACAACACAATGCTCGCCGCCGCCGGCTGGCCCTGCTGCTGGGCGAACGCCACGCTGACCACATCCACCACGCCGACGATGGTGCCCATGGCGACCATCAACAGCATCAGTAACTGAATCTCGCTGGAACGAATGATCGAGGCCTGATGATGGTCTTCATGAGGATGAATCGCCGGCTCGGTGTCACGTTGCAGCACAAACGCCGTCACCCCGATCGCCAGCATCAGCAACGCCGCCAACGGCCCAGCCTCGGGGAACGCCACCACGCACAACCCCACTGACAGTGGCGGCCCGACAATAAAACAGACCTCGTCCAGCACTGACTCCAGCGCATAAGCGGTTTGCAGCGCTGGCTGGCCGCGATACACCTCGGTCCAGCGCGCCCGCACCATCGCCGACATGCTCGGCATGCAACCGGCTAACGCTGCGAACACAAATAACGTCCACTGCGGCGCCTGCAAGCGAGTGCAAAGCAACACCAGCAACAACGCCCCGCCACCGATCAGTGCCGACACCGGCAAGATCCGACGCTGCCCGAAACGGTCCACCAGCCGCGAAACCTGCGGCGCACAAAACGCCGTGGCCAGGGCAAACGTCGCCGTCACGGCGCCGGCCAGTCCATAGCCACCCTGCAATTGCGAGAGCATGGTGATCAGGCCGATGCCGGTCATGGAAATCGGCATGCGCGCGATCATCCCGGCCAGCACAAAAGCGCTGCTGCCTGGGGCTTTGAACAGCTCGCGGTAGGGGTTAGCCATAGGTGCAGGTCTCAACAAGGGCCTGCAAGTTGCCATAAACGCTGACAGAGGGGAAAGCGGCTAATTGTTGGTTGAATGTGAAGGCCCCTTCGCGAGCAAGCCCGCTCCCACATGGGTTCTCGGCCATGCATAAAATTTGTGTACACCAAAAATATATTGTGGGAGCGGGCTTGCTCGCGAAGGGGCCCGCAGAGACGACCTCCTTTTCCGCCAAATGAACTCTCTACCGCTCAAACCAGTCAGCTAGTTAAGCCCTTTACTCGAGGCCTTAATCCTCATGCAGATTTCCCTCGCCCAACAAGTAGCCCTGAGCCTTTATCCGGAGTTTCGCGGCAATGGCTGATCATCATCCCGAACGACAAAGCGCTATCGATGCCCACGGCATCATCGGCGACATGCGCAGCGCGGCACTGGTCAATGACAAGGGCAGCGTGGATTTTTTCTGCTGGCCGGAATTCGACAGTCCGTCGATCTTCTGCTCGCTGCTGGACACGCCCGAGGCCGGGATTTTCCAACTGTCACCGGATTTACCCGACGCTCGCCGCGAGCAGATTTACCTGCCTGACACCAATGTGCTGCAAACCCGTTGGCTCAGCGACCGCGCGGTCGTCGAAGTCACCGACCTGCTGCCCATTGGCGACAGCGAAGATGACACGTCGGTGCTGATGCGCCGGGTTCGTGTAGTCAGCGGCCAGGCGACGTTTCATATGCGTTGCGCCGTGCGCCATGACTACGCTCGCGCCAAGACCCGCGCACGCATGGATGAAAAGGACGTGACCTTCGAGGCCGCCAATCAGCCGTCCCTGCGCCTGTCTTCGGACCAGGTTCTACGTATCGACGGCCATGCGGCAGTCGCCGAATTCACCCTCGAACAGGACCAGAGCGCCGAGTTCATGCTTGGCGGTATCGACGATCCGCGATTCAAGGAAGGCGCCGCCACCATCTGCCTGGAACGGACCCTGAAGTTCTGGCGCGACTGGATCGGCCAATCCAACTATCGCGGCCGCTGGCGGGAGATGGTCAATCGCTCGGCCCTGGCGCTGAAGCTGCTGACCTCGCGCAAGCATGGCGCAATCCTCGCCGCCGCAACCTTCGGCCTGCCGGAAACGCCTGGCGGCGAGCGCAACTGGGATTATCGCTACACCTGGATTCGCGACGCTTCGTTCACCGTCTACGCGTTCATGCGCCTGGGCTTCGTTCAGGAAGCCAATGATTACATGCGCTGGCTACGCGGGAGAGTCAGCGATTGCCACGGAAAACCGATGAAACTGAACATCCTCTATGCCATCGATGGCCGCCAGGAATTGCCGGAAACCGAACTCTCGCACCTCTCCGGTCATGGCGACGCGACACCGGTACGGATCGGCAATCAGGCTTACGACCAGGTCCAGCTCGACATCTTCGGCGAGTTGATGGACGCGGTGTACCTGGTCAACAAATATGGCGACGCCATCTCCCACGAAGGCTGGAAACATACCGTGGAAGTGGTCGATCAGGTCTGCGAAACCTGGGAGCAAAAGGACGTCGGCATCTGGGAAATGCGCGGCGAGCAGCATCACTTCCTGCACTCGCGGCTGATGTGCTGGGTCGCACTGGACCGAGCCATTCGCCTCGCCTCAAAACGCTCACTGCCCGCCCCGTTCGCCCGCTGGGACCAGACCCGACAGGCGATCTACGCTGACATCTGGGAAAACTTCTGGAACGAAGAACGCGGGCACTTCGTCCAGCACATCGGCGGCACCGCGCTGGATGGCTCGATGCTGCTGATGCCGCTGGTGCGCTTCGTCAGCGCCAAAGACCCGCGCTGGCTCGCGACCCTCGACGCCATCGAAAAGAATCTGGTACGCGACGGCATGGTTTACCGCTATCGCAATGACGACACCCGAATCGACGGCCTCGACGGCACCGAAGGCGCCTTCGCCGCGTGCTCATTCTGGTACGTCGAATGCCTGGCCCGCGCCGGCCGGGTGGAAAAGGCGCATCTGGAATTTGAACAGTTGCTGAGGTACGCCAACCCACTGGGGTTGTACGCCGAAGAGTTCGACAGCCATGCGCGGCATCTGGGGAATACGCCGCAAGCGCTGACGCATTTGGCACTGATCAGTGCGGCCAGTTTCCTGGATCGGAAATTGAGTGGGGAGAAGAGTTTCTGGCAGCCGTGAGAGCACCTCGCCACAGGTTTGTGTAGTCCGAAGTCCTGCACTGCTTAAACAAAACCTGCATCCACCGCCGGAAAATCCTTTGTTGCCAGCCGTTACATCCATCCCTACCATCCACCGTCAACGGGTACAGCGGAGCTGTCCAACAAAACCCGAATTCAAGGAACCAGAATGACCCAGCGCATCCACCGCAGCATCGACGCCCCACTCCGGTCAGGTCTGAACCGAGATGAATTGTGGGAAGGCCAGGACAAGGGCCTGATCAAGTGCTGGGAGATCGGCCGCCAACGCGCCGCCCGTTTCCCCGAACTCACCCAACGCTGCCTTGCCGGCGAACTTCCGGTTCTGGGCTGGAAAGGTGGCGTCAGCCGCAGCCTGAAGAAACTCGAAAAATACGGATCCCTCAAGTACCTCGCTCAGTGGCAAGGGTTACGCGGGGAAGATCTGGATGTTGATTTGGGTGAAGAACGGGCGTTGACCTGTTCGCGGACCAACATGGTGGTGACGTTTACGCCGGATCGGTCGAAGTACTTCAATCAAGTGGCGGAAGTCGAAGCCTAGAAAATAGGCAAAAACAACCCTTTCTGGAGTGTCGAATGAACAATGAAGCGCTGATCCACTTCATCCAAACTCCAGGCTTGTCACTCGCCTACGAAGAACACGGCCCCACCACCGGCGACCCGATCATCCTCCTCCACGGCTTCCCCTACTCCCCCCGCGCCTACGACGAAATCGCCCCGACCCTCGCCGCCAAGGGCTACCGCGTCATCGTCCCGTACCTGCGCGGTTACGGCCCGACCCGCTTCAACCACCCCGACACCCTGCGCTCCGGACAACAAGCCGCCCTCGCTCAGGATTTGCTGGAGCTGATGGATGCGTTGGCCATTCAACAAGCCGCCCTGTGCGGCTACGACTGGGGCGGTCGGGCGGCGTGTATTGTGGCGGCGCTATGGCCCGAGCGGGTTCGTTGCCTGGTGACCGGCGACGGTTACAACCTTCAGGACATTCCCCATTCCACCGAGCCGTTGGACCCGGAAACCGAGCACCGACTCTGGTATCAGTATTACTTCCACACGCCACGCGGGGTCGAAGGCCTGACGAAAAATCGCCGGGCCTTGTGCGAACTGCTCTGGAAGTTGTGGTCACCCACCTGGACCAAAGGCCCTGAGTTGTATCCGTTAAGTGCACCGGCCTTCGATAATCCGGATTTCGTCGAGGTGGTGATTCACTCCTACCGCCACCGGTTCATGTACGCGCCCGGCGACCCGGCGCTGGAGTGGATCGAAGAAGCGCTGACCCGACAGCCGCCGATCAGCGTACCGACGATTTCCCTGTGCGGGGCCGACGATGGCGTCGGACCGGCACCGGAGATAGACGAAGACATCGCCCATTTCACCGGGCGTTATGAGCGGCGAGTGCTGGCGGGCGTCGGGCACAACATTCCCGAAGAAGCGCCCGAGGCAACGCTCAGAGCACTACTGGATCTGCTGGAGGGCTGACGCTGAAACGCTCGCGGTAGGCCTGCGGGGTCACGCCCATGGCCCGCAGAAAACTGCGTCGAAGCGTCTCTTCGCTGCCGAAACCGCATTGCACCGCCACCCGTTTGATCGGCACGCCGGTATCGCTGAGCAAACGTCGGGCGGTCTCGACCCGAATCAGTTCGATGGCCCGGGCCGGAGTCTGGCCGGTGTCAGCGCGGTAATGGCGGACGAAGCTGCGTTCGCTCATGCCGGCCTGCAAGGCCAGGGTCGGGATGCCCAAGTCCTTGGTGAGGTTTTCACTGATCCAGGCATGAAGTTCGTCGAAACGGTTGCCTTCCTTTTGCAAAGAAAGGGTGACGCTGAACTGCGACTGGCCGCCGGGGCGTTTCAGGAACACTACCAGTTGCCGCGCGACTTCCAGGGCCATCGTGCGGCCAAGATCTTCTTCGACCATGGCCAGCGCAAGGTCGATGCCAGCGGTGACCCCGGCCGAGGTCCAGACCGGGCCGTCATTGATGAAAATCGGATTGGGCTCAACCTGCAGCCGCGGATGCTGCTGCGCCAACTGCTCGCAACGAGTCCAGTGAGTGACCACCCGCCGGCCATCGAGCCAGCCGCTGGCCGCCAGCAAAAATGCCCCGGTGCACACCGACGATACTCGCCGACACCCCGTCGCGTGTTCACGTACCCACGCCACCAGCGGTTCGTCTTGCGCCGCGTCGTAAACGCCCCAGCCACCGGCAATGATCAAGGTGTCACTACCCTCTTCAGGCAACGGCTCGGCCAACAGCGCCAGCCCCGCCGACGACATCACCGCCCCGCCACCGCTGGCAATCACCGACGGCGCATAAGGTGGCGGAAAACCTTGCTGGCGGGAAATATCGTTGGCCGAGGCGAACACCTGCAATGGCCCGGTGACGTCGAGCAGTTGCACATTGGCAAAGGCGAGCACGTGAATGGTTTTCGGCATGATTGGCGTAATTCGTGGGGTTATTGGCGTATACGCCAAATCCTACGAGCCTAAAGTGAAGTCGTCCACCCACTTCATGAGAAAAATGCCATGGCGTTGCAGATCGGTTTTCTGTTGTTTCCACAGGTTCAGCAACTGGACCTCACCGGCCCTTACGACGTACTGGCCTCGCTGCCGGACGTGAAGGTGCATTTGATCTGGAAGGACCTGATGCCCGTTACCGCAAGCACGGGCCTGGTGCTGAAACCGACCACCACGTTCGACGATTGCCCGCCGCTGGATGTCATCTGCATTCCCGGCGGCAGTGGCGTCGGGCCGTTGATGGAAGATGAAGAGACGCTGGCCTTCATCAAGGAGCAAGCCGCCAAAGCGCGTTACGTCACGTCGGTGTGTACCGGCGCGCTGGTGCTCGGTGCGGCGGGTCTGCTGAAAGGTAAACGCGCCACCACTCACTGGGCTTATCACGAATTGCTGGTGCCTTTGGGGGCGATCCCGGTGAATGATCGGGTGGTGCGCGACGGCAATCTGCTGACCGGTGGCGGGATCACGGCGGGCATCGATTTTGCCCTGACCCTGGCCGCGGAGTTGTTCGATAAGGACACGGCAGAGCTGGTGCAGTTGCAGCTGGAATATGCCCCGGCGCCGCCGTTTGCGTCGGGCAGCCCTGAGACGGCTCCGGTCAGTGTGCTGGAGGAAGCCCGCAAACGTGCCGCCGGGTCATTGAAACTGCGCTCGGAAATCACCGAGCGTGTAGCGGCGAAACTCGACCGGGCGTCAGTACGTTGATCCATTCCTCGGCGCAGCCAGCGGCCGGCTGCATCGAGGACTTTCCATCGCCCACAAAAAAACCCGCCTAAGCGGGTTTCTCAAGACCATTGCGACATCCTGTCAGCAGCCATCCGGGCCTATGGTCGATCATCCGTGATCCTGAGTGCGTCCTGCGACTCAGTTGATGGAGCCAGATTAAACACATCGGTGACGCATCAAAAGACGACATACCCGTCAACGGGTGTAAGCCTTTGGCCACTCGAGTCCTGAAGCGAATTTCAGCAGGCGAAAAAAAACCCGCCGAAGCGGGTTTTCCCAAGACCATTACGACTCCCTGTCGGCAGCGATTCCTTGCTTATGGTCGATCATCCATGATCCCGAGCACTTCCTGTGCTTCGGTTGATGAGGCTAGATTACGCTTCGGATCCAATCCGCAATAGAAGACATAGCTACCATCGCGTGTAAGACATTCGCTATACCAGCCCTTCCGAAAACCCTTAGGTCACTCAGGTATCACGCATAGAGGCCGTTTCAGCCAAGGTTAGACAGGCAGCCATCACTCTTCCTGACGCTCGCGCGCCTTGGCACTGACTTTGAGAAACTCTTCGATGTTGTTCATCTGTTCATCCCAACCGCGGCTGTCCATGCGGAACGCCTTGAGCCGGCGCGTCTGAGGGATGTGATCGAAACCGGACTCGGTGACCTTGAGTAACGTGCCTTCAACCATGTCTTCGAGCTCGAACTTCACCAGCGTGGTGGGTTCCAGGGAGTAATCGAGCTCAGGTTCCACGGCATACGGGTGCCAGCGAAACGAAAATACCCGCTCGGGCTCGACCCGCTCCACCAGTACGTTCCACAGCAAGTGCTCATAACCCGGGTATGTAATCTGCCCCTGGGTCCATTCACCGGCGACAAAACGCTTGCCCTCCAGCGCCACGCCAAACCACTGTCCGAAGGCTTCGGCATTGGCCAGCACACGCCAGACCTGCGAGCGCGGCGTTTTGAGCAGGATCTTCCTTTCGATGCGATCTGATGCTGGATTCATAAGTCACCTCCTGTACTGAACAGTAGGCCTGTAAGACCACAAGACCAACCCTAAAGTTGTATCAATCGGGTATCGCAATCAACCCTACCTGAAATATTCGGCTGCATGTCCAAGTGTAACGCCTGGTTTGAAGACAAAAACCAGAAGACCGAAACTGCTAACGTTAGGGCGAAGTTGACTCAGACAAGGATGATTCATGCAGCTTTCACTTAAGCAACGTTATCGCGGAGCCCTGCTGGGCCTGGCCTGCGGTGATGCCGTTGGCACCAGCGTCGAGTTCCAGCCACGCGGCTCGTTCAAGCCCCTGACCGACATGGTGGGTGGCGGCCCTTTCAATCTGGAAGCCGGGCAATGGACCGATGACACCTCGATGGCGCTGTGCCTGGCCGAAAGCTTGCTGAGCAAAAACGGCTTCGAGGCGGCCGATCAGATGGGTCGTTACTTGAATTGGTGGCAATGGGGTTATCTGAGCTCAACGGGTGAATGCTTCGACATTGGCATGACCGTACGCGACGCCCTGACGCGTTATCAGGAAACCGGCGAACCGTTCGCCGGCTCCACCGATCCCCGCACGGCAGGCAACGGCTCGCTGATGCGCCTGGTACCGGTGGTGCTGTATTACTTTCCCGATCGCGACCGAATACTGGCGTTTTCCGCCAACAGCTCGCGAACCACCCACGCCGCACCGGAAGCGGTCGAATGCTGTCAGTTGTTCGCTGAGCTGATCCACCATGCCTTGCAAGGCGCGTCCAAAGCACAGGTGCTCAGATTGTCAGAAACAACATTCCAGGAACCTGAAGTGGCTGCCATCGCGCGGGGCGATTATCTCGGTAAACCTGAAGCCGATATCCAAGGCAGCGGTTACTGCGTGGCTTCACTGGAAGCGGCCCTGTGGTGCTTTCATCGGACTGACAGCTTTGAAGCCGCCATCCTGAAAGCTGCCAACCTGGGCGACGATGCCGATACCACTGCCGCCATCGTTGGCCAGTTGGCCGGGGCTCATTACGGTGTGCAGGGCATTCCCGACAGTTGGCTGGAGAAGTTACATTTGCGTGAAGACATCGAAGCCACGGCTGACGCTTTACTGCGGGCAGCCACCCTCACGCAATCAGGAGCACGCGATGAATAGCCTGCATGGCAGCTGTTTGTGTAAAGCCATCGAATACGAAGTCGATAGCCTCGACATGCCCATCAGTCATTGTCACTGCCAAACCTGTCGCAAGGCACACGCTGCGGCATTCGCCTCGACAGCCGGGGTCATGCGTGAACATTTTCGCTGGACCAAAGGTCAGGGCCATCTGAATAGCTACGAATCGTCGCCGGGCAAGCTTCGGTATTTCTGTTCGGTTTGCGGTTCACACTTGATGGCTGAGCGCCTGGTCCAACCCCACGTCATTGTTCGTGTGGCGACATTGGACGATGACCCGAAAATGACGCCGCAAGCGCATATCTGGACGTCACATGATGTGCCGTGGCTCAAATACGACTCGATCGAAAATTACCCTGAATGGCAGGCATAGCCAGGCCAATACGTAGCGCTACACTGCCCCCAACTTTCCACGTCAAAGCGAGAATCCCCATGCACCCACGCTTTCTTCTGGCACTGACGCCTCTGCTGTTCACTACTGCCGCTTATGCGGTGGACTGCGACAACGCCGCCGATCAGGCGACGATGAATCAGTGCGCGGCGCAACAGCACAAGACGGCGGACAAGGAGTTGAATGCGCTTTACCAGCAGATCAACGAGCGTTTGAAGAGCAACCCCGAAAGTAAAAAGCTGCTGATCGGGGCGCAGCGTTCGTGGATTGCGTTTCGGGATGCCGAGTGCAAGTTCTCGAGCGTCGGAGTGGAAGGCGGGAGTGTGTATCCGCTGATCTACAGCAACTGTGTTACTGAGTTGACCAAGGCACGGGTGGAGACTTTCAAGAATTATTTGAAGTGTCAGGAGGGGGATTTGACTTGTCCGGTGCCTGGGGCTTGATGATTCAGTGCTTGTAAGGGCCTCATCGCGAGCAAGCTCGCTCCCACAGTGGTTTTCGGTCATACACAAATTGTGTGTTCACCGACGACCTACTGTGGGAGCGGGCTTGCTCCGGGCGGCGATCCGACGAAGGCGCCAGTTCAGGCACCGAGGTTATCGAACAAATATCTGCGCGGTCGTGATCGCCATATCCCCACCCGGCAACTTGATGCTGCCAATCTGCTTCATGCTCTCGGGATCAAAGATCGCCACATCGTTAAACGTCCCCGCCAGATAAATCTTGCTGCCGTCCTTGTTGAACGAAATGCAGTAGTAGGAATGATCCAGCGTCGCCGCCTGGAGCATTTTCTTCTCCTTGATGTCGTACTTCGCCAAACGGTTGAGCACGCCAAACATCAGGTTCGGGTCCTTCGGTGAGCGCATGCCGCTGAAGTAGATTTCCGTCAGCGGGCCGAAGTCGGTGGTTTCGGTCTTGCCGGTTTTCAGGTCGATGCTGAACAGCCCATAGAGGTACTCGGCGGTCAACGGGTCCTGATTCTTGTCCTTGAATTTCGCGGCGGTGTAGAGCAGCGAGAAGTCATGGCGATAAGTCTGCTGGTTCCACACGTAAAGCACGTCCGGTGCGCTGTAGCCCGGGCGTTTCCAATGACGGCTGGGGATCAGCACGTCGAACTTGCCGGTTTTCACATCGACCTTGTAGACGTCCGCCCCCGCCACATACAGCGTGCCGTCGTCACCGCTCTGCATGATCGTCAATTGCCGTGGCGCCGGGAAACTGCGCACGGGTTTGGCGTCCATGCCGGCGTCGGTGGCGTAAACATCAAGCCGAGGCTGCTGCACTTCATAACGGTCGTTGAGCATCAACGTCGGGTTGGCGATGGTGAACAACTCCTTACCGTCGTGGCTGAGGGTGAAGGCGAACATGGACCTCGCTTTCTCCCCCGGTTTCTGGGTGATGCTGGCGTGGAACACCTGTTTACAGCTGTCGAGTTCGACGCCATAGACATCCGCGTAGTGGTTGTTCAGCACGTAAGCGGTCTTGCGGTCCGGCGACAACTGCACGGCGCCGGGACCGAAGGCATCCGGCATTTTGCAGGTCTTGAACAAGGTGTCGGTGACCACGTCGATGACGTGCAGGTTGTTCGGGTAATTGGTGGTCAACATGTACTCGTGACCATCTTGTAGAGCAGTGTTTTCATCGGCCAGAACAGTGAGCGAACACACGCTCAGGACGGCGAACGCGGTCAGGCCGCAGGCTTTGATGCGATGCATGCTGGAATCCTTCTTCTCTGTCCGATTACTTGTCTTTTGGAAAGACAGTCCCGAGGTTGCGCCAGTTTTCATTGGACGCCTGGGCATCCTTGTTCCAGTCCGGGTAGGTGCTCATCATGTCGGGCACCTGGGCCGGCCACCAGCAAGGGTCGGAGCAGCCGTAAAGGTCGGCTTCCATCGGCTGGCACAGCGACGACACACCGCCAAACGCATCGATTTCCCAACCCGGGTCGGTGGTCGAGGCGCAGCCGGCGACGGAACTCATCGCCACCACTTCTTCGATGCGGTTTTCGGCCGCGGCCTCATCGAGTTTCAGCGCTTTATTATTGATTGCCTTGAGATGTTTCATATCAGTGAGCCTTGCGCGGAGTGATGTAGCTGCTGATAAACGCAGGGTTGTGGGCCATGATCCGGGTGTAGACCTCGATGCCGAAGTCGACCCAGTCACGCATCAGTTCGCAGTAGTGATAGGTCGGGTGGGTCGGGTCGCCGTAACGGGCATAGCTCTCGTGGTAGCAGCCGCCGGAGCAGAGATTGCGGATCTGGCAGTCTTCGCAGCCGGTGTTGGTGCGGTCCAGGCGCTGGGACAGGAAGTCGTTCAACTCGACCTGTTTCACCCCACTGTGGACGTTGCCGAAGGTCGGCAACGATGAGCCGGTAAAGCGGTGGCACAGGTTCAATTCACCCTTGTGATCCACCGCCAGCATCTTCAGGCCCGCGCCGCAAGGCAGGGCTTTTTTGTGGCCTTCGTGGATGTCGGTGATCAGCTGGTGCAGGTTGGAGAAACCGATGTTGCGGTGCTCCAGCGCCGCTTCCAGATAACGCCGGCCGAGTTTCTTCATGTTGGCGAAGACTTCGATCAGCTCGTCGCTGGACAGGTTGAAGGTGCTGATGTCGCCGGAGGTCACCGGGGCAAAGCCAACCTCGGCAAAACCCAGTTCGTTGAACAGGTGATCCCAGATGGTTTCGACGTCGGTGACGCCGGTGGTCAGGGTCACCCGAGCACCGACCGGACGACTGTTGTAGCGTGACAGCAGCATTTCAGCCTTGCGCCGCACCACGTCGTACGTGCCCTGCCCGCCCACGGTGATGCGGTTGCGGTCGTGCACGGTTTTCGGTCCGTCGATACTGACTGACAGGCCGAAGCGGTGGGCGTTGAGGTAGTCGACGGTCTCTTCGGTAAGCAGCGTCGCGTTGGTGGTCATGACGAACTCGACGAACTTGCCCGCCTCGCGGAAACGTTTCTCGCAATAGTCGACCATGTACTCGATCAGCTTGCGATTGCTCAGCGGCTCACCGCCGAAAAACACCACGGTGAAACGCTCTTCGTCCGGGGATTCGCGCAGCAGCATTTCCACTGAGGCGACCGCCGTTTCGACGTCCATTTTCTTGCCGGCCGATGGCTTGTCCAGGTCTTCCTTGTAGCAGTAGGTGCAGCTCAGATTGCAGCCGGTGTTGACGTTGAGCACCACGGTGTTGATCGCCGTGCGCTCGACCCGCTTGGTGCCGATGTCGGGGGTCAGCGGCGAGCCGTCGCTGACCAGTTCCAGGGCCATCAGCTCACGGAGGGTCTCGGTGATTTCTTCGCCGTTGAAACGAGCGGCCAGGCGCTGGATCAGGTCCTCCGAGGAACAGCCAGGTCCGCGCAAGGTGTCGATGATGGTGCCCGTCAGCTCATCGCTGGCGAACAGCGAACTGCTGGGAATGTGAAACAGCATGCGGTCGGCATCGACGTGCACTTCGTGCAGGTTCCGCTCAACCAGATTCAAAATAGCGCCCATTGCAACCTCCTGTGCAAACCCCGTTCTACGGGGCCTGCGGTCATTCCGAAAAAGTGTCTGGAACCCTACGAATCAGCCAACTCATGGAATGGGTGGATTGTTCCAGCGTTGCACGGTGACGATCATGTGGCCTTCGCCGGTCAGGGATTTCCCTGCGTCGTCGACGGCGGCGATCACCTTGAGGTTGCCGGCATTGTTGGTGGACATTTTGCGCTGCGGGTTCGGCCCGGCATCGCCCGGTGTGAACACGCCGCTGTCAGCCTGCATGGTGCCGGCGAACTTGACGTCCTCGTCTTCCTTGGCGCGGTCGTCGAAGGCTTCGACCGACCACTGCGCCGGGAACACGCCGATGCGATACGGCTTGCCGTCAGCGCCCTTGCCCCAGGCTTCGGCATCAAAACGGCCCTGGACTTTCGGCGTCGAACCACCGCCCTCGCCAATCCGCGCCACCGAGAACTCGGGCACGACTTTGACTTCGGCGATCTTGCTGTAGACCGACAGGGTCGGGCCTTTCAGTGTGCCGATCGTGACAGCGCGCAAACCAGGCTGGGCATTGGCCGCGGCCTTGATCTTGACGCGCAGGCGCTCTGGCGTTTGCTCCAGCACTTCGACCACTTCCACGCCTTTGCCGAAGTTCGGTTTGCCGGTGAGACCGCTGCCGACAAGCGTGACTTCAGTTTCAGCGCCAGCCTTCAGATAACCCGGCTGCACCGCCAGCAAACGACTACTGCCCTGCTTGGCGGCGACGAAGTCCAGACCACGCTCATCGTGCTCGGCCTCGAACATCCGGCCCTGCATCGCATTGCCTTGGGCGGCGAACACCTGGCGCATGGTCACGCCGTCGATGGTCACGTTGCCGCGCCATTCGTAACCGGTGTACAGAATCGCGCTGCCGTCGCCGTTGAACGGGCTGTCGTCGGCGTATTGGCCTTTGACGCTGACCTTGAACGTGTCGCTGCCATCGGCCATGACGCTCATCACACCGGCCACTTCACCCTTGCCCGGCAAGTGGCCGCTGAAGCTCCAGTCACCGACCAGAACATCAGCTTTCGGCGCGGTGCTCAGCCATTTTTTCCAGGCCGGATTGTCCAGCGGGTAACGCTTGGCCAGCAGCGGCACCATGTCTTTGCGGGCCAGGTCGAACCAGTCACGGTCACGGGCCAGGGCTTGGTATTCCAGAGACGGCCATTGGCCGAGGTGGAAGTTCACCAGACGCTCCCATTCCTCGGCCGGACGCCGTTGCAGGGCGACCCGCGCACCGGAGTGGCAGCGGCCGCACATCTGGCTGGTCTGGTCGTCGAATTTCTCGACGGTATTGAGTCGACGTTCCAGCGCATAACGCACGCCATCGGTCTCGCTTGGGGCCAGGCCCTGGGTGTCGGCCAGGTATTTGACCAGGGTTCGGCGGTCGTCATCGCTGATCTGCAAACCGTGCATGGTTTGCATGCGGGCGATGCTCATCAGCCAGCCTTCAGGGGTTTTGCGCTGGTGGCTTATACGGCTCAGGGCGTTATCGGCTTCGGGGGTATGACAGCCCTGACAGGTTTCCTTGAGGATGGTCTGAGCGTCGCGGGCTGCCAGGCTGTAAGGCGAATGCAGCGCCACACAAGCGGCCACGGCCAGCAGACTGGCACTCAGGCCTGATCGGAGTTTTCTCTTCATCAACGTCGAACCTCGCACGGTGCTTTCTTATTTTTGTGGCTTATCGTTTTTATGGTTTCTGCCGTCGACGGCGCACCGCTGACGGAGGCAAGAGAAACGTCTGCGATGAGCAATACACGGAGCGTGCCAGCTTGACGATTACCTTTTAAATCAAGCCGTTGCGTGTAGATGACCGCTTTGCGCCATCGCTGAACGAGATCGCCTGCGTCTAATATCGCGACAGTTGTTGCAGTCTGAGACAGCATAGATGGCCAGACCGGAACAGTTCATCGGCCGACGATTGACGCCGCCTCCCTGCAAGCGCGAAATGGTCGTTCACCGATTGCCACCAGGGGATAAAAAAATGGCAAGCATCACTGTCCTGGCGGGGGACTTTCTGCAGGGTGATGGAGAGTACAAAGACGGCGTTTTCACCCTCAGAACGTCGCTTCACCCATGGCCTGGCATTACCCTCCCGCTCTCATCGTTCAAGTGCGTGGAAGTGGCCAACGAGGATTCGATCAACAACATCAAGGATGCCATCGGCTTTGGCGTGGCCGGGGCCATGCTGTTGGGGCCCATCGGCGCAATCGCCGGGTTCATGCTGGCCGGCAAGGAAACCGAAGTGACCTTTTTGGCGACACTCAAGGACGACAGAAAGCTGTTAGCTGCCGTGGATGGCAACACGTTCGAAGAAATTTCCCGGAAATTTGCAGCCTGAATAATCGGCGCGGGCCGCACCGTTTTTCCACGGTGCGGCGTGACGCCGGTTCAGATGTCATAGGTGGGGTGAACGCTTTTGTGTACGTCGATCTCGTGCTGCATGTCCGCCACCAGCGACGCGATCGCATGGGGACTGTCCAGTGTCCACAGGGGAACGTGGGTGGCCACTATATCCACTTTGCCGGTCATGCAGTCGCAGACCCGAATCGTCAGGGACTGGTCCGCCGCCATGGTGCAGGTGCACACGGAGGGCAGAAAACTGTGTTCAATGATGTTTTGAATTTCCAGGGTTGAAAGAAACATCGTTACCTCCCTCACGCCAGATGTATTGCCGGATGAACGGTCCGTCATTTCACCCACCTATCCTGAAAATTCTAGTCCTCAATAATGGGTACCTCAAGGTCGCAACCCGGTTGCTCGTCGTCTCATAGTTGTCGCAATTTGCAACAATCTCACAGCGTTCTCGCGATTCCCTTGAGTGCCCCAAAACCCCGCCAGCCAAGAGCGGCTCTGCCTTTTCGGGCACTTGGCACAGCCATTGCCAGCCGTTAAGAAAGCCACGTTTCACGAACAACAAGAGGTCTCGACAAATGCCCCTCCCTTATTTGCTTCCCGCCACCTCGGCGTTCATTCAGCGCGCCCCGCGCATGCTCATCGGCGGCGACTGGATCGAGGCCGCCGACGGCCAGACCATGCCCCTGCACAACCCGGCCACCGGCGAAGTGCTGTGCGTCGTGCCACGGGCCACACCTGAGGATGTCGACCGCGCTGTGCTCGCTGCGCGTCAGGCCTTTGATGATTCGGCCTGGACCCGCACCCGACCTCGGGAGCGGCAGAACCTGCTGTGGAAACTCGCCGACCTGATGGAACGCGACGCCGAACTGCTGGCGCAACTGGAATGCCTGAACAACGGCAAAAGCGCGGCCGTGGCCCAGGTGATGGACGTGCAACTGTCCATCGACTTCCTGCGCTACATGGCCGGTTGGGCGACCAAGATCGAAGGTTCCAGCGTTGAAGTGTCGCTACCGTTGATGCCCAACGATCAATTCCACAGTTTCATCCGCCGCGAAGCGGTGGGCGTGGTCGGCGCCATCGTTGCCTGGAACTTCCCGCTGCTGCTGGCCTGCTGGAAACTCGGCCCGGCCCTGGCCACCGGTTGCACCGTGGTGCTCAAACCCGCCGACGAAACCCCGCTGACCGCGCTGAAACTTGCCGAGTTGGTGCTGGAGGCCGGTTACCCCGAAGGCGTGTTCAACGTGGTCACCGGCACCGGCATCACTGCAGGTTCCGCCCTGACCCACAATCCGCTGGTGGACAAGCTGACCTTCACCGGCTCCACCGCTGTGGGCAAGCAGATCGGCAAGATCGCCATGGACTCCATGACCCGGGTGACCCTGGAACTGGGCGGCAAATCGCCGACCATCGTCATGGCCGATGCCGATCTGAAGACCGCCGCAGCCGGTGCCGCCAGCGCGATTTTCTTTAATCAGGGCCAGGTGTGCTGTGCAGGTTCCAGGCTGTATGTGCAGCGTAAGCATTTCGACAATGTGGTGGCGGACATCGCCGACATCGCCAATGCCATGAAGCTCGGTAACGGCCTGGACCCAAGTGTCGAGATGGGGCCGCTGATCTCGGCGCGCCAGCAGGAACGGGTTTACGGGTACATCGAAAAGGGACGGAAAAGTGGTGCGACGATCGCCTGCGGTGGTGAGCAGTTTGGGCCAGGCTTTTTCGTCAAACCGACGGTGATCGTCGATGTCGATCAGAAACACTCATTGGTGCAGGAAGAGATCTTCGGGCCGGTGCTGGTGGCGATTCCGTTCGATGATGAAGCCGATGCGTTGCGCATGGCCAATGACAGTCCGTATGGGCTTGGGGCGAGTATCTGGTCGAACGATTTGGCGGCGGTGCACCGGATGATTCCGCGGATCAAGTCGGGTTCGGTGTGGGTCAATTGCCACAGCGCACTGGACCCGGCGTTGCCGTTTGGTGGGTACAAGATGTCGGGGGTTGGGCGGGAGATGGGGTATGCGGCGATTGAGCATTACACCGAGTTGAAGTCGGTGTTGATCAAGCTCTGATCTGCGGCGCCCACACGGGCGCCATCGCGAGCAAGCTCGCTCCCACAGTAGTTCTGTGGTGTGAACACTATCTATGTCACACCAACAATTCCCTGTGGGAGCGAGCTTGCTCGCGATAGGGCCAGCCCGGACAACATGAATTTCAGGGTTTGAACCCCTGAGCCAACAACCAACTGCGAACCACCCTTCCCTGCTCCACCGTCAACCCCGCCAAAACCTGATCCGCAGGCTCACTGCCCAACCGCCGCACCAACGGCGCCAACTCAACCCCTTGCACATGCCAGATCCCCATCGGCTGATCCGCCGTGATCACCACCTCAGCCTCATCCACAAATCCATCGCGCAGCACTGGCGCGCGCTCGATTCTCAGCGAGGAAAAATCCGCCTCGGCATGCACCACTTCAGCATCCGGCCACTGCCGCCGCGCCTGCCAGAATGGCTGCTGCAACCAACGCTGCTCATCGGCATAAAAATCCCGCCCGATCCGCGCAAAACGCAAAAACAACTGCCCCACCCGTTGCTGATGAAAGCGCTGAGCCAGCGCCGCTCGCTCGGGTTTACGCAACAACGTGTTGATCACGGTCGGCGCCTGTAACGCCGAGGACAATGACTGAAAAATCCCGTTGCCCGACAGCGGATCCACCGCCATCGCCGCATCGCCTACCCGAATCCAGTTATCGCCACACACCTGCGGGCATAGAATCGCCGTGCTGCTGCGAGCATGCAGCTGTAGATCGATCTCAGGCTCGACACCGAAAAACGCACGCGCCAACGCCGAGCCTTGGCGCCGTTGACGACAGTAATCGAGCAACTGCGCCTTGCCCGGCAATTCAGCACTGGCCACGTCCACGGTCCATTGCCAGTAACACTGACCGTCGGCTCGCCGGGCCATCCATGCCCAGCCGTCCTCAAGGCTTTCCACCGCACTGGCGGTGCTGCCCGGCGTGCCTTGCCAGCGATTGAGCAGGCTGACCGTCTCCGGCCCGCGCAGACCTTTGCCGAGCGCAGGAGCCTGACGCCCCCGCGCCTCAACCAGAAAATCCGCCAGCAGCGCCTCGCGCCCTTCGACCTCAATCCGATGCCCCGAAGCCGATGTCTGCACCGTCAGCACTCGGCCTTCGATTAGCTCAACGCCAGCCAGCCGCAGATCCTCGCGCAAACCACGATCAAAGCTCGGGCGATCCAGTAAAAATTCGATGTTCTGCGCATGCTGCTGACCGTTCCATGACACCTGCCGTTGAGACGGCAGCGCCGCATCCGCCAGCGCCTGATGAAGCCCCGCGCCATGCAAGGCCTCCAGCACCCGAATGGAAACGCCTTCCAGCGCCGCAAACCGCCGCCATTCGCTGACCAGCGTCACGGGATAACCGAGCCGACGCAAACCCAAGGCAACCGCCGCTCCCGCTGGCCCTGCGCCAAGAATCAAAATCATGGTCCGAAGCGCCGTTCAGGGCCGCGATAACGGGCATTCTCCCGCAGCCATTCGATGATCTGTTCGTTGCTCGCCTCAGGATGAGCAACCAGGAAACCTGCGATGTGCCCGCTCAACGCCGCACAGCCGAGACTGGCGCCAGACTGCCCCGGATAGGTGCCATGCACACACGCGGCGAAATCCGCTTGAGCGCTGTTGAGCCACGACCATTCCTGTTCGGCACAACGGGCATCGCCGGTGACTCGCAGCACCTGTGGATAATTCGCCGGAAACACGCCCTCGCCCTGCGCCGGGCTGGACGCACAGAGCAAAACACCTCGCGCTATCGCCGCGGCACAGGCTTCACGCAACAGGCTGCGATCCTGACGCAGACCGAGGCTCAAATTGATCAGCCGAACATCCTGCGCCACCAGCCAATCAATTGCCGTGGCGATCTGCAACGCGCTGGTGACGCCACGCTGATCGAACACCTGAGCCACGCAAAATACCGCCGAAGGCGCCCGCCGACCGATGGCCTCGACCACCGCGCTGCCGTGGCCCAGCGGATCGTCGCGCAAGTCGCCTTCGGCCAGGCCATCCTCCAGCAACGAGAAGCGCCGCCCGGCGACTACTTGCACCCGCTGCGCCGCCGAGTGACCGCTGTCCACCACGCCAATCCGCAGCTCAGGCTTCATGCAGCACCGTTTTTGAAGTGAGAACGCCGTCGAGCAATTCGAAGCGCAAATCGGCATCGGCCAAGGTTGAAGGACGGTGGCTGATGAGGATCCGCGTGCGTCCGGCAAACAGTCGATCGATGGCTTCGATGACTTCGCGCTCGGTGGCTTCATCCACCGCCGAGGTCGCTTCGTCCAGCACCAGAATCAACGGGTCCTGCAACAGCGCCCGGGCGATGGCGATGCGTTGTTTCTGCCCGCCGGACAACTGCTGACCACGTTCGCCCAACGGGCTGTCGAGGCCTTCGGGCAAAGACTCGATCAGGCTGTCGAGTTGCGCCAGTCGCGCCACTTCGGTAATCGCTTCACGACTGGCGTCCGGCACCGCGTAGGCCAGATTGTCGGCGAGGCTGCCGCGAAACAGCACGATGTCCTGACTGACCACGGCAATCCGCCGACGCAACTGGAACAGGTCCAGTTCGCGCAGATCGACCTCTCCCAGCAATACGCGGCCGGACTGCGGATCGTGGTGCCGTTGCAGCAAGTCGATCAGGGTCGATTTGCCGACCCCGGAGCCGCCGCTCAGGGCGACTTTCAAACCGTAAGGAATTCGCGCTTCGATCCCGCGCAAAGTTGTCGGGCGACCGGGATGACTGAAGTGCACATCGTCGAAACGCAGTTCGCCGGAGGTCGGGATCGGCTGCGGCGTGACCGGTGTGAGAACGGTTGGTTCTTCGCCGCGCAATTCCATCACGCGCCCGAGGCTGACGGTCATTCGTTGGACCGCGACATAGAGCCCCAGCAGGCTCTGCACCGGTCCAACGGCCATGCCTAGATAGGTGGAAAACGCGATCAGCGCGCCCAATTGCCAGGTCCCCTGCACCACCCAATAACCGCCAATCAAAAACGCACAGGCGCGGGACAGAGAAGTCAGTGTGCCCGGCACCGCCTGGGTGAAAAACTCAGTGACTTGCAGGCGCAGCAACTGGCTCATGTAGCCTTGGCCCAACGTCTCCAGGCGTCGCGATTCACGCTGTTGCTGGCCGGCAGACTGGATGAATTTCATCACCGGCAAGGTCTCGACCATGAACGAGGACATGTCCGCCGAGCGCTCACGCAATTGCCGCACATCGCGCTCGACCTTGCGCCGCATCCAGCGCAGCCAGAGTACATCGAGGGGAATCAGCACCAGCGCCAGCAACGAGAGTTTCCACGACAGGGTCAGCAGCATCGCCACGGCACAGACCAGACCGATCACGCTCGACACCGCCGAGAACAAGGAGTCCACGGCAAAGCGCTGGATCTCCGCGACGTCGCCATCGAGGCGCGACATCAAGTCACCGATTCGGCGCTGTCCGTAGAAACTCGGCGAGAGCGTTTGCAGATGTCGATAGAGGTCGTCGCGCAGGGCAAACAGAATCCGCCCGGACAGCCGCGTGTGCAGGTAACGATTGATCCCCGACAACCCCGTTCCGAGCAACCCGGCCACGATCATCAGCCCGGCGATCAGCACCAGCATCGGAAAGTTGCGTGCAAGCAAACCATCGTCGATCAGCAGCTTGGTCAGCCAAGGCTGGACCAGCACCAGCAACGAGGCGCAGACCGATAACCCGAGCAGCCCGGCAATCGCCAGTCGATGGGGTCGCACGAAGCTGTAGAGCCAGCGCAATGCCGCTTGCAGGGCTTCGGGGTTCTGGCTGTCGATCAGCCGAACGATCAGGCGCTGCATCACGAGCGCAACTGTTTGAGCTTGCGATACAAGGTCGCGCGGCTGATGCCCAAGGCGTCGGCGGCGGCCGAGACGTTGCCCTGGTGAGTGTCCAGGGACTGGCGAATCAGCTCCAGTTCGTTTTCGCGAATGCTGCCGGCCTGAGGGCGTTCGGTGGCGGTCAGTTCGTCGAGCATGCTGTCGGGCAAGTGGTCGAGGGTGAGTACGGTGTCCCCCGGCTCGCGCATGGCCAGCGCCGTTCGTAAAACCATTTCCAGTTGGCGGATGTTGCCCGGCCAGTGATAGCCGCCGAGCAAGCGGTTCAAATCGTCATGCAGGACCATCGTCGGCGCATCCAGCTTGGCCAGCAGACGAGCGACCAGACCGCTGAAATCCTCACGCTCGCGCAATGCCGGGAGCATCACGCTGATGCCGTTGACCCGATAAAACAGGTCCTCACGAAAGTGCTTTTCTTCGACCAGTCGCTTGAGGTCGCGGTGCGTGGCGCAGATCAATGCGACGTCGATGTCTTGCTCTTCGCCAGCGCCTAACGGTGCCACTTTACGGTCCTGCAACACCCGCAACAGACGGGCCTGCAAGGCCAGCGGCATGTCGCCGATTTCATCGAGAAACAAGGTGCCGCCATGGGCCTGTTGCAGACGACCGATCATGCCGCCGCGACGGGAGCCGGTGAACGCGCCTTCGCGGTAGCCGAACAGTTCCGACTCGATCAGGCCTTCGGGGATCGCCGCGCAGTTCACCGCGACAAAGGGTTTGTCGCAGCGGGTTCCGGCCATGTGCAGGGCGCGGGCGATGACTTCCTTACCGGTGCCGGTTTCACCCAGCAGCAACACCGGCAGCTCATTGGCCAGGCCTTGACGGGCCATGCGCAAGGCTCGGGCATAACGGACATTGCTGCCGGCCAGGGATTCGAGATCCGGTTGTGCTTTGGCGGTTTTCGCTGTGCTGCGCGGCGGCGTGCTGACATTGATTGAGCGCTGCGGCGCACGCAGGGTTTTGTAGAAGAACTCGCCTTTGGCCGTTTGCAGACTGCCAACACCGCCCTCATGCAGACGCGACAGAAGTTGCAAGCCATCGACGCCCAGAAACTCTTCACAGCGTCGACCGACCAGCGCCGAGCGCTCGGCGTGGAGCAACTGACAGGCCTGGGCGCTGACCGCGAGAATCTGCCCGCCAAGGCTCACCGCCAACAGACCTTGCCAAGGGGATTCGAGGTACTGCCGACGGCTGTGGAAGGCCAGGACGATCTCGTCTGGATAACTGGCGTTGAACACCCGGCTTTCGATCTGGCTGACGGCCATCGCCAGCAACGCGGTGCTGTCATGCACGCGGCCCAGCGGGCCTTCGCGGGTCAGGTCGAGCACGCCAAGGATGTCGCCTTGGGGGCAATGGATCGGCACCGAGGTGCAGGAGAAATCGGTCAGGCGATCGAGGTAATGTTCGCCGCAATCGATCATCGTTGGCCGGGCTTCCACCAGTGCGGTGCCCAGCGCGTTGGTGCCGCGAGCGGCTTCGCTCCAGCAGGCGCCGAGGGTGATGTCTTGCAGGCCGCTGCCCCTGAAGCGGTCGGCGCGACCTTCGGCAGCGAGGATGGTGGCGTCGGAATTGGCAAGGATGATCAGCCCATCCTTGCCCTGGCGTTCGGCCAGGTAATCGATGGCCGGCAATGCCGCGTCGATCAGCAGCCGATTGCTCGCCAACAGCACGTCGAGGCTCGCGCTCGATTCCAGCGCCAGCTCGTGCTTGGCATTGAAATGCACGCCATGGCTCAGGCTACGCCGCCACGACGCATCGATTTCCGCCCGCAACACGCCATCCGGGACTTCGCCCTCGAGATGGAGTTTTTCCCGGGCCAGCCGGGCTTCGCGGTGCAGTTTGGGAGGAGTTGTTTTTATTAGCGTCATCAAGCGCTCCGGATCGGTCCGCCCTGCGCTTTTTCAAGTTCAGCGCCCTGCCGCAATCTTTACGTTAACGTCAGGGCAATGGCAAGTGCCTTACAGCGCTTGTGTTTCATCCGGGGGACCGCGTTATCGTTCTTCGCGAGCAAGCCCGCTCCCACACTTGACCGAGTTGAACCACAGATTTGTGATCAGCACCGGCCCAATGTGGGAGCGGGCTTGCTCGCGAAAGCGGCCTCCCAGGCACCCTCGAACTCAGAGGCTCCACACCTCGGAGTTCACAAAAAACGCCCGCGCATTATCCTCAAGACTCTCCAGGTGATACCCACCCTCCTGCACAATCAAACACGGCAACCCAAGGCTGCGAATCCGCTCCCCAAGCCGCGCAAACCCCTCACGAGTCACCGCCACTTTGCTCTGCGGATCCAGCTCAAAAATATCGAACCCCAGGGACAACACCAGCACCTCGGCGCCGAAGTCTTTCACCGCCGCCAATGCCACGTCCAATTGACCCAGGAAGTCAGCCTCACTGGCGCCATGCGTCATCGGCAAGTTGACGTTGAACCCCTCGCCCTTGCCGACACCCCGCTCATCAGCGAACCCGGCAATCCTCGGATAGAAGTTGGTCGGATCGCCATGCACCGAGACGTAGATCACGTCATCGCGGTCGTAGAAAATCTCCTGAATCCCCTGACCGTGGTGCATGTCGGTGTCGAGCACTGCGACTCGCGCAAAACCGGCACGCAATACCTGCGCGGCCACTGCCGCATTGTTCACATAACAGAAACCGCCCGCCGCCTCGGCCCGGGCGTGGTGACCGGGTGGACGGCACAAGGCGTAAGCCGCCGGCTCGCCATCGAGCAACGCCTGAGCGCCGGCAATGGCGCTTTGCGCCGACCAATAGGCCGAACGCCAGGTCTGCTCACCCACCGGGCAACTGCCATCGGCCAAATAACGGGCGGCCTGGGCGAGAATCCCGCGCAGAGCATTGGGCTCGCGCACGAAGATGTTCGACATCACCTCGTCGCCCCAATCCTCGGGAATTTCCTTCCAGCGCTGATGGGCTTCCTGCAAAAATGTCAGGTATGGCGCGCCGTGCACCGCCAGCAGCAGATCGAGCCCGGCATCGGCCGGTTGCTCAACCGTAAAACCCAATGAACGAGACGCCTGCACCAACCGCTGAGCGCGCTCGGGCACCTCCTGTGGTGTGCGCATCTGCCCACGGGAGTAGTAGCTGCGTGGATGGTGAAGCAATTGTTCGGGGTGGAAAAAACTGCGCATGGATTATCACCTGTCAGTGTGGGAGCGGGCTTGCTCGCGAATGCGGTGTGTCATTCAACAATGATGTCGACTGACACTCCCTCTTCGCGAGCAAGCCCGCTCCCACATGGATTTCGTTTTATTCGACTTTACCGGCGCGGGACAGCACGGCGTTGAGCAACACATCGGTGCCCTGACGCACGTCTTCGGGCAACACGTCTTCGGCTTCGTTATGGCTCAAGCCGCCGACGCAAGGAATGAACACCATCGCCGTCGGGCAGTACCGCGCCAGATGAATCGCATCATGCCCGGCGCCGCTGACAATCGATTGCTGAGCGTAGCCCAGCGCGTCCACCGCCTGCTGCATGGCCGCCACGCAATCGGCATCGAACGGTGTTGCCGGGCTGATCCAGTGAGGCCTAATCGTCAGGTTCAAGCCACGGCTATCGGCAATCGACTGGAGTCGCGCACGGACCTGCTGCTCCATGGCCTCAATGGCTTCGTCGCGGTGATGACGCAGGTCGACGGTGAAATTCACCAGCCCCGGAATGGTGTTGCGCGAGGATTTGTTGATGCTCAACTCGCCGACAGTGGTCAGGCCTTCAGGGGCAAATCGGTGGCCAAACCTTCGATGGCCTGGATCATCCGCGCCACGCCATACAAGGCGTCTTTGCGCAGCGGCATCGGCGTTGTACCGGCGTGGGCGGCCATGCCTTCGACGCGTACATCTAGCCAGCGAATTGCCTGGCCGCCGCTGACCACGCCGATGCTTTTGGCGTTGTCTTCGAGGATCGGACCTTGCTCAATGTGCGCTTCAAAGTACGCATCCACCGCGCCGCCAAACGGGGCCTCGCCGGCGTAACCGGTGCGTTGCAACGCCTCGGCAACGCTGATGCCGTCGATGTCACGCACCGCCAGCGCCGTGTCCAGTTGCATGATCCCGGTGAACACCGCCGAGCCGAACATCGCCGGGGTGAAGCGTGCGCCTTCTTCGTTGGTCCAGACCGCCACTTCCAGCGGCTTGCGGGTCTGGATGCCGAGGTCATTCAGGCAACGGACCACTTCCAGGCCGGCGAGTACGCCATAGACGCCATCGAAAACGCCCGCCTTCAGGCTGGGTGTAACAATTGGAGTGTGTGTTGATTGCCCGCAGTGGGCGACGCTTTGATCTGACGGAAACCGGGGAGGAAGTCCTGCGCATTGCGGCGGACATTTACGGCGATATTTCACGACTGAGCACGGTGGTGGAGAGTCGTAACGACGACGTGGTCGGCAAGATTCGCATCCTTTGACATTGCTCCGTGACCAGCAAGGCTTTACCGGCAAGATCGTCGCATCATCGACGAGTTTCGAAGAAATTTATCGCTTGATTTGCGCGGGGTTCCGCATTGGGTGTCTGCCGACGCACTTGGTGCGCAGGGGTCGAGCAAGGTTTGCTCTGGCGTTTGCCGCCGGAAGATGGGGTGGTGGATTTCGATATCCAGCTGTTGTGGA
This sequence comes from Pseudomonas sp. F01002, assembly GCF_004402115.1. Lineage (NCBI taxonomy): Bacteria > Pseudomonadati > Pseudomonadota > Gammaproteobacteria > Pseudomonadales > Pseudomonadaceae > Pseudomonas > Pseudomonas sp. F01002. The sequence continues at coordinate 3,359 of NZ_SOPU01000081.1, read as the reverse complement.
ATCGTGAGCAGAAGATGAGTCAGGCCGAAACCGTATTCCTCGAAAGCTTCCAGCACATGCTCAGTATTCGTGAGCCTGTGCTGTGAAGCCTTGATCGATTAGACGTGAGGGTCGCCCGGTGCTTTGCTCGGTGTAGCGTATTGCGGCTTCAAGTGACCGTCCTGATCGAGTAGCCAGGCATCCATGATCTGCCGCACCACGGGACCTGCGACGCGACCGCCGGCCTCGCCGTTTTCGATCATCACCGAGATGACAATCTTCGGATGTTCGGCCGGGGCAAAACCGACGAACAAGGCGTTATCGCGGTTACGCTCCAGGGTTTTCGCCCGGTTGTAACGCTCGCCCTGCTTGATCGCCACCACTTGCGCGGTACCACTCTTGCCGGCGATGCGGTACTGAGCGCCCTGCGCTGCCGCCCGGGCAATCCCGCGAGCGTCGTGCATGACCATTTGCATGCCATGGTTGACCTGCTCCCAGTCACGCGGGTCTTTCAACAGGATGTTTGGCATTGGATGCTCATCCACTGGCGCAACACCGTCCACTGTCCTGGCCAGGTGCGGGCGATTCCAGACACCTTTGTTGGCGATCAGTGCAGTGGCCTGGGCCAACTGCAGGGGCGTGACCTGCATGTAGCCCTGGCCGATGCCGAGGATCACGGTCTCGCCCGGGAACCATGCCTGACGGCGCGTGGCACGCTTCCAGGTTTGCGATGGCATCAGGCCGGCAGACTCTTCGAACATGTCCAGCGAGACTTTCTCGCCGAGGCCGAACATGGCCATGTAGTCATGCAGTCGGTCGATGCCCAGCTTGTGGGCCAGGTCGTAGAAGTAGGTGTCGTTGGAGCGCATGATCGCCGCGTCCATGTCCACCCAGCCATCGCCGCTGTGGTTCCAGTTGCGGTACTTGTGATCGAAGTCCGGGAGTTGGTAATAACCGGGGTCGAAGACGCGGGTCTGCGGGGTAACGACGCCGGCGTCGAGGCCGGCAATGGCCACTTCCGGCTTGATGGTCGAACCCGGTGCATAGAGGCCGCGCAGTACGCGGTTGAACAGCGGCCGGTCGATCGAGTCGTGCAGCGCTGCGTATTCCTTGAAGCTGATCCCGGTGACGAACAGGTTCGGATCGAAGCTCGGCTTGCTGACCATCGCGAGTACTTCGCCGGTCGACGGATCGAGAGCGACCACCGAACCGCGACGATCGCCCAAGGCTTCCTCGGCGGCTTCCTGAAGTTTGACGTCGAGGCTCAATACGATGTTTTTGCCGGGGATCGGATCGGTGTGCTTGAGCACTCGCAGGACCCGGCCCTGAGCGTTGGTTTCGACTTCTTCGTAACCAACCTGGCCGTGCAACTGCGACTCGTAGAATTTTTCGATGCCGGTCTTGCCGATCGATTGAGTGCCACGGTATTCCACCGTGTCCAGGGCTTTGGATTCTTTCTCGTTGATGCGGCCGACGTAGCCAATGGAGTGCGCAAAGTGCGCGCCCATCGGGTAGTGGCGAACGAATTGTGGCTCTACGTCGATCCCCGGCAGGCGGAACTCGTTGACCGCCAACACCGCGATTTGTTCTTCGCTGAGCTCATAGAACAAGGTGACCGGCACGAATGGATGTCGAGCCTGCTTCATTGCCTTGTCGAACAGCGCTCGATCTTCTGTCGGCAAGTGCAGGAGGGTGACTACTTCATCCAGTTCCTCTTTGACATCAGAGGCGCGTTCGCGGGTGATGGTCAGGTTGAAGCTGGGACGGTTGCCCGCCAGAACTACACCGTTGCGGTCATAGATCAATCCGCGGGTGGGGGTGATCGGCAGGACGTGGACGCGATTGTTTTCTGAGATCGTCGAGTGATAGTCAAATTCGACCACCTGCAGGACATACATGCGCACGACCAGCGCGCAGGTAATGGCGACAACGAACAGGGCGCAAGCCATCAGTCTTTTGTTGACCAGGCGCGTCTCTTTTTCGTGGTCCTTGATCGGTATCGGTTGGGGCATTTCTGCAGCAGCTCTTTGACTGTAAAGGGGGCGCCGATCCGTAGGCTTGAAATCAGTCCGCTAAAAAACGAGCTGCACCATACCAAAAACCGGACGGTCACTTTAGTGCGATTTCCTCTAACGGTTGTCCTTGAAGATTAAAACGACGTTCGGTTTCTTTATGACTAGTGCGTTTTGCTCAAGATTGATATTCCCATTCATGCATTTTTCTTGAAGAAGGGCCTGTAGATACTGGGTGCATGTCATTCCGTTATGTTTTTTTGGAGTCTTTTCATGCATCCACGATTTCAACGATTACTGGGCTCCAATGGATTTTCCATTGGGCTGGAACTGCCCCTGGATAACGATTGGTCCAGCGATGGGCAGCGGCTGCGGATTGCCGAGGAGCGGCCGTTTGGAGTTCCGGACCTGAAGCAGCACGCCGCTATGGCGCACCTCGCAGACAAGGCTGGTTTCGGCGCTCTGTGGGTACGCGATGTGCCGGTTTATGATCCCGATTTTGGTGATGCGGCACAGGTGTTCGAAACCTTTTCGTACCTTGGCTACCTGGCCGGGATCACTGACAACATCATGCTCGGTACAGCGGCGGTTGTATTGCCGTTGCGTCAGCCTTGGCTAACGCTCAAGGCAGCCAACAGTGTTGATGAACTGAGTGATGGACGTCTGCTACTGGGTGTGGCCAGTGGCGACCGACCTATGGAGTATCCATTGTTTGGTGTGGACTACGATCAGCGGGGCGAGATCTTTCGCGAGACGGTTGAGTTGTTGCGCAGCCAAGGTGAAGGCCGCTTGCCGGAAGGTGCTCGCCTGTTACCGGAGCGAGATCAGCCAGTGCCATTGCTGGTTGCAGGTCTTGGTCAGCAATCCCCTGCGTGGATCGGCCAACACATGGACGGCTGGCTCGCCTACCCTGGCACTCCGGATGAGCATCGGCGCCGAGTGGGACTGTGGCGGGAGGTCGGTGGTAATAAACCCTACGTCAGCTTCGTTCACTTGGATCTGGCGGCCAATCCTCATGCACCGATGCGACGCGTTCGTTTTGGCGGCAGCTGCGGGAGACTGGAATTGATCGATGAGCTTCAGGCTTTGCGTGAAGCAGGTGTGCAGCACGTTGGCTTGCATCTGCGTCGTAGCGAGCGACCGGTTGCCGAGGTTATTGAAGAGATTGCTGAATACGTTCTGCCGAAGTTTCACTAACGATGCTGCTGGAACCTGGGATGGCCGATGGACTATCCCTTTTTCGTAATGCCACTTTCCTGCGGACAAAACAAAACCCCTACCTGCATACGCAGATAGGGGTTTCGGAATTTAATCTTGACGATGACCTACTCTCACATGGGGAAACCCCACACTACCATCGGCGATGCA